>JBCCWS010000002.1:0-300000 GCA_039193195.1 Pseudomonadota bacterium
GAAAGTGCTGTGTCGTAACACCTTTCTAACACATCGAGGGCCTTCTTCTCTTTTGGCTCATGAATAATCCAGGCTAGCTAGGCACTAGATCAAAGAGCAAACCTCGTTACCAGGCAGTTTCTCAACCTACCTTGCAACAACACTCAAACACTGGGTTGCGGCAGCATTCTTCGATGAAGAGCATGAAGCGGACTGAGCGCATATGCGAGTGATTTGGAGTCCTCTCAACTAAAACATCCTTGCGATGTTCACTTGGCAAAGGCGCACTTGTGTGTAGCCCAACGTCACGTAGGTTCCCTGGACCAGGAGTAACTAAGCGGTCGCGTTTGCGCGCGCCGACCTCGGCCAGCGACCAGCCCCAGCCAGCACTTCGATCGCCTTTCCAACGGTGGGCTTGGTGACCTAGAGCATCACATGACTAGTGGCATGGTGATCACTGGATGCTTGGGTAATCGCTCGCCGAGACGGCCCTATCGCGTCAAGTGTAGCGGCTTCCAACTGGCCCCACCTACCAAGCCGGAGTCTCCACATGGCGCGGTCTTACAAGTCGCCGAGGAGCCGAATATCCGGTTGCTTGATCGCGTCTACCCGAATGACCATGGAAACTCCATGGTGGGAGACTCAAGTCGGTCATGCCTTAGATGATTGATAGACTGCCGAACTGGTAGATTGCGTATTCGCCGTTATCGATGGGCGCTAGGGGTATCGAACCTAGTAGCGTTCCGCGCATTCAACCGGGGCGATGTAGCGCACCGTCGATCGTCCCCTTCGAGCTCTGATCCCCGAAAGCTCAAGGCCTGGCAGAGCACACGTTGGCGATACCGCTGGGTCCGGGTGGCGAGAACAGATCTGCGCGCGCGATACGCAGGTCGCGCCCGTTGACGACGCCGTCGCCGTTCAGATCCGCGTCTTCGTTAGCCGATTGCAGCGCTGCCCGAATCAGGGCGAGGTCCTGGAGGTTGACCAGGCAGTCGTTGTTGATGTCTGCATCGCAAAAGTTGCCGATACCGTCGCCATCGGTATCTCGCTGGTTGGGGTTGCGCTGGTAGAGGCAGTTGTCCGAAAAGCCGTTCACACCGTCGGCGTCGCAGTCTGCTTCCAGGACGATGGTGTATTGCACCTGAAGGTCGGCCTCGGCCGCCTCGAGGAGCACGCCATCCTCGTACTTCTCGATGACGATTACGCCGCCCTCCGTCAGCGGGGTCGGCGTGATCACTCGGTAGTTCACACCGGATGCCTCAGGGGTCTCAATGGCGCCTTCGGTGCCGGTGCCGACGCTCTCGAGCGTGATCGTGGCGAGATCGTAGGACCAGGTAGGATCACTCCGCTCGGCCTGACCTAACGGTTGAAGTAGCCCGTCACTGAGGACCGTATCGGCATCGACGAGAACTTGACCCGCGATCAGGGATAGACGCAGATCGTACAGATCTTCGGCCGCGCTTTCGTCGCAGGCGAGAGTGGTCCAGTCGAGCACCAGCTTGCTGATGCCATCGAGGGTGGGCTGCGTCAACTCGAGTACCGTAGTGTAACGCAGGCGATTCGGTATACGCACATCGTCCATCATGTAGCGCGTCAGGAAGCTGTCGAACAACCCGCGGTTCTCCGCCTGCCACGGGTCCACTAGGGGGAAGTCTGTCGCGCGCGTATTGCCAGCGACGTAAGCGTTGCCCTGCTGATCGAGGGTGAGTCCCCAGGACACGTTGTCGTCGCCGGCACCTCCTAGGAGTGTGGAGAACAAGGCGCTACGTCCAGCGGGATCGAGCACGGTGAGGTACGCATCGTCCAGCGAGATGGCGATGACTTGGAGAGGAGCGCCGATTCCGCCCGCTTGGAAGTTACCGACGGAAGTAGGTTCGATGGCGGTGACGGGTTTCGCGTCGAGCGTGAGTGGCAGGCGGCCTACGGCACCATCCTGGTAGGTATAGGCCATGCCCCCTTGGTCATCGACGGCGAAGATGCGTGCCGGTGAGCCGTTCAGGGGGCGCTGAACGTAGACACTGCGCGTTCGGGCCGGTTGCTCATCGAGGTCGATGGGCGCGGCGAAGGTGCCGTCCCCCGCATTGAGGTAGAGACGATTCGGCGCGCCGTCATTGCCCACGGCCAAGTCCAGATCACCGTCGTCATCCACATCCTCGACGTAGATCGCGCGAGTGGGATCGGCCTCATTGCCGATGAAGGTAGCGGGCGCAAAGCCCTCTTCTTCACTCAGGTTGAAGTACACCGCGTTGAGTTGGCCGTCGTTGCCCTCGATGACGTCCGCTCTACCATCGCCATTCAGGTCGCCCCAAGCGAGGACGACGGTAGCCGTGCTCTCACTCCCAGGAAATATAGCTTCCGCCGGACCCGGTTCCCCGCCCGTGCCGGCGAAGAAGAGGTTGGGTTGCAGGTAGTTGCCGAGCACGATGTCGTCTTGGCTGAGGTCGAGGCGATCGAGGAGTCGGGCGACCACAACGGCGCGCGAATCGCGGATCTCGTCGCCGAGGATGTAGGCCTCGAAGGGGGTCGCGCTGGGATCGTGGATGTAGACCCGAGAGGGGGCATCGTTGTTGGCAGCGACGATCCCGGCGTTGCCGGGGAAGATCTCGCCCGTGCCGAAGATGGCGATGTCGTGAGTCGCGTCTTGCGTCGTACCGAGTTCAACCGAGCGCAGAAACTCAGAGGTTGAGGTATCGAAGTAGTACGCGCGGTTCTGTCCCCCATTGGCCGCCGCGATCAGCGTTTCCGTGCCATTCGTGAGGGGGTTGGTGAAAAACGGCGTCGACGCTAGTGCGCGGCTGTCCTCGTTCTGCTCAGGCAGTACCGGCGGATTGAGCGCGGCGGCCGCAGTTCGCTCCGCCTGCACCGGGGCGACGAGCGGAAAGTCGAGGGAGCCGGCCGAGGCGGCGAGGTAGATCTTGCCCTCCTCGTCCACTTCCATGCCCCAGCCTTCGTCGAAGTCGTTCCCGCCCAGGTAGGTACTGAAGAGCAGGCGACTGGCATCTGGTGAGACGCGCGCAGCAAGCGCGTCTCTGCCCCCCCCGAACGCTCCCTGGAAGGCGCCGAAGGTGGTCGGGAAGTCGTTGGATTCCGTGCTCCCGGCGATCACCCGCGAACCGTCCGGAAGCAGGCGTACCTGCTGGGCGAAGTCAGCGCTCGTGCCGCCGAGCAGCGTGGAGGATAGGATCAGCGTGCCGTCAGCCGAGAAATGCGTTAGATGGATGTCCTCGAGGCCCGCCAGGAGGCCCTGCAGCGCGTCGGCGGAGACTGGGAAATCGGTGGAGGCGGTGAAGCCTACAACATGCACCGAGCCATCGGCCGCCACGGCGATGCCTCGACCGTTGTCGCGCTGATTGGCACCGAAGCAGAAGGCGTAATCGATCTCTCCCTGGGCGTCGAACTTGGCCAGGTAACCATCGCCCAAGAAGCCGTCGTTGTCCGTGGAGAGGCAGGCACGACCGTCTAGCGCCTGGGTGGCTGGAAAGTCACTGGCGGCAGTCTCGCCGGTGACGTAGATAGCGCCGGCGTCATCGATGACCACGTCTCGTGCGAAGTCGAAGCCAGAGCCCCTCTCGTCGTCGATATCGGCGCCACCCAGGTAGGTAGAGAAGACCAGTTGGTCGCCCTCGCCGCTCAATTTGGTGACGAAGGAATCCGAATCGAAGAATCCCCCGCCCCGGAACTCGGACTGATAGGCATTAAGAGTGGGAAAATCCGCGGAAGCAGTGTAGCCCGCGACGACGATAGCGCCGTCCCCATCGAGCGCGACGGACCAGATGTTCTCTTCGCCGCTGCCGCCAAGGTAGGTGGCGAATTCGAGCGTTTGGCCGTCTGGCGAAAATCGCGCGATGTACCCGTCTAGATCCCCGGCGTTTTCGCCGGGCGGAAGTGCATCCTCCAAGGGCAGGTCCACCGACCGCGTATCGCCGACGATGATGATGCCGCCATCGGGCGCGACATGCAGGTCGGTACCGATGTCGTTATCGCCGCCACCGAAGTAGGTGGAGAGCGTAATCTGGGGATCAATGACCAGCGCGGTTCGCTCATCGTAGCGGCTGACGGTGAAGGCGACCGTGCCATCCTCGCGCGCCGCGAACTGCCCTTCGACAGCGATCTGCTCGCCTGCGACCGACTGGTAGATGACCGGCGCCGCGTGGGTGTACTGCACGCCATCGTTGCCCTGTAGCAGCAGCTCACCGCGCTGACCGAGCGTGACCTGCTCGACCCCGTCGAACGCTAGGCGAATATCATCGACCTGGCCTCCCGGGGCGATGAGAAAGTCGTAGCGTAGTTCACCGTCTTCGAGCGTATAGAGCACGTCGATACCCGGGTACACCTCGGCGTAGCGAACGCTCGCGTAGTGATCGAGGTTGCTGATCCAACGGTCAGGGTCCGCGCCGCGAAGGTAGTGGCTCTTGCCGCTCAGGCGCTCCACCGGTCGGGATAGCGCCTGCGGATACGCATCGACGAGCTGCATGCGGATGAGGGTCTCGTGCGGCAGCGGCCGTTCGGCGCCTGAAGGCTCTGGGACGTACCCACGGTGTCGACCGTGGCGAAAGTGCACTTCGTGCGCCTCCAGGAACGCGTCATAGCCGGAGGCGCGCACGACATAATCGATATCCACGGGTGACTGCCCGGCGTTCGGCTCGATGAACGTCAAAGCGCCAGGACCGGTGGCCGCAGCCACCGAACTCCCACAGATACCGGCAATCACCGCAAGGAGTGCCATTGACCGTCGCGTACCCGGGCGAACAGGGCTTGCATAGTCGGGGAGCTTCACCATGAACTTCTCTCGTGATCAAACGGGAGGCGCAGGCTACGCACTCATGTAGCTAGAGGCAAATCCCTTGCCCTGCGGCCGGGTAAGGATCGCCGCTTGGAGGGGGGTGGGGTACGTTCGCGACACTTCTCGCATCGCCCCACCCAACGATGTCAACACAGTTATTCCATTAGGTTCATGGCTCTCCGAACCCACCGCTGCCGCCACTCATCTCCCCATTCATTGTCGGCACCGCCAGACCTTCTCTCGTCCCGCCCGGCAACTCCTTTGTGATCCTTTCTTCCGTGCGCGGCGGCATCGGGGATTGCTAGCACCACTCCTGCCCGAAATCGGCCACAAGGGCCCGTCCACTCACAGCCATGAAGATGGCCCTGCAGCACGCTGAAGCGCGATCTGCATTAAGTACATTCGCGCGTTGAACGCACTAGAACTCCACCTCTTTCACGATGAAAGCGCACGATCTGGAATGATCGATGAAGTTGGTTTCATCGGCCACTAGCTTCGGACCCAACTCGGTCATTTCCGTCGACCCCATTGCTTCCATCAGATCTTCTTCTGACGCAAACCACACCTCGGCAATCCCATCGTATTCCTCGGCCATGCCACGGGACTCTCTCATGCCATCGTTCAACGGACTGGGCAGCGTGTGGGACTGAACGTACTTCTGGGTTCTCATGATGGCCCCATTCTCCATGAAGAACGGACCGTGACGATGCCGCCAATAATCCTGGAACGCTTCGCGTGACAAATCAGATCGGCGCCTTAGGCACATGATGAGTTTGATCATCGGGGCTACTCTTGTTGCCAGGGTAATGGGCGCTTGAGCGCCATGTGCTTTAGGAGCTCCTGGCCATGGGATCACGACCAGATGCGAACGCCCTGGTGGTCACGGGCGATCATCGCGCCCTCTGTCGAGGGTAGCGCGGTGTCAGTCCTGCGCCGCACCCTGCTCCTCCACTTCAGGCAGCAGCCCGTGCAGCACCAGTCGGTAGTAGGACACAGCGCCGACGATACGATCGTTCTCGATCACAGGCGCGTTGCTGATGCCGAAGTTTTCGAACAGACGCGCGCAGTGGCGTATCTCCATGTCGGGACGCACCGAAAGCACAGGCTTGGCCATGATCTCGTTGACGCTCACCCGTTCCGGCGCCCTGTCCTTGGCCAGCACCTGCTTGGCGATATCCGAGAACAGCAGCATGCCGTACTCGTCTGTATCGTCCCGACGCTTCACGAACAAGCTGGTGGCCTTCACCTTCTTCATGATCTTAAGGGCTGACATGACGTCCAGTCGCCCGTCGATCTCCGTTACGTCCGTACGCATGCAGTTACGCACAGGACCCCAGTTTTGCCTGCTCACAGGTTGTCCTCCACAAGATCTTCTAGTTCTTTTGCTTGATGCATCACGCCCACGGCGTCCTCCACGTCCACAGAAACAGCGATCCCTGTTCCCGGCTTCGAATCGAATTCGCCCACCTGGGCGATATGCTCGAGAATGTGTCGACTCAGGTGTTCCTCCACCAGCAGCATCAGCACATCGCGTTGGCTCGCAAGGGTCAGGCCGAAGAAGGTCTTGTGCTCCTTCAGCCCCTCCCCGCGGGCATTACTGATCAAGGTACAACCGGTGGCACCGGCCTCGCGGGCGGCCTGCATGACCGCTTCAGTCTTCGAGTCCTCGACGAAGGCGATGATGAGCTTAAAGTGCATGAGGTTGCTCCCCCTTGGGCTTTCGACGTTCGCGGTACTCGGCGAGTTGACCGTAGCCGAGCACGGTGATGATCGGAAACAGGCTGGCAAAGGCGACCAGGCCGAAGCCATCGAGAAGAGGGCTGCGCCCCGGCACGGCTTCAGCCAGTCCGAGGCCAAGCGCCGTGATCAGCGGCACGGTCACCGTTGAGGTCGTGACGCCACCAGAGTCGTAGGCGAGGGGCACGATCAGCTTCGGTGCGCGCACGGTTTGCACCATCACCACAAGGTAGCCTGCCGCGATGAAGTAGTGCAGTGGCAGGCCGCTGATGATCCGATAGCACCCGAGGCTGACGCCGACGCCCACACCGAGCGCCACGGCGATCCGCAGACCTAACACCCCGATCGCACCGGCCGACACGCTGTTGGCCTTCATCGACACCGCGATGAGCGACGGCTCCGCCATGGTGGTGCTAAAACCGACCGCGGCGGCGAAGATGTACACCCAGTAGAAGTCCCACCAAGTGATGTCGCTAGCAGCTGCCTTACCCGCCGAGGCGAGCAGGAACTCAGGGTCCGTCAGCTGCCCGGCCATCAAGCGGCCGAGAGGAAACAGGGACATCTCCAGCCCCTGCAGGAACAGGCCGAGCCCCAGCAGCACGAAGACGAAACCGAGAACGATACGCCCGCTATTCGGCGGTCGCCCACCGGCGACCACGCACTGGAACAGCAGCAAGAACACGGCGATGGGTAGCACGTCGATGGCGCTTCCGGCAATGCTGTCCAGCGTTGAAGTCAATACTTCCATCAGGTGATTATTCCGTAAACCAACACGAAGAGTATCGGCGTCAGCGACGCGAAGGCAATCAAGCCGAAGCCGTCGAGCATGGGGTTGCGCCCCTGAAGCGAGCTGGCGAGACCCACGCCCAGGGCCGTCACCAAGGGCACGGTGACCGTGGACGTGGTCACGCCTCCCGCATCGTAGGCGATACCGATGATCTCCTTCGGCGCCAGACCGGTCAGGAACACCACCAAGAGGTAGCCACCAATAATCAACACGGGAAGGGACCAGTCGATCAGGATACGGAACACGCCGATCACCAACGCCACGCCGACAGCTAGCGCCACGGTAAGGCGCAGACCATCGGCGTAGGCCTGCATGGCGTCGAGGCTCCGCTCGATGGCACCCGCCTCGGCGGCTACCAGGGCAGCTTCCTCGGCAACGGCGATCAGCGCGGGCTCCGCCACGGTGGTACCGAAGCCCAGCACGAACGCGAAGGCAATCAGCCAATACACGCTACCCTTGCGAGCGAGCGAGTGGGCGAGTCCCTCACCGATCGGAAACAGGGCTAACTTCAGCCCGAAGAGAAAGCACGCGAGGCCCGCCACCACCAAGACCGCGCCAGTCAGGATGGCGCCCAGGCTCTCTACCGGCTGGCGGATCACGAAGAGCTGGAACGCGAGCACGACGGCGACGATCGGCAGCAGATCCCGTGTCGCATCGGCCGCGTCTTTCAGCAGGGCTTGGAGGATTTCTTTCACGGGGACGCCTCGTCGACCTGCTTCCAGTGTAGCCGTGACCCGCGGCTCTACAAAGGGCGACGGCAACTCGGGCAGTTGGAGGCCAGGCTGCTCAGACCCCTCTTGGCCGCAAGTCATCGGAGAGGGCATCGTGATCCGCACAGATGACGCGGCGGGCAACAGCTGCGAGACAACAGCCCGATCTGACGCAATCAGAGGGGACGGGCATGGGTCTCATCGCGCAGCGCAAGAATCATCTCCACCACACGACCACTGGTCGTGTGTGCCGGTTTCATCTGAGATTCGTTGACCTGTGCCAACACCTAAGGAATAAAATCGCGCTCGATCGAGGTGAGTAGGAACATGGCTCGCAACATGGCTTCTCTAGGCTGGGATCGCTTCTTCGCTTTGGTGCAGAAGTTAGAACTCCTCCCAAGCGAAGCACGGGATGGCGCGATTAGGGAAGAGGTGAGTCGGGGGGCGCCCCGCGAGTTGCTTTCCGCCGCCATGGCTTCCCTGAAAATGTCCAGCACCGAAAGCAGCATGAGCACGCCGGACTCCATTGGTGCCTACGAGATCGGGCGCCGGATCGGCGAGGGGGGCATGGGCGCAGTGTTCCTCGCCGAGCAACATGAACCTGTCCGGCGCCAGGTTGCCCTAAAGGTGGTCAAGCGGGGCATGGACACCGAGGAAGTGCTGTCCCGCTTCGCCGCCGAGCAGCAGGCGCTAGCCATGATGGACCATCCGGCCATCGCCAAGATCTACGATGCCGGCGTCACGCCCGAAGGCCGACCCTACTTCGCTATGGAGTTTGTGCCTGGCGTCCCCATCACAGACCACTGCGACGAGCACGAGCTTTCCGTTCGGGCTCGTCTGGATCTGTTCCTTCAGGTGTGCAAAGGCGTGCAGCACGCACATCAAAAGGCCGTCATCCACCGCGACATCAAGCCCTCCAACGTGCTCGTCTCGATGCAAGACGGCGCGCCGGTTCCCAAACTCATCGATTTTGGCCTAGCAAAGGCAATCGGTCATCGGTTGACCGACAAGACGGTGCACACGGAGTACGGCGCCTTCGTGGGCACGCTCGAGTACATGAGCCCGGAGCAGGCGGCAATGGACGGCCAGGACGTGGACACGGTGACCGATGTCTATGCGCTAGGCGTGCTGCTGTACCAGTTGCTCGTGGGGGCGCTGCCGTTCGAGGCGCAGGCGCTTCGCAAGAGCGGTATCGAGGCGGCCCTTCGCACGATACGGGACGAGGAGCCACTCCGTCCTTCCCTTCGGCTCAGCTCGCTGCCCGATCAAGAATTAGTGGTAGCGGCGCGCCAGAGCTCACCGGCATCGCTGCGGCGCGCGCTCACTGGCGATCTGGATTGGATCGTTTTGAAAGCGCTGGAGAAAGACCCCACGCGGCGCTACGGATCCGTGCAGGAGTTTGCTGCCGACATCCAGCGCCACTTGGGCGATCAAGCTGTGGTGGCGCGACCGCCGTCGGCCCTCTACCGGGCGGGCAAGTTTGCTCGCCGACATCGTGGCCCGGTCATTGGCTCATGCCTCGCTGCGCTCTTAGCCGCGGTCGCCATCTCCGGCCTCACGTATGGCTATTTCGCTGCCGTTCGTGCTCAAGCCGAAGCGCGCACGCAAGCGGATATCTCGAACAAGGTGCTGGAGTTCGTCGAAGGACTCTTTCTCTTGCCATCGTCCGCGGAAGATAGGGCGAACCTCACTGCAACGGACATACTGGAGCTAGGTCTCCTGGAAATCGACGAGCAGCTCGGCGGCCAACCAAGGTCGAAGGCCCGCCTGCTCGGCGCTATCGGCAATGTGTACTTGGGTCTCGGAAAGAAGGCTCAGGGCATGAAGCTCATCGAACAGGCGCGAACCACTCGAGAGAGCGCCCTGCCCGAGGGCCACCCCGACCTGATTTGGTCCCTGTGGGATCAAGCCTGGGGATTTCACAACGTGGAAGAGTATGAAGCTGCGCGAGCCACTTACGTCGAGGTGGTGCGCAAGCTCAAAGCGGTTTACGGACCGTCTCATGTCGACACCTTGGAGGCCATCGTAGATCTGGCGCACATCTACATTGATTTGGAGCAATACGACGATGCGATTTCCATTCTGCGGGACGTCGTTGGCCTCGATAGCGGCAGGGCGAGCGACCTGAGCAGGCAGGCTGTACGCGCCATGTTCTACCGCGCCAGCGCCCTTTGGCGCAGCGGTCGTGTTAGCGCAGCAAAACCGCTACTCGAAGAGGCCTTGGGGAAGTACCGTGAGTACTTCGGGCCCCATCACGCAGCAACACTGATCGTCACGGCCAGGGTTGCCAGCCTCTATCTCACGGGCAACATGCAAGAGTTGGCTACGCCTCTGCTGTCCGAGTTGCTGGCTGCATATCGCCAGCGCGCCTCGATGGTGAACAGTTCTCCGGCAGACAAGATCCGCTTTGCAGAACTTGCCGTCACGTGCGAGCCGCTCTCGCTTCGAGATCCTGATGGCGCACTGCCCTTCGCACTAGCGGCGAATGAGTCGACCAACTGGACCAATCCACGCTACCTCGATGTACTGGCGCGAGTGTATTTCCAGCTGAACGACGCAGAGAGGTCGATCGATCTACAGAAGCGGGGGATCGACCTGCTGCACGCCGCGAGCCCCCTCCGCCCGGACATGGAGCGGCGTATGCGTGAGTACTTGGATCATCCGCATGGCACTCCCCCTCGCCCGCTTTCCAGCGTCGAGCGGTGACCAGCAGCACGGTGCAGGGTCCGAGTCAGTACAGCACCACTTGCTTGAGACGACAATGACTACCATCAAAATCAGAGACTAGCTTTACTTGTTCGTTAGCAAACCTTGCACCCAGGAGCAAGCTGTGAATTTCCGGCAGGAGCGCGTCGGAACGATTCATCAGGGTGAGATCGGGCGACCCGTGCCCGCAGAGGGATGGTCGGCCCTCGAGGTAAACGATAAGCGCCTGACTCGACACGTTGCTCTTCAATACCAAGATATCCACCTTGCCAACCACTTCGCCATCGTAGGCGTGGGCGCTGGTGAAGGCCAGGAAGCACGCACCCACAACGCAGTACAACGACCTCTTCATGCTACTCATTCGTATCTCCTAGAGACAGAGTGTCCAAGGCAACCCGGTGGGATTTGGGATCTTCGTTGCTGCCGTTGTACATGGCGTGAGGCGCTGCGCTGGGTGGACATCCATGGCGCTATGCCCGCACCAACGCAAGCGTAGGGGCCATCACGCGTTGACGTGACCGATGCGCAGATCTTATTCCTTGCCCGATTTGAGCACCGGTTCCTAGCGGAGCGTTCGCCAGGGGGTCGTGCCCCGAACGCTACGACACGTGCGCAGCGGCAAGGCGCAGGTAAGGTTCATACGCCATCTCGACGGAGGCGTGGGCAATTGGCTCAGCCAGGATCAGGTACGACTTTGCCGATAGTGGCGCCGACAGCGCCGAGGCAGACCCTCAGAATTCGAGGGTCCATCCCTCGTTGTCACCCACTAGCAGTTCCTCAGCTCTTGCCAGCCCTTGCTCGATTTCGTGCGGGCGTAGGCGCAACGCAAGCTCGTCTGCCCGATCGAGGAGCCGCTGCACGTGACGGCCGATGATGCGCTCCAGATCCCGCCCGTAGCGGGCGTGGTAAAGCGATGCGTAGGCATAGTGAATGGCGAACGCGTCGATGAGGCCGTCGGGGCGAGTGCCTGCCTCGAACTCGCGCAGACTGCGTTCGCGGAGTTCCGGCAGCACGTCGACGTAGCCGCTGGCGCGGACCTCATCCACCATGGCAGCGGCGGCCGCGGGATCTTGTTCCCCAATGGCCCGCGCATACTCCATCTTCACCCCCGCGTTCGTGCCCTCGGCGGCGCGTTGTAGCCACGCCAAGCGCGTCTGGCGATCCACCCGTTCCACCCCTAGGCAGTGCTTGTACACGGTGTTGAGAATGTCGCAGAACTCCTCGAGCTTGGTAGGTTCGACACGAGACAGGTTGCCGGTAAGCCAGTTTATCTGATGCGTCTGCATCAGCAATTCGGTGGCGGTCTCCAGGCCTGCGGGATCCGCTGGGACGGACGCGCAGGACTTCTGTATGTCGTATACGTTCTTGGCGGCTGCGGCATCGCCCGCCCGCGCCCGCGCCAGGAGATCGGGGAGCTTGGACGCGTAGGGCGGTGGCGTATAGAGAGGCGGTTCGAATCCGCCTCTACGCCAGGTCATGGGCACCGGTGCGCCCTCACCAACGCACACGTGGCCGAGCGGGCAGGCCAGCACTGTGTGCGATGGAGGTTGGTTGCCGGACGTGCGGTTCGTAGCCGGTCGCCTCGCCGGCGCGGTGGCTTTACTGTCGCTCGCTCGGGTGGCTGGCGAGGCTTGCAACTCGTGCTCGGCCCGCGTGTTGACTGGTGACGGGGGCTGGTCTTGCAGCAGCCACACGCCTATCCCGAGTGCGACGGTCACGGTAAGCGCAGCCGCGCGCCTTGGCCATCTCATAGGCATCTGCTCATCATTCTTCGTGCCTCTGTTGAGAGCGAACCGTCGGGGCATCTCGGACTCGCGGCTTCCGTCGGGCTGCACCGCATAACCTGGGGAACGCTGCCTTGCAGAATCTGGGTTAAATAGTTTGTACGCCCCGGCGGAAGATGTTCAACGAACTTCTAACTCAGGACACTAGCTAGTGGGTCGCTTGGTAGATAAGGTGCCGCTCAGCGAGCAGCACGGGCGCCAGGGCAAGGCGGACGAATGCAGCCATAGCCGAGCTATGGCTGCATTCGACCAACGCCGCGATGGCGCCCGTGTTACTCGCCCTTCGGGTCTGCCCAGGGGCAGCATCCGCTACTCTCTGCCGCCCAGCACCCGAGAGTACTTCACTCCGCACGGCGTAGGCGTGCGGGCGCTCGATGGTACGTGAGACCCTTCGATGGCTTCGAGAACACGCTCTTTCAGGGCGCGGAAGCGATCGACGGGGACGCGATGTCCCCGTGCGCGGATGAGCGATGGCAAGACGTCTTCGCTACTCCTCCAACCAGATTCCCGTTGCCGTCAAACCGCTAAAGCGACACCCCTCATCCACCAGGATGCGTATCGGTCTGCCGGCGGAATAGGCGAGCAGAGCGGCGCGATAAGCAGCTTCACCAAGCGTCGCACCGGAGTCGAAGAAGAACTTGCCTGGACTGCCGCAATCGCTGATCGTGCCCGTGGTGAAAACGGTGTAGCCATCTTGCACGACCACTTCCTTCACGTGCACGGGCCCGTACCAATACGCCGCATTCGCTGAGGTGGAAAGACACGCGGCAGTCGCCGCCAAGACAAGCGCTTTGAGTTTTCCCATGCTCTGTTCCTCTTGTTGATGCCGACGTTTCCAAGCGAAGCTACACGCTGTCGGCCGTGGGTGCCCATTAACAACCTTCACAAAATCACCGAGAGCAGCGCTGCCCGGTAGCTATCGACGAAGCGAAGCTCGTCGATCAGCTGATTGCGTTCATCACGCGTAATGCACAGATGGGTCTCGTTGGTGGCTGGCGAGTAGGTGGCATCGAACGGCGTGGACTTCCTGCCGCTGAGCAGCTCGTTGGCGATGTCGTCGTAGAAGTCGCCCGTGTAAGCTAAGGCGCTTTTGGTGGGAATGAAGTTCGTATAGCGCACGCGCTGGTCGACAGCGTCGATCTTGTCGTCGTCGCGTAGTACCTCGGCGAGTTCGTTCGCGAAGTCGGAAACGGAGCCCGGTGCCCCGTCCAGCGCTTCGCCTGTGGCACGGTACGACACCGAACGATCGTTGCCACCCAAGGTGGCACGCACGTCTCCATAGAACACCTCGCGCCGCCCCGATGCAGGCTCTGCCCGCAGGTCCAAGCGCTGATCAGAGCTGCCGCCGCTGCCGGTGCCGAACACCATGCCGTCGGCGGGCTCCAGGTCGTAGCCATTGAGCTTGACGACCCTGGCGCCGCGATTCGACCCGTTGGAGAAGGCAACCATTCGTGCGACGCGCGGATAGTCTCCCATTTGCGCTAACTCGTTGAGTAAATGAATGTGTTCAGAGGCAGGCTTCAGGTCCACGTCATAAGACGTCTCAAGATCGTTGTCCCATAAGCCATCGCCCTCGACGGGCAAGCTCTCGTAGGGGAACAGCGCAGAGCCTGTGATGTGATGGCGTAGGAGCTGACGTGCGCCGGGCGAGTCGATCGAACGCCAGCGGTCGCTGGCCTGGGCGCTGACGCGTTGGAGCCAATGCGTGGTGTACTGGATTGCAGGCGAGATGTTCGCGCCAAGGTGAGGTGAATCGTAGCTGATCAGGGTGGCGATACGGTGGGCGGTGTTGTCCTGCTCCATCGACAGCAGCGCATAGCGCGCGACGATCCCACCCATGCTCGGCCCAACGAGGGCGATGGGGGCGAGTCCGGTGGTGTGGTCCTCAAGCTGTTGCAGGATGGAGGTGAGCACGCCGGCGTGGCCACGCACGTCGCCTTCACCCTGGTCAAAGTCCACCAACACTACGTCGTAGCCGTTGGCGAGCACCTCGTTGAGCAAGTTGGACTGACTCAGGAGACCGTACATGCACTGCCAGGTGCGCGTGGATCCCCGATCGAAACCATCAGGTATGACGACGGGACGATCGAAGACGCCGTCATCGCCGATGAAGATGACACCCACGCCCGTAGCGCTGCCTGCGGGGTCGTAACCGTGCAAGGTGCGGTAGGGGATGCGATGAGGAACGTTGCCTAGTTCATCGTCACACATGAAGCGCTCCGTTTCCTCGGGTTGCGTTGCCGGGGGTTCCGCGGCGCAGAAGGAGTCCGGCGGCGGTGGCGGCGGGTTCGGGCCCTCGCAAGTGCCGAAGGGGGGCAGGGCGTCGGGCTCAGTGATGTTGCAGAACTCATTGCCTTGGCAGTCCGCATCGCTAAAGCAAATGCTGGCCACGCTTGCGCCGCTCGCCAAAACGCCCACCGCAAGCGTGGCGAGTGTTCGCTGCAAGACCTCGCACCCTTCGAGCAGCAGGCGGTGAGCTGATCGGCGCAAACCGGGGGTCATGGTGGTGTGCAAGTTCCGTGTCATGTCGACTCCTCGTTCGTCGGGGGCGCCCGGGCTGGACCGGATGGCCGACCACATGGCTGATCTAGCGATACGTGGCGTAGACAAGGGCGACGACACGACAAGCCGCGACCTCGCTGTTGAGACGGCCAAGCGCACCTCTCATACTCGGATTTGAAACGGCAGATGGCGCCACCGAAGCAGTCCTGATGGCGTGTGACTGCTCAAAGCCCAATCCACTTCTGCTGCGAACTCGGTACGAGCCAGAGCACCTGATAATCGCGATGTCCAGTTTCAGCGCGAGTTCTCGCCACGTAGAATGGGTGAGCTGCGAAGCGCTGGTGAAGCGCTCGCGTACCTTCGCGCGCGGCCCCCCCGCTGGGTCGATCAAGGATGCGTAAGCCTCTGAGACAGCGCCGGAACCGATCGACGTGCGGCCTGCCAAACGCCTGCTCGGCGTCACCAGACAGCGGTCCGAGGAAGGGTGGATGGACATGAGTGAAATCAACGATCAGCCAATCAGCTGGGATGACCTGGAGGGGCTCCTCTCGGAAGCCAAGGCGATGGCAAGGGGCCTGCTGGCGCACGAGCTGAGTAATTCTCTACGCAGCACCGAGCTGGTGCTTACGGCCCTGGGAAGGCTACGACGCTCGGATCAGGATTGGGCCGAGGTGGAGTGGGAAAACCGAAAGTACTTCTTTGGTGCTCTGTACAAGGCGATGCGCAGGGCATTGACCGACCACGCGCGACGGCGCAAGGCAGAGAAGCGTGCGCCAGAAGTGCGTCTCGAACCCGAGCAGTTCGCGAAGGCGCTGAACGATGCCGACATCCAGGCGTCCGTGGAGCAGCAACCAGCATTGATCGAGCAGCTGATGTTGTCGCTGGAAGAGCTGCGACATCGTGAGCCCGACTGGGTGACGATGATCGAGCACCGCTACTTTGGCGGTCTCACACTGGAGGAGACCGGAAGAATGATGGGCGTCAACGCGCGGACGATTCAGCGTTGGTGGCTGCAGGCACGTCTGGTGCTGTTTGATGCCGTTCGGGAGGGTATGGAGAGGTGAGCCGATTGCACCCACTTCTGTGATGTTTGCTGCGAGCTCCCACTCGCCTTCGGCCTTCAGCTCGTCGACGACGGGGTTTAGGTGGGCGGCGCCACCACCCACGATGCTTGGACTTCGCTCTTCCGTGCTGCTTGCGCAGCATCCGGAGCGATGATCTTCATGTCGCCCTTGACGCCAGGCACGTGCCCACGAAGCCGAGGTCCACGCGCTTCTCATTGATGAGATCCAGATCGACGACCTATTCGGCGCCCGGTCTGCGAACAGAGCGCCAATGTGTGTGCCTCGATGATGTGAATCTTGGAAGGGCATTGTACGCACCACGCCCCTTGCTTGGAGAGGCAGGCCCGCACTCCAGCCGCGCGAACGCAGGGCGCGGGAAGCCATCTGTAGCCGCAGCTACAGATGGCTTCAGGCAACGCGGAATGGAGGGCGGACTCGTGCAGCGGTGCCCTAGGGGCCGCCAACGAAGGCCCGTCCAGCCATGGTGTGACGCTTAGAAGTCGATGAACTCGAAGTTAGCTCGACAGTTGACCACCGAGGTTGGCGACAAGCTAATGACTCCGTCAGTGCAATCCGCATCACCTGTGAATCCGTTGAACACCGATCCGGGATCCGCCGTAGCCGTCAGTCTGACCGTGCCCGGATTGAAGTCGTGTTCGCAGTCTGTCGGACAGCTGATACCGCTCGGGCTAGAGGTGAGTCGACCAGTGCCGGTGCCGATCACGGACACGGTCAAGATCGGTGGCGTTCGAACGTCTACGCCAATCGCTTCGTAGAACAGATCAGCAACGCTGAAGACATTCCCCCCGCAGTCACCGATGTGGGAACCGTAGGCGCGATTGTTCCACGACCAACCGCCACCGCTATCGCCCGAGATGGTCTCATCCCCGGTCATACGGATCATGCGCTCTGTGCGATCTCCGTCGAAGGTGCAAATCACTGACGTCTCTGCCACGTCCAGGTTGCACCTACGCGAGTTACGCGAGCGTCCGTATACACAGATGGACTCACCAATGCTGATGTTGCTCAAAGGCTCGACTTCCAGCGTATCCCGGGTCTGGCTTGCGCTCGCGTAGAAACGGCTAGGTTCACTGCCACTGGTGGTCTTCCACTCGATGTCGCCCCAGATGCCGATGTGCTGCAACCGATGCGTCGCACTTTCGATGCCGATCTGGTCGATGCCGTTGCAATGACCTGCGGTGGTCACGCCGGTCCTGCCGGTACCACGCTCCGTGACTGACCAGCCAGAGGTACACTCGAAGCGGCCACCGTCCAGCGCCTCCATACCGCCGAAGGCAAGTTCGCGTTTGGCGACTGGCTCATCTCGCACAGCCACTTCGACAGCGCCCCTGAGCGACGACGGTAACAGGGCCTTGACGCTCGAGGGCGACGTCGGCAGCCCGTCTTGTCGCGTGACCTCCGCGCGAACCACCCCCTGCTCCCTGAAGTCCACGGCCGTGGCGATCTGTCGGTAGCCCTCGTCCGCCAGGGTCGAGTGCACTTCCTGCATGCGTCGCTCCAGCTCCTCGAGGGAGTAGGGTTGGTTGTCGACAAGGGTGATGGGGATACTGGACGTCGCCAGCAGGTCGTAGACCATTTGATCCGCCACGCCTTTGATGTAGAGCGACGGAGATGCTCCTGGCACGGGTGAGACCACGGACCCGACGAAGATGTCCGGTCGGAGCGCCGCCAGTTGCTCCGCGACCGCACCCACCGCATCCGCCGCCTGCCGGTCGGCAGCGGCTTCAGCCAACGTCCAGCCTTTCGCTTCGGCGACCAGCTTGAGATCCTGCAGGCGCGCTTCCTCGGGCGTCTGCTTGCGTATCACGCTACCGTTCTCGCCTGGGTTCTGCGCGTACACCGAAAGGCATACTAAGGCAGCGCACACCGCACTACCGATTACTTTCAATCGTTTCATGATTCACCTTCTCACTTTGGATTGTGCGTGTGCTCGCACCCACGCATGTTCGCGGCAAGCAATGATCGTTGCGGCCTGCCGCGCCCCTACCGATTGGCTTGTCGACTGCGAAGGAGCGCACACGGCCAGCACTGGCCTTCTTGCGGGAGCAGTTGCGCAAACTAGGGAGGGTAGTAGACGTGGCGCATCAGCAACGTGTGACCCGGACACCGCTCGTCTAGTGGCGTAAAGCACGGGCTGTGCGGCGTAGCCATCGACAGGTGCTGTTAATGGTGGCGGGGCGGATCGAACCACCGACACGCGGATTTTCAAGACGAGTCTGCGCTGGTTGCGGCGTGTGGCCGTGTGCGCGGATTTCGCTTCCAAGACCCTGACTGAGCGTGCTTCAGCGGCACTGGTGTGTCGCGGTGTGATGCCGGTGACCACCCCGAACTGTGACTAGTTGGGCAGGCTGAACTAGACGAGCCTGAGAAGGCGTCGGTCCCTCTCGCGCGGCACCAACTTGCAGGCACAGGTGTTGAGAAGCTGGCGAACGATCGATCGCGTCTGGGGCCGCTACTTGAGGGGTTCGTATTCTCGGAACTCGCGAAGCTGATAGGCCAGAGTGTGGACCCGCCACTACTGAGCCACTATCGGGATCGAGACCAGACGGAAGTGGACGTCGTTCTCGAGCGCGGCGGGCGCCTCATCGGAGTCGAGGTGAAGGCTGCCGCTACCGCCAAGCCGGCGGACCCCAACGGTCTTAGGCGTCTGCGCGAGGCGACAGGCGAGGAATTTGCCCGCGGTATCGTTCTGCACGATGGCGATCGTGTGCAGCGCCTAAGCGATCGACTATTCGCTATGCCTGTCAGCCAGCTATGGACGACACCCGAACGCTAACGGGCTACTTCCATCGTTAACCAGCGCTCCGGAGGGCCGGGCGGTGGGGTCTCTGGTGAGGCTAGTGGCCGGCGCTCGCCGCCGGTCCGGATACCGTAACCAAGGTTTGCTGGGAATAATTTGGTGGCCAGGGGCGGAATCGAACCACCGACACGCGGATTTTCAATCCGCTGCTCTACCAACTGAGCTACCTGGCCAGACGAGAAGCGTTGAATCCCGTTCGAGGGGACCCTCGAAAGGCCCGCTAGTATCAGGCTAGGCCAGCCGTCCGTCAACCGATCCCGTCGGCCTCCGCCCTGACGCCCGGAGAATCCGCCGTCTGCATCCCACCCGGCCGCCGATCCACCCACACCAGCACAGCTGGCAGCAACAAAAAGTCCACTACCAGCGCCAATGCCAGCGTCAACGCCAGCATTGTGCCCGTATCCACCGTCGGTCCGAAATGGGAGAACCCTAGCAGCGAAAAACCCGCCACCAGTACCAGCGTGGTAATGGTCAGGGCCACCCCCACCGTCTCGAAGGCATAGCGGATCGCCTCCGGCGCGTCCCAGCCGCGCTCGCGCCTCGCGCGCAGGTACTTCGACAAGAAATGCACCGTGTCATCCACCACGATGCCAAGGCTCATGGTGATGACGACCGACACGGCGAGGTTCACTTCGCCCACGGTCACTCCCCACAGGGCAAATGCCAAAAGCGCGGGCACGAGGTTCGGCACCATGCTGACCACGCCCATTCGCCAGGAGCGCAGGGTCAATACCAGCACGATGCTGATCAGGGCCAGGGCCACGGCCGTGCCCTTGAGCATGGCGCGGATGTTGCGCTGGTTGAGGTGAGCAAACATGACGTCCACGCCGGTGCCATTGCCAGCGGTCACGGTGGTCGTGTTGGCCGCTAGCCAGTCGCGGGCGCGGGCCTCGAGAGCCAGCAGCTCGTCCGAATCGGTCTTGGTGAGGAACACCTGCATGCGGCTCGCCGAGCGATCGATGTCCAGGGTGCTATCGAGGCCCTGCCCCTGAGGGAGCGAAAGCTCGTAGAGCAGCAGGTACTGGGCAGCTAGGGCGCGGTCGTCGGGCAGGCGATACCAGCTGGGATCATCGCCGTGCAGGTTGCGGTTCAGGCGCTTCATGATGTCGGCGAAGCTGCTCACGTTGACAACGTTGGGCTGCTCGCGCATCCATGCCGCAAAGCGATCGAGATCGTCCAAGTAAACGGGATTGTTCACTCCATCAGCAACGCCGGACTCTATCGAGTATTCGAGGGCGTCGACGCCGCTGATGTCGCGATTGATGATCTCCAGCGCCTGCCTGTATTCAAAGCTCGTATCAAAGTACTCGAACCAGCGCTCGGTGAGCCTATTGCCAGCCAGGCCCGCGAAGGACAGGGGTAACGCCACGGCAAACACCACCAGTAGCAGGCGGCGTCGCGCGAGCACCCAATCCGCAAAGGCACGCATACGCTGCGCCCGGCCGCGGCCGCTGAGCTCTGGTCCGCCGCGCATGAACCAGCGCGCAGGCAGCACGATCAGCACCGCTGGCACCAGCACGATGCTGTACACGAAGGCAAAGCCGACACCGACCGCCACCATATTGCCGAGCGCCTGGTAGGGCGGCGAATCGCTGAAGTTGAGCCCGAGCACCCCAATACTCGTGGTGAGACTGGTGATGAACACGGGCTCGAGGTTGATCCGCATCGCCTCCACCAGAGCCTCGCGCTTGGAACTGCCGACACGCAGCTGGTGCGAATAGCTAACGAGAATATGCACTACGTCAGCCACGGCAATGGTCATGACGATCGTGGGCACGAAGCCAGCGACGGACGCAAGCACCGTGCTACGCCAACCGAACACCCCCATGGCAGAGGTCACCGAGAGCAGCACCACGAGCATGGTCACGCCCATGGCGGGCAGGCTCGCAAAGAGCAGCCACAAGCCGAGGGCGATCGTGAGCACCGTAAGCGGGATCAGGGTAGTGAAGTCGCTGGCCACCGCTTCGCCCAGCACCACGTTGGTCACCACGGTGCCGGACAGGGAGAGGTCTATTCCTGGCCAGGAAGCCTCGAACTCGTCGCGAAGCTCGCGCGCTGCCGTCACCACTTCGCGGTACACCTCGTTGCTCACAGGCTTCGGCAACGCCAGGCGAATGAACACGGTGGTGGCGCGGGCGCCTTCGGCCGCGTAGCGGTTGAGGGTCTCGGGGCTGCTGAGCACGACGCGTCGCGCAGCGTCCGCCTGGGCTTGGGTCACCGCGCCACGCATTGGAATCAGCGGCGCCACCTGCAGCTCATCCCCTTGCGACTTCGAATGCTGATAGGTAGCCAGGGAAAGCACGCGTTGCGAGTAGGGCAGCTGCCACGTCTGCTCGCTAAGGCTGCGCAGCGCTTCGAGCGTACGCGGCGTGAAGACATCACCTTTCTCTGGCACCAACACGAAACCTACGTAGTCCTCGCTCGAGTAAGTGCGCTCGAAGTCTTCAAGCTCCTGTAGCTTTGGGTCCCCTTCGCTAAAATAGACGTAGAGATCGTCGTCGATCGATAGGCGCGGAATACCGCCGGCGAGTACGAACCCTACTAGCAGTGAGATGAAGGTGATTGCCCAGGGGCGTTCGATGGGAAGGGAAAACATCACTCGGTAGGCGCCGAAGCGTAGTAGGCGGCAGTTCGCCAGTAGCTGGCGGGCTCGGTTAAGTTAAGACTCTGTTATAATCTCATGATCAACCCATAGCGGGGCGCTCCTGCAAGCGCTCGCCTCCCGATGTCAATTTCTACTGATCCGCCCGTCGCTGATAGCAGCGGCACAGGGCTCGCGAACTTCTATCTGCGCGTTCGTCAGCGCTCCTTGTTCCTGTGCGAGACGCTCGCACAGGAGGATACGGTCGTGCAGTCGATGCCTGACGTGAGCCCCACGAAGTGGCACCTAGCGCACACCACGTGGTTCTTCGAGCGCTTCGTGTTAAAGGCTCACGCGCCGGCTTACCGTGAGTTCGAAGCTGCCTACGATCATCTGTTCAACTCTTATTACTATACGGTTGGACAAATGTTCACACGGGCCCAGCGCGGGCTTCTCTCCCGTCCCACACTCGCGGACGTGCTGCGCTACCGCGAGCATGTGGATACCGCCGTACTCGCACTAATCGATAGCCACGGCTCGTCACAGACCCTCGAGAAGTTGCTAACGCTTGGGTTGAACCATGAGCAGCAGCATCAAGAGTTGCTGATCACCGACATCAAACACGTTTTCGCCGTGAATCCCTTGCGTCCCGTGTTTCGGGAAGCGGCGCCTTGGCCAGGCGCCAGTAACACCCCAAATCCGCTCTCCTTCGTGCCCGGCCCAGACGGGCTGATCGAATGCGGTGCCACGGGGGTGGATGGATTCTGCTTCGACAATGAGACCCCTCGCCACGAGGTGCTGGTTCGCCCCCATGCGCTCGCTAGCCGGCCGATCACGAATGGCGAGTTCCGCGAGTTCGTTCGCGATGGCGCCTATCGGGAGTGTTCACTTTGGCTCGCGGACGGGTGGACCCGCCTTCAGCAGGACGGCTGGACCCGGCCCTTCTACTGGGCTGAAGACCTCGAGGGTGAGTTCACGCTCAACGGCCAGGTGGACCTCGCACTCAATGCACCTGTCTGCCACCTCAGCTTCTACGAGGCGGATGCTTTCGCCCGCTGGGCGGGTAAGCGCTTGCCGACGGAGTTCGAGCTAGAGCTCGCCCTGACCTACGCCCCACTCGAAGGCAACTTGGCGGAGGAGGATCAGTTCCATCCCCGCGCAGCACGGCGATCCGCGCCCACGCTCGTTGACCGGCAGAAGCACCACCCCACGCCTCTCGCCCAAATCTTCGGCGACGTCTGGGAGTGGACGGCGAGCCCCTACACGCCCTACCCCGGCTTCGAGCCCCTGGCCGGCTCGCTCGGGGAGTACAACGGCAAGTTCATGTGCAGTCAGGTCGTCTTGCGTGGCGGCTCCTGCGCTACCCCACGCTCGCACCTGCGCGCCACCTACCGAAACTTCTTTTACCCCGATGCACGCTGGCAGTTCAGCGGCGTGCGTCTTGCCCACGACGCCTGAGAAGGCAAGGAAAGCACCATGGCCAAACACGGCCCCGCAGCCCCCACGCTGCTCGACCTACACCCGCAGACCGGCGATCTGCGCGACGCCATCCATCAAGGGATGCGCCGCGCGCAAAAGCGCCTTCCCACGCTGCTGCTCTACGATGAGCGCGGCTCCCAGCTATTCGATGCGATCACCGAGCTACCCGAGTACTACCCCACGCGCACGGAGCTCTCGATCATGGAGTCGAGCATGGAGGAGATCGCCTCGAGCATCGGGCGCCAGGCCTCGCTGATCGAGCTCGGCAGCGGATCGAGCATGAAGATCCGCCTACTCTTGGAGCGGGTACCGGATCTCGCCGCCTACGTTCCTGTCGATATCTCCCGAGACCACCTGATGTCCGCAGCGACCCGGCTCGCGGCGGACTACCCGGGCGTAGAGGTGCTGCCCGTGTGCGCGGACTTCAACGAACCGTTCCGCCTACCCTCACCGCGCATCGCACCGAAGCGCAACGTGGTGTACTTCCCAGGCTCGACCATCGGCAACCTCGATTTCGGCGCGGCCCACAAGCTGCTCTCGACCGTGCGCCGCATCGCCAAGCAAGGCGGCGGCGCGCTGATCGGCGCGGATCTCGTGAAGCCGCGAGAGATCCTGGTGCCAGCCTACGACGATGCTCAGGGCATCACGGCCGAGTTCAACCTCAACATCCTCACGCGCCTGAACCGCGAGTTCGACGCCAACTTCAACGTCGACCTGTTCTTCCATCGCGCCGTGTGGGACGCCACCCGCTCGCGCATGGAGATGCAGCTGGTCAGCCGCGTCGCGCAGACAGTGCAGATCGACGGCGAGGAATTCGACTTGGCCGAGGGCGAATTCATCCTCACGGAGTACTCTCACAAATACTCGCTGGAGGTATTCGCGAACCTGGCCGAGACGGCCGGGTTCCGCGTGGCCAAGGTGTGGACCGATCCGCGCCAGTGGTTCAGCTTGCAGTACCTAGAGGTCATGTAAGGTAGCCTCGGCAGTGGCGTCGACGAGCGGAACCCTGGCTGCAGCAGCGGTTGCGCTGGTCGCCGTCGGCACCCTCGTGTGGGCATTTCGCGACGATCCTCCTCCAGCGCCGCCGATCGCTACCTACGACGAGTCAGCGCCATCTGCCACGGCAGCCACTCGCCAGGTGACGCCGACACCGGCACCAGCCCCCAGCGCGCGGACATCCGTCGCCCCGCCTCAGAGCACAGAGAACCCACAGCCAGCGCAAAGCGTTGATTTCCTCACGCGACGGACGAGTGCCGACGCAGGCGATGTCGACGCCGCGTACGACGTCGGCATGGCTGCCCTTCTATGCCTCCAGTTCGGTCGGACAGTCCGTACGCAAGACGCACTGTCGGTAGTCTCACCTCCTCCCATAGACCTGTCCCAATTCGATTGCGAGGAGATCCCCGACGATCGAGCGCTAGTGGAGCGTTGGCTGCGCCAGGCCGCCGATGAAGGGCATGTGGCGGCAGCTCGCGAGTACGGCGCCGCTGCGATCCATTTTGTCGAGCGTGAAGGCGCGGAGCGCGCTGGCGATCTATCGCAGAGCGATCAGGTGGCCCTGGCCGCCAAGGAGTATCGGGCGTTGGACTATCTGGAGTTCGCCGCCACCAACGGTGACCTCGCCGCGGCCGCGCACCTCGCCTACCGCTATGCGAATGGGCTTACCCTGCCAGCCGGGCAGCAGAACGGTGGCATTCAACTGCGCGGCAGCGAACCTGAAAAGGCTCTCGCCTGGTTCTACGCCCTGCAGATCGCCGGGGACGAGCCTCTGCTGCAGACCTGGAGCGACGACCTTCGCACAGAACTAGACCCACAAGCGGTGATGGACGCGGAGGCCCAAGGCCAAGAGTTCTACTACAGCTACCTCGCTCCCGACGTGCCCTAGCTGCGACGATAGCGATCAGGACTTCTCCGGCGGCACGTAGCCCTCGGGGGCAGACGAGCCCTCGCCGAAGAAGAACTTCTCCATCTCGTCTTCCAGAAACTTGCGCGCCTTCGGCTCGAAGGGCGTGAGGCGAAACTCGTTGATCAGCATCGTCTGGTGCGCGAGCCAGCGATTCCACCCCGCCTTGGAGACGCTGGCTTGGATGCGCTCGCCGAGCTCGCCCGGGTAGGGCGCATAGCCGAGAGCTTCGCCTTCTTCGCCGGTGACCACGCATTGAACCTTGTCTATCATAGGAGGGTACCTGATGGAGTTATGAGGCTGCGTCGCCGAGGCGGGAGAGGAGCTTCTCCACGGGCGCCGCGAGGCCGATCTCGGGCAATTCGCCGACGTTATACCAGAGCCGCGAAGTGCCTTCCATGACCCCCTCGGGCGGGGCGGAGATCCGCAATACCTGCGGCGTGATGTCCAGGGCGTAGTGACTGAAGGTGTGGCGTAGCACCTGCCACTTCTGCGAGTCGCGCACCTCGGCGCGTAGCTGAGTCTCGATCCACTCGCTGGGATCCTCCTTAAGCGGCTGCTCCGGGAAGCTCCACAGGCCGCCCCAGATACCCGCCGGTGGACGCCGTTCAAGCAGCACCTGCTGCACATCCTCGCGCACCACGATCAGCATCCGCACCGTCTTTAGCGGCGTCGCCTTGCGCGGGCGCTTGTGGGGGAACTCTTCCTGGCGTTTAGCGAGCTGGGCAGCACACCCTTCCACCACCGGACAACCTCCGCAAAGCGGCTTGCTGCGCTTACAGACCATCGCACCGAGGTCCATGATCGCCTGCGTGTACGCAGCTGCGCGTTCCCGCTCTGGCGTATGGGCTTCCGCCAGGGTCCACAGGCCACGCTCCACCTTCGGGTCACCAGGCCAGCCCTCCACCAAGTGGTAGCGGGCGAGCACGCGCTTCACGTTTCCGTCGAGGATCGGGTGGCGCTGGCCGCCGGCGAGGGTGAGGATCGCCCCGGCGGTGGAACGACCAACGCCCGGCAAGGCGTGCACCTGGTCGAGCTCGTCGGGGAAAGAGCCACCGTACTTGGCCTGAATCAGCCTCGCGGCCGCGTGCAAGTTGCGGGCGCGCGCGTAGTAGCCGAGGCCCGACCAATGATGCAGAACGTCGTCTTGGGGCGCGGCGGCGAGGGCGCGCACGTCGGGGAAGCGGCGCATGAAACGTTCGTAGTAGGGGATGACCGTGGCCACCTGGGTCTGCTGCAGCATGATCTCCGAGACCCAGACGCGATAAGCCGTACGATCGCGCTGCCAGGGCAGGTCGTGGCGACCGTAGGTGGCCGCCCAGGTGAGCAGCTCGTCGGCGAAGGGCGCGCGGTCTTCGGCGCCGGGGCCTTGCGCGTCGGTCCGCTCGGTCAATCCAAAACCACCGGCAGCCCGAGAGCCCGCTGCTCCACCCGTTGCGCCGCATCGCCAGCGCCGGAGGCCAGCTTGCGCTTCACCGCCCACGGCCCCACCAGGGGCGGCACCCAGAACGGGGGCTCCATCTCCATCGAGTACAGCACGTGCGTGCCATCCTCCTCTTCGCTCAACTCCCAATGGGAGTATGAATAGGCCACTGATTCGGAATCCCCCTCGGTGCTGGACGTGGGGGCAGGCACGGCGACAGCGACGATGTCTCGCGGCCGCTCGAGCTCGAGGCGATCGTAGCGAACGATGGTCTTGCAGAAAAAGGCCACGCAGCCGCGAGCGCGCAGATAGACCAGACGCTGTGCCTCGTCCTCGGCACCCTCGACCACGCGGGTCTCCTCAAAGGTGCTGGTCAGTTCGTGGAGGCGGTCGTAGTCGATCAACACGTTGTAGACCGCCTCGATGGGCGCGTCGATGCGCGCGTGGGACGCTACGAAGTAACGCTGACCCTCGCGCTTGACCTTCAGCGACAGCATCTCCGCCGCGCTTACCGTTGGCGGCGACAGGCAGGTGGCCGCCAACAAGGCCGCGGCCGCCCCACAGACGGCTCGCGTGAACGTCGGCGTCCTAGTTGCCGCCGTCGTCATCCTCGTCTTTCTTCTTGCCTCCGCCGAAGAGACCGCCGAGCACCTTTTTGGCGACGTCCTTCTTCGAGTCGCCCTCGCCCTCGCCGCCGCCCTCGCCGCCGCCCAGCAAACGCTCTGCCAGCTTGCCCACTTCCTTCTCGGCTCGCTGCTTGGCTAAGGCCCCAAGAGTGCCGCCGAAGTCCAGCCAGCCGGGGCCCGGCTGGGACAGGCTGCCGTTGAGCACTATGGGCAGATTCACTCCGACCAGTTCATTGGCGCCGTCAGGTAGCTCCGGATTCTTCTGGAACTGCATATCGAGGCGATACTTCACCTTGTCGTCGGGAAGGTCGACGCTGCCGTCGCCGCGAACCAACATGAACGGCAGACGCACCAGCAGGTCCTCGTTTGCCATGAGGCCGTCGGTGATCTGCGCAGTCCCGCTGAGCTCGGCAAACTCCGTCCGACCTCCACCGCTGCCCTCCGGCGCCGACCCCATGCCGAGCCTCGCCATGTTCTTGCGCACCTCATGGACTACATCGATGCCCACGATCGCGCCGTCGAGGAAGGAGAACTGCGCATCGCCGTCTAGGGTATTCATGATCGCCGTCTGGGTCACTCCGGTACCCTTTAGGGTGACGCGGCCATCGAGCTGCCCCGTGAGGTTCTGCTGCTCGAAGACGTCCTTACCCAGGGCGCCGAAGTCCACCTTCTCCAAGCGCTCATTTAGGGACAGGACGGGGGTCTCGCCGCTCGCGTCGATGCGGATATCGCCCCGGTACTTGCCGCCGTACATGTCCGCCGTGGATGGGTGGATACGCAAGGTGCCATTTGACGCCTTCAGGGTAACTTCGGCGTTGGTGGCCGTGAGCCCCGAGAGCATCAGCGTGCCCAGGGACAACTTGCCGTCGATGTCCGCCTTGCGAATGTCCTCTGCGGGAATCGCCACTGCGTCCGGATCGGTGGCGACGGGCTGCTCCGGCGCCGGCGCCATGTAGCGATCGAGGATCAGCTGATCGCCCTTGAGATCGAAGCGCAAGGCCTGGCGCTCGAAGTCCGCCACGGCCAGGTCGCCCGTGAACTTCGTGTCGTCCAGGGTGAGCGCAAGGCCTGAGAAGCGGGCCGAGGTTTGCGTGATGGCGAAGTCGCCGCTGAGAGCTGCCCGCGTCAGGGCGTTCGGATCCACCGTGGGCGAGAGGGCTGCGCCCGCCTTCTCAGCCACGCGCTTAGGTGAGAACTCATCGATCGCGATATTGCCGTTGAGGTTAGGCGCACTCAGCACCTTCTTGCCCTGCAGCTCGCCGCGCATCTTCATGTCCCACGCCGTGGCCGTGAGGTTGGTGAGCGAGAGGGTCTCGGACTTCAGGTTGCCGGAGAGGCTGGTCGCCTCGATCCGCGCATCGAGGGGCTCGCCGAAGTCCCCGCTCTCCGCCTTGGCGCGAATCACGGGCGTCTTCAGCTCGAAGGGACCGGCCTTATCGACGGACAGCTGCTCAGCTTCGATCTGAAGGTTCAGCGCCGACAGGGCCTCAAGCATCTCGCCGCTCACCTGCACGGTGAGATCGGGGTTGTTCAACACTGTACGCGACTCGTTCGGGATCACCGTGCCGCGCGCGGTGACTGTGCCGGCAAGATCCGGGTTCTTCGCCTCGAGCTGCAGAGTGGTATCGATGTCGAGTGGCTGGCCGAGACGGAAGGCCCCGGTGGTGAGGTCCCAGTCTGTGATCGCGTAGCGGGTGCCCTCGCCCTTGTCCTCGTAGGAGAGCTGAGCGTCCGCGAGCTTGACGCCTCCGACGGTGACTTTCGCCAGATCGAAGTCACCCGACGAGCCGCTCGACTCAGCCGTGGTTGCCTCACCGCCGCCTTGGCCGATCGCCACTAGGTCGTCCCAGTTGTTCGTGTCGTTCGCGCCGGTAACCGCCTTCAGGTTGAGCCCTTCCAGGCGCACCTCACCCACTTCCACCTTGCCCGTAAACAGGGGCACCAGGCGGACACTAGCCGCGGCATTATCGAAGGAGAGGAAGGGCTGCTCACCCCAGCCCTCGCCGTCGGCCAGGCGCGTGGCGCCAAGTGAGAACCCGACGTAGGGGAAAACGCTGAGTTTGATGTCACCCTCAATCGTCAGCTCCCGCCCAGTTTGCTCCTTGGTGGCGGCAACTAGCTGTTCCTTGAGATCGTTGGGATCGAAGGTGGCGACGAAGATCCCTACGGCGCCAACCACCAACAAGACCACCACACCGATCGCGATCGCGACCCACCGGATAAGACTGCCCATGAAACCTCTATTCCTCTGTCGCTCGATGGCACCACACGCAGTGCCGGGATAATTGGTGTCACCATAAGCCCGAAGCGTCAGAAAATACACGCCAAGGAAGTGACACTGAGTAACAGAACTGCGCTAGTTATGTCTGCTCAGATGGTTTAAGTTATTAGCGGATCAAGGAAAAATCGGGGCCTGTGAATAGCGTCACTGCAATGACACCCCCCTGACGGATACCGTGCACTCGTTCGTTTTGACGCGTTGACTGGGAGTCATCGAGTGAGACACCTAGAAGCTTTCCGCCGCTATGGTCTTTTTGTAGATCGAAGCGTCACGCAGCCCCGAAAGGAGCGCCCCGGTGGCCAAGGCCGGGAACTGCCTGTGAAGAGCTGGGACGACTACAAAGATTGGTGCCAGCAGGTGCGCGACAACTGGGATGAGGAAGATGAGCGTTCCGCCAATCCTCGCCGCGCCAACCACTACGCCGAATGGGGTCGTTGATCGACCCCTGATTGATGGGCCTTCGTCGGCCTATCCCCGGCGCTGACACTACTGCCTAACGCTCCTCCTTCGCTGCTATATTGCCGCCCACACCTCGTGTCCGCGGCCTGGCGAAGGAAAGCGTAGTGGCCTCACCGTCTCCCCTCATCCACCCCACCGCCTGCATCGCGCCCTCGGCCCAACTCGCCGACGAGGTGCGTGTGGGGCCGTACGCCGTCATCGAGGACGATGTGGTCATCGGTGCGGGCTGCGAGATCGGGCCGCACTGCGTCCTACGCCGCTGGACCCGCCTCGGCGAACGCAATCAGCTTGCCGCCCACGTCGTGCTTGGCGAACCCCCTCAGCATCGCGGCTACGACGGCAGCGAGACCTGGCTACTTATCGGCAAAGACAACGTTATCCGCGAAGGCGTCACGATCAACCGTGCCTACGAGCCTGGCGGCGCCACGCGCATAGGCTCACACGGCTACTTCATGGGTTACGCTCACATCGCCCACGACTGCATCATCGGCGATGAGGTCACGATGACCAACTACGCGGGTATCGCAGGACACGTGGAGGTGGGTGACGGCGTCACCATCGGCGGTGGCGCGCTCGTGCACCAGTTCGTGCGCATCGGCGCCTTCGCCATGCTGGGCGGCCAGGCCGCCGTGCGCAAAGATCTACTGCCCTACACGCTTGCGAGCGGCGATCCCTGCCGCCACTTCCGCCTGAATACGATTGGCCTACGCCGCCGCGGGATCAGCGGTGCCCGTTACCGAGCACTGGAAGGCGCCATGCGGGCGCTACGCGCCGGCGACGAACTGCCCGCCGCTGATGGCAATGAGACGGAAGAGCTTCAGCGCCTGCGTGCCTTTGTGGAAAGCTCGAAGCGCGGCATCAGCGGATGGGCAGGTGACTAACTCTAGATGCCGTGCTAGCTGGCAGTGTTGGCTGGCTCACTATCTCCGGATGTAAGCTCCAGTGATTTTCGGCATATCCCACTGCGGGCAGCCATCCGTGACGAACAGGCGCACCTCTTGGCCTGCCGCAAGCGCGGCGAGCAGCATGCTAAATGTCCTTTCGTCTCTTCCAGTTGTTACATCAAAGAGAAAACGGTCCTTGTCAGTACAACTGGTGGGATTGTTTGGCAGCGTAGCTACTATGAGCACGTCTGCGGTGCCAGTTGCCGGCTGTTGACTGATCTCAGTGATGAGCCCCCAGCCCGTCCAGCCGGCGGAGTGCGAAGCCGCGCTTGCTAGGAAGGCCAGGATTCCAACGCCAATTGCACGAATACGCATTTTTGCTTCCTCGCAGGATGCCTTCGGCGATCTCGTCGCCAACGGACGCACAGGCCAGCCTTGACCCTATCGACCGAGGTCTATTACATCAACGGAGACGGTAGTAGACTCCTTTCACCCAATCAAGGTGAAAGGTGGATGTTACGATTGACGGGCTTCGTGCGCTTCATCGGGACCGCCCACCTCGCGCAGCATCGGACGAACCAAGCCGACTCGCCCGTGCTACTGCACGGGAATGGGTGACACGGTAACGGCCTACGCTCAAGGGAAAAACTAGCTCGCCGAGATCAGCCGGCTGATCTCCACCGCCGTCTCCAGGGCTCGCCGCCCCTGCTCGCCGGTCACCCGAGGTTGACCACCGCTCGCGATAGCGCCGAGGAAGTCCTCGATTTCGAGCTTGAGGGCATCGTACTCCGGATACTCGAACTGCTCGATCTCGAGCTTGGGCCCATCCCCCGCGGGGGGCGGCTGCTTGGTGGCGATCTTCAGGTAGCGCAGGTGCAGATCGGCAGACATGTAGGCGTTCTGCTGGAACATGCGGATCTTGCGCTCGGTCTTGGTGCTGACTCGACTAGCCGTGAGGTTAGCCACGCACCCGCCCTCGAACTGCAGCCGCGCGTTCACGATGTCCGGCTTGTCCGAGAACACCACCGTGCCGTTGGCCACCACGTCGACGATCGGCCGATCGGTGAGGGTCTGCACGATGTCGATGTCATGGATCATGAGGTCTAGCACCACGTCCACCTCGACGCCGCGCTCACGGAAGGGCGCCACGCGGTAGGTTTCGAAGAACTGCGGGCCGTCGGCGCGCTCCTCCATCGCCTCCGTCGCCGGGTTGAAGCGCTCCAGGTGACCGATCTGCAAGACCACACCTTTGGCCTTGGCCAGAGCGATGAGCTCATCAGCGTGCTCCACGGTGACGGTCATCGGCTTCTCGAGGAGCACGTGCTTACCGGCGTCGAGGAAGGTGCGCGCGATCTCGTAGTGGGAGGTGGTGGGCGTGACGACGGTGACCGCATCCACCTTATCGATCAGCTCACGGTAGTCACCCGTTACCTGCACGCCGTCGTACGCCGCCGCGGCTGCCTCGCGCGCGTCGGTGCTCACGTCGGCGATGCCCACTAGGGTGACCTGCTCGTTCTGGGCCAGCTTCTGTGCATGGAACTTGCCCAGGTATCCCATGCCAATGACCGCGGCTTTCACTTGCGCGTGCGTCCTTCTGCCGTTTGCTGTGCAGCGCGCAGTATACGCCGGTGCGCTCAGGCGCAGGGGCTACGCCGAAAACGTGTCGCATGGCGATCCCGCCCGTCGGGCGTCCGCGGCTGACAACGCGGACACCAATAGGTCGAACGGTGGTTCACGCCCATACGTTTGGCCGCAATGCGCGTGCGCCCGCAGCGCAGGCAGGATTGGCCTGACCGGCCGTACACCCACAGGCGCCCCCGACCGTCCTCGATGTCTCGCGTGACACGGCGGCCGCCGTGCAGGTTGGCGCGCAGGAGCTTTGCTGCCAGGGTCCAGAGCTTCAGAAGCTGCTCGTCGCTGACCTCGCTCAGGGGCGTCCAGGGATTGCAGCGCTCCAGGAACAGCACCTCGGATTTGTAGACGTTACCTACGCCGCACGCCAGGCGCTGGTCGAGCATCACGTCGGCCAGCAGCTGGTCGGGGTCGCCCACCTCGCGCGTGCGCGCCACGAGCAACGCCGGCGCCGGGGTGTCGGCGATGAGGTCCGGGCCTAGGCGGGCCACGAAGTTGGCGTTGCGAATGCCCGCCGTGCGCAAGCACTCCACTTCCTTCGCATTGAAGCAGACGAACTCATCCTGCGCCGTCGCCAGGATCAGCGAGGCCTGGCGCCGCGGCCGCTTCCAGGGCTTGCCTACCGGGTAACGGTGCCAGCTGCCGTGCATGCCGAGGTGGGAGCGCAGGGAGCGATCGCCCTCGAGGCTGATCACCAGGTGCTTGCCGAGGGCGTCGACGTCGAGCACCCGTGCGCCGCGCAGGCGGCTCAGATCGAGATCGCGCGCCCAGACGTCGGCGAGCGTGGCGTCCCGGAGGCGCGGTCGCATCGCCGCCGCTACCTTATGAATCGTATCGCCTTCAGGCATCCCGGCTCCGCACTGCTAGCGCGCGAAGGAACGGCCGCGGCCCGTGCCGCGCGGTCGCGAACCGCGGCGACTGCCGCCGCGCCCACTGCCCGGCGCAGTGAGGCCACGCTCCGGCAGGAAGCCCTTGTGATCGCGCACGAAACCGTGCTCGAGCACCGTGTCCGCCAGCACCGACTCGTGCGCCGGTGTCGCGTCGATCTGCTCGACATGAAAGGCCTTGCCCTTGGTTACGGGGATGCGGTGGAGCGCTTGTAGGGCGAGCTCGAGCTCACCGCGATCGCTACCTAAGGTGTCGGTGAACGTCGCCAGCTGGCGGCCGCCCACGCCCACCCAGAGCACCGGACGCCCGTCGACCAGCACCACCCAGGTGCCCGCCGCGCGACGCGGGCGCAGGGCCTCGCCAGCGCTGGTCTCGGGCCAGGCCAGGAGCGCGCCCCAGACGTTCGCAGGATCCTGGCTGGCGAGGAGCAGGACGTCGTCCTCGTCGTAGCGATCGGGCTGCTCATCGTCGTAGCGGGCCCCCTCGTCGCCCTGGCGGGCGGCGCGCAGGCGATCGACGGCGCCAGGCTCTGCGAACTGCGCGCCCGACAGGCCTTCGACGAAGTAGCCACGGCGCACGCGGCCCGCATCCTCCATCCCCTGCAGCACGCGGTAGAGGGGACTGAAGCCACCGCTAAGGCCTTCGCTCTGCACCGCCTCGCGGCTGACGATGCCGTAGCGATCGAGGAGCATGCGGGCGCGATTAACCGCGCGCTCCGTGTCGTTGAGCGACGGGTCCACGAGGCCGCTGACCAGGGACCAGCGACCACCCGCCAAGGCTTCGTGAGCACCGCGACGGCTGCGACGGGGCGTACGCCGGCCGATGCCGCGCAGGGGGGCGAAGGTGTCGTTGGTGACGAGGCCCGCCCACACGAGATCCCACAGGGCCGCCTTGAAGTCCTCCATCGCGAGGCCCGGCTTCGCCTCGCGCGCGGCATCTGTGAGTTCGGAGAGGAAGGAGGCGCCGCGATTCGTCAGGTGCTTGAGGAGCGCGTCGTGCACCTCATCGGTGGTCTCCATGGGCACCGGCGTCTCCAGGAGTCGGCGCGCGTTGGCGCGGCGATAGAGGGCGATGCGGCCGTCGGAACCGCCGAGGGGCGCACAGCCGATCCAAATCACTTCGCCGCTCGCGCACAGCATGTCCAGCAGCTGAGGATCGAAGTCCGGCACGCGCGCCGGCAGGAGCACCTGCGACAGGAGGGACCACGGCAGCGCCATCCCCTCCAGCTGACCGATCACTTCCAGTAGGCGCGCGGCACCGCGGCCCTCTCCACCTGCACCCACACCGTGCCAGCGGGGGAGGAAACGCCCGAGAGCCGCACCGTCCACAGCGGCGACCTCGTTGCGCAGGCGTGCCAGCGTGCGCCGCTTCAGGCGCCGTAGCACCTCGTTGTCGCACCACTCGCGCTCCGCACCGCCCGGCCGCAGCTCGCCGTTGACCAGGACCCCGCCGCTGGTCAGCCCGCGCAGGACGGCGTCTAGCTGCGCCGGGCGCAGGTGGAATCGTGCCGCGACTTCGCGCGTGGTGAAGGGCCCGTGGGTGCGCGCGTAGCGGCGGATCAGCTGATCCAGCGGCGCCTCCTGGGCGGCGATGAACCGCTCGGGCAGACCCGGCGGTGGCATGCAACCAAGGGCGTCACGGTAGGCGCCCGCGTCCTCCGCGGCGATCCAGTAGCGCTCGCCGCCGAGCGTGACGTTCACGGCGCGACGCGAGTTCTCTAGGGCGACGAGCCAGGTGCCCACTTGGTCCGGCGTCTGTGTGCGGGCGCGCAGCTCGTCCTCGTCCAGGTGGCCGAGGCGGCGGAGAAGATCATGCACCTCGTTCTCATCTCGCGCCTGGCGCTCGGGCGTGAGGGCTTGCAGCTCTTGCTCCACGTCTGCCAGGACGGCCGGGTCGAGGAGCTCACGCAGCTCCGCCTGACCGAGCAATTCCGATAGGAGGTTAAGATCGAGGGTGAGCGCCTGGGCCTTGCGCTCGGCCAGGGGGGCGTCCTGCTCGTACAGGTAGGCCGCCACGTAGGCGAAGACGAGGGAACGGGCGAAGGGCGACGCAGAGCGCGTCTCCACATCGTCCACCCTCACCTCACGGGCGCGGATCTGGCGTAGGAGATCTTTCAAACCCGGCAGATCGAACACCTCCGTCATCGCTTGACGGTAGGTCTCGAGCACCATCGGGAAACTCGGGTAACGCAGGGCGACGGCCAGCAGCTCGCGCGACTTCAGGCGCTGGGCCCACAGGGGGTTGCGCGACTTCGGGTTGCGCCTGGCCAGGAGCAGGGAGCGCACGGCGTTCTCCCGGAAGAGCGAGGCGAACATGCTGGTGCCCGACAGCACCTGGGTGACCAGCTCGTCCAGCTCCTCGGGCTCCGGGATCAGGGCGTCGGTGTCGGGCAGTTCCTCGGCATCGGCCAGGCGCAGGACCAAGCCATCGTCCGTGTACATGATCTGCACGTCGAAGCCCGCGTGTTCGCCGAAGCGCTGTTGCAGGGCCATGGCCCAGGGGGCGTGCAGGCGCGAGCCGAAGGGGGTGAGGATGCAGACGCGCCAGTCGCCCAGCTCGTCGCGGAAGCGCTCGATGGTGATGCGCTTGTCCGTGGGTAAGGTGCCCGTGTGCTCGCGCTGCTCCGTGACGTAGTCAACGATGTTGTCAGCCGCGTAGTCGTCGAGGGGCACCTGCTCCATGACCCACGCGCGGGCGCGGTCGCGGGAGCGCTCGCCGATCTGACGGGTGAAGGCACCGAGGGCGCGGCCGAGTTCCACCGGGCGGCCCGGGCCGTCGCCGCGCCAGAACGGGAGGCGGCCCGGTTCGCCTGGCGCGGGGGCGACGAGCACGCGGTCACGGTTGATGCCCTCCACGCGCCAGCTGCTCGCGCCGAGGAGGATGACGTCGCCCGGGCGGGTCTCGAAGACCATCTCCTCGTCGAGTTCGCCGACGCGGGGGCCACCTTCGCCGAGGAAGACGCCGTAGTAGCCGCGGTCCGGGATGGTGCCCGCGTTCATGCGCGAGACCATGGGCGTGCCGCGGCGGGCGGTAAGTTCGTCGGTGCTGCGATCCCAGCTCAGGCGGGCGCGCAGGTCGGCGAACTCGGACGATGGGTAGGTGCCCGACAGCATCTCCAACACGGCGTTGAGGGCGTCGTCGGAAAGCTCGCGGTAGCCCCAGGCGCGGCGGATGATGCGCTTGAGGCCCTCTGTCGAGCGTGGCGCGTCCACGCACATGGCGATGATCTGCTGGGCCAGCACGTCGAGGGCGTTGCTGGGCACGCTGATCGCCTCGATGCTGCCCGTGAGCATGCGCGAGGAGATCACGGCGCACTCGAGGAGGTCGCCGCGGAACTTCGGGTAAATGTAGCCGAGGCTCTCGCCGCCCACCTGGTGGCTGGCGCGGCCGACGCGTTGCAGGCCGCGAGAGACCGCGCCTGGGGATTCGACGAGCAGGACTTGGTCGACCGCGCCCATGTCGATGCCGAGCTCTAGCGATGACGTGGCGACGATGGCCGGCAGGGCGCCGCTCTTCAGTCCTTCTTCGATCTCCGCGCGCTTCTCGTGGGAGACGCTGCCGTGGTGGGCGCGGACGAGTTCTTCCTCGGCGATGTCGTTGAGGCGTTGGCAGAGGCGTTCGCAGAGGCCGCGACTGTTAACGAAAACGATCGTCGAGCGCGCTTCGCGGATGCGGCGAATGAGCTCCGGGTACATCGCGGGCCAGATGCCGCGCTCCGTTTGCGGGGTGGCGACCTCGCGGGCGTAGAGTTCGCCGAGGATGGAGCCGCCTTCGTCTTCGGCCGGTTCGTGGCGTTCGTCCGCGTGTTGCATGTCTGGGACGGGGACGGAGACCTGGAGCTTGAGGCGTGGGGGTGCGGCGGCATCGACGATTTCGACTTCGCGATCGCCGCCTAGGTAGGCGGCTACCTGGTCGAGGGGGCGGACGGTGGCGGAGAGGCCGATGCGTTGGGGGTCGCGGTCGCATAGGGCGCTGAGGCGTTCTAGGGACAGCGCTAGGTGGGCGCCTCGCTTGTTGGGGGCTAGGGCGTGGACCTCGTCGATGATGACGGTCTCTACGCTGGCTAGGGTGGCGCGGGCCTTGGAGCCTAGGAGGAGGAAGAGGGACTCTGGCGTGGTGACCAGGATCTCGGCTGGGTCGCGTTGTTGGCGTTGGCGGTCGCGTTGGGGGGTGTCGCCGGTGCGGATGTCTACGCGCGGGGTGTGGTAGGGGTGATCAAGGCGATCTGCCGTTCGGGCAATGCCGGCGAGGGGGGCGCGGAGGTTGCGTTCGATGTCGTAGACGAGGGCTTTGAGGGGGGAGATGTAGAGCAGGCGGACGCCGGATTCGGCGTCCTCGTCGACCCGAGCGGGGGAATTCGCCGCCAGGCGATCGATTGCCCAGAGGAATGCGGCCAGCGTCTTGCCGCTTCCCGTGGGGGCGACCAGTAGTGCACTCGCTCCGCGCGCAATGACGGGCCAGCCGCGAGCCTGAACGTTGGTGGCGTGCGGGAACTGTTCTTCGAACCACGCGCGGGTGGGACTCGCGAATTGCTCTAGCGGGGATGGTAGCGCCTTACTCATGGGATATCAGTTTAGCGCGCGGCAAGAGCAGTCTTTAACGCCAGTTGTGCCGTAAATTCGATGTCTAGGCGCGGCTTCGCGGTGTAGCGGCAGGTGACCTACGGCGAAAAAAAGCCTCGACCGTATGACTCCGTATCAAGTCGCGCCGGATCGATGACTCGCTGCCGTGCGCAGCTGAACAAGGAGGTGCTCTCGGCAGCATTGACCCGGAGGGCGACCGAAATCGCCGGCCGCCTACTCCATTGTGACGAGCACAACCTTGATGTGCCCCTTGGGCCGGCACCCAGAACCCAGCACGCCGTTAGGAGTCTGCTTATCTCTACAACGGCTCAAAATGCAACACCGGATGGACGACTCACGACCAAGCATTCGGAACCAGCAGCCAGCGATCCGGAGAAACTGCGGAAAGTACCCGATCTCCGGACACTACAAAACGGTACTAGCCACGGATAAAAGCCAACGGCACCAATATCTACCTGTCACCCTGGCGCTTCCGTATCCCAGCGGATACCGGGTCCAAGACCGAAGACGGCGTTTGACAGAAGGGCATCCGCCTAGACGACTCAGCAACTACTTGTTTGCCTATTACCTCTCGAGCGGCCTCTATGTCTGCCGTCGCCCAGACAACGCGACTGCGACCGTCGCTACACACGTCTATCACCGCGTCTACGTTTGCTGCGTCCAGTAGCTTCAGCACCGATCGTGCCTCGATCAGTCCGGAAACGACTCGGAATCGTCGAGTGTCAGACGCTAGATCTCGATCAACAGTCGCGATAATCCGCAAGATGCGCGCCTCATCTTCCTTCCGGTAGCGCACCGTCTGCCCTTCGATCCCGTACGGGACCTGGAGATCCACCAGAGCTGCCTCCAGTTGCTCCAGCATAAGATAATCCGGAAGCTTCAGATTTCCCGGTAGCACAGCTGAATCGCTTGATGAGGCAGGCAGAGGAAGAAGAATTGCCATAGCGATCACGGTCACACCAACGAACAGGTATCGACGAACCAGTGCACGCTTCATCAGACTTTCACTTTCTGTTGTGAAGCGCGAGCGAGTACCGCCACTAGCATTCGATAGCCCATGAATCGGCATGTCATCACCTCCGCGCTGCAGTTGCGCTCGACAACCTCAGGAAATACCTAACGAACGCTACCGCTAGTAGCGCGGCAGATCACTCTCGGGATCATGGAACATCTCGCCCGGAACAGTCTTAGCTGGCACGTGACTTACGCCGAAATCGCGCCAACGACCAGGATCATTAGCTGTAATGTGATCGGTGGTGAAGGGGGTATGCCTTTCACCGTCAGTCATCATTAGCTCCAGACCTGCGCCTACCTCCTTGAACTGATTCAAGCGGCGCGCGTCCGACAAAACTATCTGAGTATGCCCATCCTCGAAACGGTAGAAAACCTGCGTGTACTCGACGTTTTGGTACAGCGCATAAACACGGTTCTTTTCAAGGGCGGTCCACGCGATAATTCCTACGGCTTTTTTGTCAGGCAAGGGCGGCGGGTTGCAGCGACGTATCATGTCGCACGCCGCATTTGCCGTCGATTCAGCATGATCTAAGAGATCACCGATCTTGTCCACGTTAGCCGCTACGGTCAACTCTTGCGTACCTATCAGTTCCCACTGCTGAACTCGTCCCTTTAGCTTTGTGATCTCGACCTGAGCACGATGCTTGAGATGATTGAACAACTGCCCGAACGCCCCGGACCGCGCCCCACTTGCGAATTTCCCTCCGCTCAGCGCGCTTGCAGTGCCACTAATTACTGAAGCAATGGTTACTTCCCTGGCAATCTCTCCGATCCCTCGAGAAGCAGCTTGCGCCAGTCCCCCACCCGTCAGAGCACTTGTAGTTGCTCCTGCAACAGACCCGATGAGTCCATCTAGGAAGCGGCCACCCCTAGCCGCGCTGAGTAGTCCGCCGGCTAGCCCATGGGACAGTACTTTCGCTGCCTTCACCCCCACGCGCACTGAAGCCCCAACAATCTCCTCGAATCCAGATCCGATCCCCGCGAATATACCGGCCGAGGCTGCTGAGAACGCTCCACCGAGAAGTGCCTGCGCGAATGACTGCCCCGCCACTAGCCCGTCTACTACTGACGCAAGCGCTGAGTACGCGATTGACAAGCCCAAGCCCACGCCAGTCGCTGCTGACACGATCCCGGCAATTATTCCGAAAATCTTGTAACCGCTGGGGTCAGAGTAGCTCAGCGGATTGTTGCCAACGTATGAGTACCTGTTGAACCCCTGCGTGCTCTCCGGAAATTGAACGAATAGATCCGCGGACAAGAATCTTCCAATCTCGGGGTCGTAGATGCGGCCGTTCATATGCACAAGACCTAGATGATCAAGGTGCTCATGGCCGGTAAAACCCCGATGGAAGCTAGCGGTCAGATAACTGCCCGGTGACGGCACCGCTCCCCAGTTCGCCGCAGGACGACGCTTACCCCACGGATCGAACGCGAAGCGATCAACCACCACTCCGCTCTCATCCGTCATCACATCCACAGAGTTCAGGTGATCGCGATGTAGATATCGAGTCTGCTCATTCCCGTTACCCCACCAAGTCACCGTACTAATGACGCGACCACCAGCACGAACGAACATCCGGTGCTCTTCAACGGTGCCACCATCATCGATCCGCTCGTATAGCGAGTCCACGTAGGTGATCGTGCTGTCGTTTGCACCATCAACTGCACGATGCGTTATCCGCATCCGGTCCGCATTGTAGGTAAACAGGCTGTAGGAACCGCTCGGCGCATCTATGCGCTCAGGCTTGTTGAAGCTAGTCCATGTAATCGACGCCCCCTGGCGACTCTCTATGTTGCCATTCGCGTCATAGAAATATTGGCGTAGCCCATCGGTTGCCGAAACGTCGGTGACCGCGTGAGGGCGACTCGACTGGTAGAGATAATTCGAGTAGCCCGTCCCTTTAGACTTGATGTTCCCAATCAAGTCGTAGGTGTAGTCTATATCGACCGTTACGTTATCCGTGTACGTACTACGACGAAGCCGGTAGAGGCTGTCGTACGCGAAGCTCTCGCTTTGGCCTGTGTTGGCGTCCGCCCGGCCTAGCAGATTGTTTGCGGAGTCCCATGTATACGTCAGCTCCTGAACCGCGCCGCCACCGGTAGTAATCGCCTTGAGAACTCGTGTGCTGCGATCAAAAGCACGTACTTCCTGGAGACCGTTGCCGAGCCGTACTTGGCTAAAACTACCCACCACGTCGACACCCTCTACTTCCCAGTAGACTTTGCCGGTGTCGGCATCAATGGTGCGGTCATTGAAACCGTTAGCATTGTAGTCTTGACGAACACGCAGTCGCCGCACACCCTCCGCGCCAAGATTGACGTTCGGATAGGACGTCGTGTGCAGACGCAGATAGCTATCGTAGGAAGTTTCGACCTCGTACCAAGAGCCGTCGATCTTGTGACGCTTCAAAGCGAGCATCGAGTGGGTATCGTAGCTGTACGCTACCTCTGGGTCCGTCGCTGCTGGGTTTCCAACGGAGTTGTACGGACCCACTACCCTCGCAATCAAACCCGTACCGTTGGAAGCAGAGTCATATTCCCAGCGGGTGGTGTCGGTGCCTCCCCCGGTTCGCGGCTCCACACGCTCCACCATACGACCAAGATCGTCGAACGCCTGGGTGGTAATCTGCCCTTTCGCATCCGTTTGCTGGACCAACTCGCCGAGCGCGTTGTGGACGTAGAACCACTCGCCCATGTCCGGATCATCCATACTCACCTTGTGGCCGAGTTTGTTGATCACGACATGACTCTCATGTCCTTCCGCATCCTGAACCCAGGTCATGTTGCCCTGAGCATCGTAGCCGTAGCGAGTGCGGGTCGTTTGGGGTGCCTCGGCTTCGAAGGCCACCTGCTCGGACAGCTCGATGAGACGGTCCGCAATGTCAACGGCCCTGAAAACCGTGCGGCCGTTCGGATCGATACTCACCGTAGTGAAGGCGTCTTGAAAGGTCGTCTGAGTACGGCGCCAGTTCGCGGAACCGAGCGGGTGAACACCGTAGGCGATATCCGTTAGGCGACCATCCCCAGGCTGGGCGGAACACGATTGATCAACATCCGGCGACCGGTTCTCTATCACCCTGTCAAGAGCATCGTACAAGTGCCAAGTCCAGCAGATTTCACCGCCAAACAAGAACAGATCAGACTCCAAGAAAGGCCTGCCAAGAGGATCAAAGCGCGTAGCTTCGTAGCGGTATTCCCCGTCCCAACCAATGATGCGCGTGAGAACCTCGCGGCCAAGTCGGTCAAACTGCGCCAAGCTCTCTGCACCAGTGGAGAACTGCTCGCGGACGGTGTAGACACCCTCGAGGAGACAGTCGGTCCATCCACCACACCATTCACGGATCCATTCACTTGCCACCGACGAGGCCGGATCGAACTCGCGTGTCTTGCGGCCAAACCCATCGTACTGCGTTACTAATTGATTTCCGTTAACGTCCGTTAAAGACGTCTGCACACCGTACTTGTGGTCCCAAGCCTCGATACTCGTATGTTCGAGACCATTGTTGTCTAGCCCCGACAGGGTCGGATCTTCCAACTTGGACGTCCGGGTTTCGATGAAACGTCCATCTGCCGTGTACGTAGTGGCAGTGACACGCGAGTAGAACCGCTGAAGCGCAGGAACCGCGCTACCACCGTCTGCGACAGTGGTCTGACGCACGTTACCCCAATCATCGTAGTCGTAAGTGGTGACAGTCTTCAGCGCCGCACTCTGTGGCTCAACCGTCTCGGTCTTGAGCACGCAGGCCTGCGGGTCGTAGGTAAAGCTACTTTCGCGGGTGACTAGTGTGGCACCAGTGTTGGAGGTGGTGTCCGCTGGTTGCTCATGCGTCACCGTAGCGCTGGTCAGCCGCCCGAGGCACCAGTTAGCCGCATCATCCGAATACGCGTTGACAGTCGTCACTGTGTGCTCGTCGCCGTTACCGTCGACCCCATCGTCCACCGTAACAGCTACACGACTGGAGTTTCCTCGCCCAACATAGTCGAAGTCCGTCACGGTACGGCGGAAGGGCGCTGCCCCGGGCGCAATACCACCGTTGATGTAGGCCCACTGCTCCTGCGTGGACGTATCTACGAACGCGAAGGTGGCAACGCCATCTACTTGATCTTGACCGAACACATTCACCACCTTGACTAAGGTCGGCGGCGAGTTCTGGCCGTTTAGCGGTTGCGCACCGTCGAAGCCAGGCGGTCGAATCGTGTCGCAATCAACGGGCGACGTCTCGCAGATCTGATCGTAGATCTCGTTGAGGTCCGGCGACGGGCTCGGGTCAACCAAACGGCTGTCGTAGTCAGCTGCGTTGGCTACTCGCTCCTCCGTCGCCTTCGTCATGCCCGTGAAGGGGAAGGCTTGCGCGTACGTGGTGACGGTTTCCTTGCCCGTATTGTCGTTCCACGTCTTTATCTCGCTGAAGCCGAGCATGCCGCGACCCTGGGCGTGCACTTTGGCGCCTCGGTACTCGTACATCGTGTACACGACATCCGGGTTCGCGGCGTCACCCAGGCCATTGTCGGCGGAGAACTTCGCTACCACCGGAACCGGTGCCATCAGATTCTGATAGGGAAACGCGACCGAACTACCGCTCGGCATCGGCGTGTGGCCCTTGTACACAGTGGAGTCAGTTAGGTAGCTGTATGCGATCTGTGTCCGCGACTCAAAGCCATCCTTCACTTCAGTGAGCAGACCCGGACGCGGGCCGGCCATGTGGCGGAATCGCCAGTTTCCACTCTTTGGGTAGTAGAGGTCGGTTAGGCCATCACCGCTGGTATCCACCAACATGGCGGAAGCCAGGGTACTGGCAGACGCGATGATGACGGAGTCTGAGATACGCGTCTCGTAACTGACGCCGTCCGAACGCAGCACGTACCAACGACCGTCATAGTGGATCATGATGTCGGTCCGACCATCGTGGTCGTAATCGAGGAGCTTCGCGTCCTCGAACCGGTCCTTGGTGAGCGAGACGTTGACGGTGAACGGATCTTCGGGATCGATCCAATCAGCTTCATCGAAGCACTGGGCGTCGATCTGGCATTCGCCTTCCTCGAACCAGTTCCAGTCGACGTTGTCCGTCTGTCCCGTGAGCTGTACGGTGGCCGGCAGCACTTGCTCGATGAAGTCGACACCCGTACTGGTCCAGACGCGCCACCGATTGGCCACGACGCCCATAAAGTCACCTAGCCCATCGCCGTTGACGTCGATCACTCTTGCGTGCTCGATGTCTGGGAAGTCGACGTTAGGCGTGGAGTAGTACTCCAGGTCGAAGTCGCCATCGGTTTCGCCGAAGATACGCAGCTGGCGGTGACAGGTTTGGCCGTTCTGCGGGCCAGGAACGCGACCACCGATCGACCCCTCTTGGCGGGCACCAGGACCGTGCTGCTGAATGTCACCGGGATCGCCACCGCCGCCGCCACCGCCTCCGCCACCCGGGGCGCCAGGACAGTTGTTGATGAACGACATCACCTCCGCGCGGCCATCACCGTCCCAATCGAGTACGCGCAGCTTTTGTCCATCGATGGTTTGGATGGTGAAGTCGGCTGTCGCAATATCCGCGATCGATTCAAATCCGGCGCCTTGCAGGTTCCGGTACACCTCGACGACGCCCAAGCCTTCGTTGGCGTAGATCAGATCCTGTAGACCATCGCTGTTGACGTCCACAGCAACGGTCTTCTCGCTGTCCTGACTCAACATTGAGCAGATCATGCCGCTCTGGCGGATCGAAGCACTCAGACCGCCCGTGCTGCCGTAGGCCACCTCACACTCGGCGCTGTTACCGCTCGACTGGAGAATGTCTGTAACGCCATCGCCGTCGAAGTCCATGGTGAGTGCGTAGCGAGCCCGTTTGACGACCGGGCCTTGGCCGGGGGCGTCAGCGCTAAGGCCGGACGTCTTCACCTTCCAGCGTCCACCGCTGGTGTAGAGGAAATCGATCCTACCGTCGGCATTGACGTCGGCCAAACGGAGGTTCGTTAGCGACGTGCTGCCGATGCCTGTGTCTTGCTCTAGGGTGAAGCCTCGCGCGTTCTCCTCCCAACGGAAGCGGGTGGGGGGCTTGCAGAAGTTTGCTACGGTCTTGGAACACTCCTGCACCGTGCGGAGTTCCGATATGCCGCTCACCGCGTTGTGGCTGTAGGCGAGTAGATACTCACGAACCGGCTCCATGGTGCCACCAGGGGATGCGGTGGAACCCGTCACGATCGACTCGAGCCGCTGGGTGGTACTGATCTTGTAACCAGCGAGGTAGCCACTGGCGTCGTCGGACCGATCACCGTAGTTGAAGCGAACTTCCGCAACGATCTGATCCGAGCTGCCGGTTCCCTGACCGCCGTAACTGATCACCGTCGGGTAGTACTCACCGATAGTGTTATTTTCGGTGTAGTCGACCTTGATGAAGTTGCCGAATCGATCCTCGATCCGCGCCACGGCGTAAGTCATCGCGAGCGCGGAGGTGCCAGCGTTGATGTAGCCCTCATCACCGCCCGCGCCATCGCTGCCGTAGTAGTAGATAAGACCGGCTTTGTCCTCAACCTTAAAGTAGGCCGGTCCGTTGGCGGGATTGCCGCCGTACGAAGTCACCCGGCGGAAGCTTGCCATCTCCGTCCGATACTCGGTGCCGTTGGCGCCGTACTGGCCACTGGTGGCAATTAGTCGGCTGCCGTCGAGGCAGTAGCGATCTGTCGCATCGAGCGTGACGCCGTAACCCTCGCCCTCACCTGCGCCCTCAGTGGTTGCCAGCGTGCCGCAACGACTTATTGCAGACAGCCCTCCGAGCGAGAAGCCGATGCCCATCAGGCCGTTACCCGAGCGATTGCTGTAGCTCAGGGACAGCTGCGGGGCCATACCCGCCACGCCCGGCGGTACGACGAGGGGAATCGAGTAGTTCGCCGCACCGAACATGTCAACGCTGAACTCGCCGGCTGTCCGGCCAACCGCGGTGGCCTCGCCAGGGATGCTGGCGGCGCCAAGGTCATTCGCGTCAACCGAGGCGATCGCGCCCGCCGAAGTGAAGGTGACTACTTCGTTCTCATCAGCGCCTGAAGCCGCTTGCTTGTACAGCGTCGCCTGTCCGGTACCTGAGAAGTTCCCCGCCAGCAAGCGGTAGCGCTCACCGCTCCACACTGTGCCGTTGGCGTTGTCAGCAATGGGGAGCACCGTTCCCGTGGCGAGCGACCCAGCGTTGCCGTTGTCACCGAGGACGAGGTAGCTGTCAGCGCCAGCTCGCAGACTTTGGGCGAACACGTCGATATCGCCATCGCCATCGAAATCGCCGAGTACCAAATCATAGTGTTTTGCGGACCAGTTGAAGCTGGCAGCGACCACGTCGATCGTGTCCAGCAGCGTAAACGTACCACCAGCGTTACCTGCCAGGATCACCACGTCTTCGTAGCGCACGATCGGCGTGTCGACGTCACCTGCCAACATCAAGACCGTGGGAAACGGCTGCACTAGCACGTCGTCGTGCCCATCACCATTGAAGTCGGCCGCGTAGAGCTTGGCGCGGTCTCCAGACCAGCGCACGCCCGCGTAATCGTCCGCGTCGACCCAGGTGCTAGCGGCCGTGCCGAGCTGGCCGCTACCGCCCGCGAGCACCATACCGTGGGTGCCGGAGCTCGCGTCCGCCTGCAACAGCAGATCGCTTATGCCGCTGTCGTCGTAGTCCCCGGGGATGATGACGTGAGAGTTCGCGTCGGCGCTGAATCCGAAGGCTCCGCTCGCGATGGTCTGATCAACCCCCGTCAACCCGCCGCTGGCGGGTACTGACTCGATCACGTAGCTGTTGCTGCTACTCGCTCGAAAGAGGAGGAGATCGGTGCCGAAGGTGGTATTAAAGTCCCCTGCGTATGCCGTGAACTGGTTGCCGGCTAGGCCCGTGAAGGCGCAGTCGTTTGAGGGCCACGTCTGCGTGAGTGTGTCTAGCGTTTCCCCGAGGCTCGAATCAACGACACCGCAAACATCCCCTGACTGGCGCGGGAGCGCGAACATCTCGTCGGCGTTGTCGCCGTCGAAGTCTCCGATGACGAGCTGGTAGCGGTCAGCGGAAAAGTCATTCGCATATGCGGCCGCGCCCGCAGCTAGAACCAGAAAAGGAATGAGGACTCGCGATAAGACCATGAGAACGCTCTCTGTTGCCATATGTGAGCGCAATCGCTTGTCTTTGACGCGATTTGCGCGGGTTAAGATGAGCCAGACCGTAAGGTTTGCAAGCCTACTTGGCGATCGCCGAACCCTAGCATCCCTAGTCGATTGCGGCTCAAGTGGGTCATTCAACGGGTGGGCGACAAGGGCGCCTGCCTGGTTCCTCGGTCAGGAACCTAACATGCTAGACGAACAACATTCCAACTACATTCGCTAGTTGCTTACCGCAACCACATGACCGGCACAAACGACCGCGCCGGCTCTGGACTACCAACTCTTGCCGCGCTACTCTCGCCATCCGTTGCGCCTTACATCTGATCTGCGCGCCGAGTTGTCCGGTCATTTAAGCGTTGAATTACCTTAGGCATTGGGCGTCGCAGCATTCTCACTGAGGAAGATAAGATTGCCTAACGGACCTCTAAGAACCGCTTATCACTCGCACTGGCAAACGGCACGCAGGGTCGAGATCAGAGTTGCTGCGGAATCTCAGAGCGCGAGTCCGCGTATGCGCAAGCATGCGTTAGCACCCAAACTCACACGCCGCTAGCGCTGCAGAAACTCCTACGATGAAAGAGATGACCGCTCAGTGAAAATAGCAACACCACTCCTACTCGTTTCTGCTGCGCTACTGGCGCCTTCGGTAGGTCACACGGGTACGGTCAAGGAACATCTGGTAGGCAGAGACGGGCACGAAGTGTACTTCGAACTAGAAGGCACGAAGAGTGGATTTCCGTGCTCGCCCCCACACCCGAGCGGATTCGACTACTCGTTTTCACTCACCGGGCATGCTGCGGGACCAGCGCTACTGTCCGCACTGCTTTCGGCCTACGTATCGAACTCCACGTTGGGGGTTCAGGGCGTGGGCGTCTGCACTGTCGAATCGAGGCTGGAGGATGTCAGTTACCTGGTGCTCGATTGAAGACTCGGCTCCCTGTCGATCACGAAGATGGGCGCCTATGAAGAACAGGCCCTCAGCTTGGCTTTGGTAGCCCCATCGACGGTAAAACAGGTGGCGAGTCGCAACTGAGACACAACGAATCAACCCCGAGACCAGCAGCAATATCCGAGCAGAAACAACCCATGAAACTCTCGAATCCTATCCGTAGCGTCATCGCAGCAACCGCGCTGGCGCTCACCTCTTTCAATTGCTACGCACAATGGACGCCTCCATCGACAGTCACGGAGGTCTATCTGAACCCATCCGACGGCTTGCTATTCAAGCTGACTGACATGACCAACACCCAAGCTTGCACACGGACAGATCGCCTTGTCCTAGAGACTAGCTTCGCGTTCTTCGATGAAGCTTTCGCGCTCTTGCTCTCCGCCTTGCACGCTGACGCGGACGTACAGGTTCGAGTCAACGGGTGCAGCACAAACGGGTACGCGATGGTGACGCTGGTTATTGGGAGGTAAGTGAGAAGGCCGACGACATCGCAACCGCAGACCCAGTCGAGAGACATACCGAACTAGGGACCAGCGGTGAATAGCGGGGCTATCCGCGGGAACCGTGGACCCCAGTCATCATCAAGGAGAACCACAGCCAACAACCGCGAGACTCGCGTCTACGCGGTAGACAACATCAGGATCTATTTTTAGCTGGAGCCGGGGACGAAGAGATGACCGACATTGCCCAAAAACGCATACGCGCAGGAAAGCGCTCTAGAACTGCACCCCATTCGCGGGAATCAACATGCACCGTTGCTGTTTTATGCTTCGGCATGCTGCTTGCCTGGTTGCCAGGCGCTCGAGTGCACGCCGCAGACGTCTGGTCCGGGCAGACCCGAATCGAATGGATTCGCCCTTATTCTGGGACCAAAGACGTGTCTTTCCTATTAGCAGATACGTCGGTCACCACTTCGACTTGCGATGGCGGAAGGCGGGTGAGGATCGACAAGAATCACCCTAACCTAGAGGCGTTGTACTCGGCGCTACTCACCGCGTTCGCAGCAAACAAGGAAATAAACGTGAACTACTCAAACACGGACACTCCGGAATGCGCTCCGAAGATCCGGCTATTTCAAGTCTTCGCAGACTAGAAAATGGATCAGGAATTGCCAGAAGAGCATTATGGAAAATCTGTTTAGGTTGATAGCGTTACTTTCAAATCCGAGACTCGTCGCAAGCCGCTCGCGGTGGAAGCCGCGACTCTCGAGAGCTCCAGGAGGAGAGATGCGCAGGGAGCTTTGTTGCTGGCGATGGCTACTGCTAGCCGTCGGCGTAGTTGTTTCGTTCAGTGCCCACGCGGACCGGCACTGGGTCGAAGGCCGAATCACACGGTTGGAGGATTATGCCGGGTACAACGCCAACTTCGGCGTCTTGGTCGAGCTCGCGGAGCAAGAATGGTTCGGTGCCGGTAACGGCGCTACCAATTGCACGCATCGATTCAACCTGCGGGTGGGGGTGTTGGGAATGACCGAGGCATCCCTAAATAGAATCTACTCGTTGTTGTTGTCGTCCTACATCGCCTCGAAACGCGTGCGCTTATACATCGACGACAACGACTATCAGGGCTACTGCGACGTTCAGATAGGATCAGTCGCTGACAGCTACCAATAGAGTGATCCACCCGACTCCGGGTCGGAAGAAGGCCCTGCGCAGCACGATTACTACAAGGTTCATTTGAGACATGAAGGCACGAAGGCTGATCACCGCAACGACGAGCTTGGCACTAGCGCTTGTCAGCTCCGTTGCGACTGCCGCAGGGAGCTGGACAACCTACGAGCTACCAACCAGTCTGCGCATCGATGGCGGTGACACAGGAAAGTTCTTTCGGATCCTGATGCCAACCCTCTACGATCCCGGTAACTGTCAGCATAAGGTGTACACGATCCGCACGACTGATGTGAACTACGATGCAATGGTTAGCATGCTCCTGGCCGCGAAGCTAAGCGGAACCCCGGTGAGGCTCTACGTCGATCACACGTGCCAGCCCGAGGGGCACATCAGGGTTCTCAACGTTATGCTTGAATAGAGCAGGAGTCGCTTAGTGACATCGAGCCACCAACGGTTGCTGAGCCAATGGCGGTCTACCTCAACCGTCTCGCGAATTGCTGTTTGAGTTGACCAACACTGGTGTCGACGTGCGCCTGCGTATCTGACCTGACTGATCCACAGGAGAGAGACACAACACCTACCAACCCTGAGTACCCGGATCCCCCTTGAAGGGCCCGATCACCTCATCCGTAATCCACCCCCCATAGAACTCGCTCGACTGCGGTCGCACACGCTCACCATCCACATAGCACTCGACACGAGACGGATAGAAGCACAACCAACCGGCAATGGACTCGTAGGGTTCGAATGGCCTGTCGTAACACCAGGCGACCTTCGACGTGATTGCACCTTCGGAAGGGGCAAGGTCCCAGTAGCGCGCCGCCCCCTTCCATTCGCAGAGACTCTCGCCCTGTGCAGGCCGTAGGTAGGCGGTAACGACATCCTGCGGCGGCACGTAGAAGGTGGGCGGGCTCGCCGTCTCCAAGATGCGTTTCGCTCCACGCGAGCGAGCAAGTTCCACCCCGTTTCCTAGCACAACCACTTCGCGCGTATCGGGTACCAGGCTCGGAGGCCGCGGATAGTCCCACACCGATTCTTGACCCGGCCCGGTTGGGTGGGCGAACGCAGGACGCGCCTGGCCGCGGTGGGTCCAGCCGTCGCGGGATTTCTTCAGCCAGTCGGGGATCTTGGGCATGAGATGAACCAGCAGGTCGTGGGGAAGCGCCGCAGTCTATCTGGGAATCTCCGGATCGATTAAGAGACATTCGAGACGGGGATCTGGTCGCCAGAAACACCCCACGGACTGCCCAGTTGCCGGATCATCGTGTGAGGGCCATGACCGCTCGCGATGACCTTCGAGTCGGTGACGCTGGGAACACAGCACGACAGGCTAAGCTCAACTCCGAACAGTCCTCGACTACGTGGCCGCACGCACCGGTGCACGGGTAGTGATGGCAACGCTCCCCCTCCTCGGAACAGCTACTCCCCGGCGGTTGGCCTGCCCTGCGGGAGCAAAGCACGCCCTGGCCCTGGCGGGCCGAGACCTGCTCATCGGCGCCATGGCCGGCACCACCCGCCCGTCTGGTGCGCATCTCGGCACAGACTTACAACGCGCCGAGCGAATACCAACAGCTGGCCAACGCGCTGCCTAAGGCCCTCAACGACATGGCGGATCGGTGAAGGCCGCGCTGCTCAAAGCTTTGGGACCGGCGCGTCGCGATCGAGCGCAGCCATCTCGTACGCGGCCGATTTGCGCTGGGTTTGCGTTCCCGAGGCGAGCACGGCCGATAGGTGCTCGGGCGTGAGGCGGCCGCCCACCAGGTAACGTTCCTGGGGCTCGACGTCGGGCGCTCGCGAGGCCCACCAGGCGACCACCGATTCGGTGTGCGGCATCGCCAGCAGCTCCTCCACGTCCGAGTACTGCGGATCGCCCCCCACGTTGACCGTGTCCTCCCAATCGGGCTCGACCGACGCGTCGAGATCGTCCGCCGTGATGTCGGCGCCGGTGATGGTGCAGAACGCCTGACCAGCGACCCGCGCGTACTCCGGATCTTCCATCAACGCCAACAGCTGGGGCACATGGGCAGGCAGCCCGGAGGCGCCGTAGGCGTGGGCGCGGACTCGCGGTGAGAAGTCATCCGAGCTGAGCGTATCGAGCAGCATGCTGCGATAGGTTGGCGCCCCGAAGCGCACGAGCAACTCTACGGTTTGCAGCAGGTTGGGGTCCTCATTGCTTAGCTCAGAAGACAGCGCTACGTACGCATCGTTGTCGCCGAGCAGGACGCCCGCCCGCAAGGCCGCGAAGCGCAGCCGCTGCGCCGCCTCGTCCCCATCGGAAGGTTCCTGCGCGTAGGCCCTTCGCACCACATGGCCGTGCGCGTGCGATCTTCGGTGCCCAATCCAATCGAGCATGCGCACGTGCACGGCCGGATCTGTATCCGCAAACCAGTGCTCATCCGGAGCGGACGCGAAGGTCGCCACCGCCGCCTGCCTCACCTCGCCATTCGCATGGTCGACGAGGCGCGACACCTGCTCGCTTCGCAGCCCAAGCCAGCTAACGGCAGCGTGAAACTCCCCTGGATAGTCGCCCCGCTCGGCAAGGGCTTCGCAGGCGCGATCGAGCAGATCGTCACGCCCCAGGGTGAACCCAAGCGTCGCGGTGATGAAGACGCTCCCAGGATCTTCGAAGGCGAGCACGCTATCGTCGATGGAGAGGCCGGACACGAGACCGATGCGCAGGGCATCGAGAAACGCATTCAACTTGGCATCGGCAACGGCCAGGTCCGCCGCCCGGTGCACCGGGCTCTCGGCAATGCCCTCCCGTATGTGCCAGGCGTAGGGTGCGTCCGTCGTGATCTGGCGCCAGATCGGCGCCGGAAAGGCCGTCACGTGGTCGCGATGCCTAGCCCTGGTCCAGGGCTGGCGTACCGATCAGCTCGGTCCAGGCCGTGCCGTCGTAGACCAGCGCCTGATACAAGCCGTAGGAGAGTAGGCCGTGTTCAGACGCCGTGACCCGTTTGAAGGAATGCTGAACGGCTCCCGATTCCGGAAAGGTGTAGGCGCGGAGTTCATCGTCTTCGAGGGTGAAGAGGCCTAAGTCCGTCGCCGCCCAGAGGCGACCGTCATACCATGCCATGGCGTTGATATCCGCGGCGTAGATGTAGTCGCCGGTGGGTGAGGCGAGGGCTTCCCACTCGTCTTCCCGGCCGCGGAGAATCTGATCGCCGCTGCCGCCGATGTAGACGTTGCCGTCGCCGGCGCAGCAGATGGCGTCGATGCGAAAGTTCAAGGGCAGGTCGAGGCGGTGCCAGGTGGTGCCATCGTAGCGCCAGCAGTCACCGCGATCGCCGCCGACGTAGATGTCCGTCTCGCTAAAGCCGTCCAGGGCATGGAAGCCGATCTCCATGTCCATGTAGCGCAGGCCGCGCGCCTTCAGCTCGTCGATGTCCTGGTAGAGCTGGGGGTGCTGCTGCTCGCGCGTGAGGTCTTCCCAGGTCACGGGGCCCGTGCGGCGATACAGCTTGCGCATGCTACCGGCGGCGAACACCTGCTCGTCGATACGCTCGAGGGCCCAGGCGGCTTTGCCTCGCTTGGCGTCGTCCGCGTCGAAGCGGTTGAAGCCCTTCTGGGCACGCGGCTCCCAGGTCTTCCAGTCGCCCGTGAGCGTGACCGTGCGATCGCCGAAGGAGACGTACACCCGGCGGGCGCCGCTGAAGGACGCCGCCCCGAAGCCGCCCTTGGCGGCGAAGCGGTCAGGCGCGTAGTTGACGATCCGCGTGCCGAGATCCTCCGGCCGCGGGAGACGCTCCTGCTGATGGGCCTCATCCATCTCCACGATCTCTTGCAGCACGAAGCTCACCTGCTCGGGGTGCACGATCACCGCGTGGGTCATCGCATAACCCTTGATTAGCTCGTCGTACTGCGCAGCATTCATCTTCATGTCGAGGTCAGCCTATGACAATTCATCGCCAGCGGGTGCGGAGGGGCCGCCGATACGCTGGAAGTTCAGGTCTGGGTTGGGGTCGGAGAAAATACCGCTGTGTTCATCGCAGGCCTTGTCGTAGTAGTTGTCCAACTGCTCGCGCAGACAGTCGGCGCTGCAGAAGCTCAAGGGGAAGGTGTCCCGGTGGGCTCGGATGGCAGCGTCGCGCGCATCGTCGTAGGCAATGTCGCCGTCCCTGCCGACCTCTTCCGCCGCGTGGCGATCGGTGTGCGTGTGCATGGCGCCATGCGAGCCGTGGTACTGGTTGGTGCCCTCGGCGCAGACCACCGGCGCATCGCGGTAGCGGTAGCCGTCGCACACCCCATCCACCCAGGCGTGGGGAATCATGTGGTGCCCCGTCTGGCCGCCGCAGCAGCCGCCCTGGGCGTTGGTGCCGCCGGAGTTGTTGTCCGTCGACTTCATGCTCACCAGCATGCACTTGCGGGCGCGCACGCAGTCGTTCGCCGTGGCGATGGTCCGCTGCACGTCGGCCATGGTGGCGGCCGCGCTGCCCGTGTCGCCGGCGGCCAACTGATCGGGAATGGCCGCCAGGCGATCGTCGAGGGAAGTGAGCGAGCGCATCAGGCGGTCCGCCTCGGCATTCACCGCATCGATGTGGCCCTTGAGCTCTATCACCTCCGCCACGTCGTTGGCGCCATCGACGATCGTTACGATCCAGCCGATCGGTCCCGCCGCCGCACCGATGATGCGCTTGGCGACGGCTTTGCCGACAATCCGCGTGAGCAGCTCCTCCGCCTGCTGCAGGGCTACCTCCTGGGCGGTGTTGATCGCCTGCTCGTAGATGTTGAGATCATCGAGCTGGCCCTGAATGTCGCCTAGGAAGTCGTCTAGCTTGGATTGGTCCAAGGAGCGGGGTTTGATGTTGAGGCCCAGGCAATTCGTGCGCTTCCATCTCACCTGACCGCGCACGGTCTCCCAGGTGGTGCGGTTGCCGCGCTTGACCTCACGCTCGCCGCCGCAGGCGCGGTTGACCCGTTGGATCTCCATCCGGCAGTCGCTGCGCCGCGCGCTCGTATCGACGTAGGCCCAGGGCCCCGTGTTGCCCGGCAGGGACGCGTGGTTGTGGGTCATCTTGTCCGTGTGCCGGCAGACGTTCAGATCTTCCACCTTCACGTCCATGGACCAGGTCTGGTAGTAGGCCTTGCCCTTCTTCACGCCGGTGGCAACGCCCTTCTTCATGATCGCAGGCTCGTTGCCGGTGGAGGTCTTGAAGTAACTCTGGTCGCGCTTGGCGATCGGCTTGCCGCTGATGAACACGGTGGTCGAGCCCTTGGCCAGGTCCTTGGCGAAGGCCGTGTTGGCGTAGGGGATCACGATGGGGCCGCCGCTCGGCGGCGGTGGGCTGAAGCACGGATCCGGAAAGCTGGCTACGGACTTGCCCGCGGCGGCCTTGCAGGAGATCTCGAGCTCGTTGGCGAAGACTTCGTTGGCCACGGTTCGTGTTCCTTATGGGCTGGTGCCAGACGCCAGCGACGGTTGTGTTAGGGGTTTGCCCACCGCATCGAGCACCAGGGCCGCGCGCCGAGTCTGATCTCCCATGAGGTAGCACAGGGCCGCCGGGCCCTCGGCGTATCCTTCGCGCGCGGCCCAGTAGGCGCGCGCCATCAGGGCGACGCCTGCGGCCGCGCCCACCTCGCCTATCTTGTCGGCCAGGTGCACGAGGGGAAAGTCTGGCCGCGGCGGGCGACAGACGCGATAGAGCATGAGTGACTCCTCCTCAAAGCGGTGTTCCTCGCCGTTGGCGTTGCTCATGCGGTAGGCGATGTCGCCTATGTCGATCTGGGCCTGCGCCAGGGCCTGCGTCACCGCGTCCGTAAGCGCCTCCGCCCGCGGCGGCTGGCCCTCGTGTTCCGGCCGCTCAGACATCGCCATGCCCCGCACGCGCAGGCCGAAGCGCTCGTCATCGCTAGCGCCCGTCAGCACAATGGCCGCGGCCGCCTCGCCAGGGATGAAGCCATCGGAGTTACCTGCCGTGAGCAGGCGGCACAAGGGCGTGCCCAGGCCGGCGAGGAAGTAGTTTATCGCGCCGCTCGACAGCAAACTCTCCGCGCCCACGACTACCACCCGCTGCACGGCGGACTCCCCGTCGAGCAGAGTGGCTGCGTACTCGAAGGCATCGACCAAGCCGACGGCACCTTCGCTGATGATGTGAAGGTCACCGGCCGACGCGATCTTCTCGCCCAGTGCGGCGCGCAGCGACGCCAGTTGGCCGGCCGTGACGTCTGGCCGCTGCGACTCCGCCAAACAGGCGACCACCGCGACCGGCCCGTCGTCGTCGGTGTCCGCCGCGTGCCCCAGCGCATCCTCCACGGCCGTCGCCGCCATCGCCGCCAAGCGCTCCGCCCCGCGCAGGGTGGGCGCCTGAGCCCAATCGATCGGTGCGCCGATGATCGGCCGCTTGCTCAGGTGGTCAATGAACGGCGTTTCCGTGAAGCCATCCAGCACCAGGCGAAAGGCAGCGCAGCTGGCCTCGGCGGTGTTGCCCACGCTGGACACCAACCCGACCGCATCGATGTGCAAACCCGCGCCCATCGCCGCTAGAGCCTCGCCCGGGACGGTCGGCCTAGGGGCTGATAGGTCTTCCCCGTCATGCGGGCGCGCTCCCAACCGCGGGTGGGCTTGCCGATCACCACCGCCTCGATGTCGCGCACGCTGCGCGCCAGCGGCACGTGCGCTCGGTACACCACGTCGAGGCGACGCGCGCTCGTGTCCACGATGAGCGTGTCGACCTTCGGCGCCAGGCGAATGCGCTCCCCGTCGTAGCGGATCACGGTCATGAGCACGGCCTCGAGGGGCAGGGGGATGCGGGCATCACCACTGGTCGTCAGGTTCTCGAGCCACAGCGTGTCGCCCGCCTCGGGGTAGGCAATCTGCTGGTCGGCGGGCGCGCACTGGTGGAAGCGCGCGTCGAAGTCGTCGGGGAGGAAGGGCGCACGGTCGCGCTCCCAGGCCTCATCGAAGGTGCCCGCATGATCCGGCCTCGGCGCCCAGTGCCGCGCGATAGGCCCCAAGCCTTGGGGCACGTAGTCAGCCTTCGGCGAGTCGATGGGCACGTCGAGCTGCTCCGTATTGGGCAAGGGCGTGCCTTCCAGCGCGTCGTCCACCTCGAACCAGGGCCCGACGCCTTCCGGGTTGGCCGGGCAGCACCTAACGTCACCGTCAGCGTCCTCGACAGCGCCACCGTAGGCATTTCGCCAGCTCAGGGGCAACTCGACGAAGGGCACTGGGTCACTCGCGCGCCAGCCACCGTCGGCTCCCCGCGCCCACGCGCGCTCGCCGATCACGGCGAAGCGCTTGCTCCACTCGCCAAGGCCCATGCCCACCGCGACCCGCTCGCAGGGTTTTCCCGCCGGGGCGTACGCCACGGCGCCGTGCAAGACCACGTCGCAGTTCGGCTTGTAGGGCACGAAATCGTACTCGTGGGCCAGCACGTCCGTGCCTTCCAGCTGTACATCGTGGTCGTGGAGCACGACCCTTTCGGTGATGGGCGTCGGCGCTTGCGGCGACGGGGAATCGTCCCAAGCGAAACACGCCTTCGCCACCACCACCAAACACATCTGATTGGTCGCGAGGCGACCCGGCGCGCAACCCGCCGTAAGCCGAGTGGTATTGACTAGCTCCACGAACCTCGCCCGACCCTGCGCGCGGCGGCCTAGTTGAGCTTGACGGAGGCGCCTTGGATACGGTTTGGGCCGTAGGCGCGGGAGGTGAGGACGCGACCGGAGATCGTGATGTCGCCCTCGGGCGAGATCACCACCTTGCCGTCGCCGCAGCGAAGCTCGATGCCGGTGGCGCTCGACAGCACCTTTGGACCCTGATCGTCCGCCTGCTGCACGAGGCCGGTGACGATGGGGCGGCTCAAGAGTTGCTGCTCGAACACGAGCGTGCAGAGCTGGTCGAGCTGGGGCGTCTCACTGATGGCGAGGCGCGCCGGAAATCGCTGCGCGCTTCCCTCCCAGTCGAACTCCACCACCGCTTGGCAACCGGCCACCGCGACGATGCGCCCGACCACCACGCCCGGCAGCGCAGCGTGGGCACGCTCGAGCGACGCTTCGCGAGCGCGCCGCTGACCGGTCTCCTCGGCCAGCTGATCGATCACGTTAGGCCCAGGGGACGGCTCGGCGACTGCCTCCTCCTGACGCGACGGGCCGTCAATCGCCGGCGGGCTCGTGGTCGTGGTGATGCCATCGTCCATGGTAAGCGGGTCCTCGTCGGCGCGGGCTCAGTTCTGCAGGATCTTGCGACCCTTCATCGTGATGTTGTTCGACGCGCGGACGTCGATCTCACCCGAGCCCTTAATCGTGATGTTCTTACCCATCAGGGCGATCGTGCCATCGCTCTTCATGATCAGCTTGGCATCACCCGTGCGCAGGATGATTTGATCGCCGGCATCGATGTAGATCTCCTTGCCGACCTGGATCTCCTGGGTACCGGCGATCTCAATCGACTCGTCGCGGCCAACGTTCTCCGTACGGTCGCGCTTGATCGTGATCGTCTCGTCGGTGCCCACCTCCTCCGTGCGGGACTCACCGATGCTGATCTTCTCGTTCTTGCCCACCTCTTCCGTGCGGTTGCTACCCACCGTGGTGGTCTCGTCGACGCCGACGCTCTTGGTGCGGTTGTTGCCGATCTCCAAGGTCTCGTCGTTGCCGGTGTTCTGATTCTTGTCGTTGAGGGTCTTGATCGTGGTGTTCTTCTGGGAGTGCAGAAACACCTCTTCGTTGCCCTTGCTGTCGTCGAACATGAGCTCGTTGAAGCCGCCGCCGCCGGGGCTCGAGTTCGACTTGATGGTGCTCTTGACCTTGTGCTCGGGCAGGCCGTAGGGCGGACGATTCTGACCGTGGTAAACACGCCCGATGATCATCGGCCGATCGGGATCGCCCTCCTCGAAGCTGATCACCACCTCGTGGCCGATGCGCGGGATGTCCATGCCGCCCCAGCTAGCGCCGGCCCAGAGCTGGCTCACGCGAATCCAGCAGGAGCTGCGCTCGCTGTAGGTGCCGAGGCGATCCCAGTGAAACTGCACTTTCACCCGACCGTACTCGTCCGTGTAGACCTCCTCGCCGGCAGGACCGACGATGATGGCCGTCTGCACCCCGTCAACCCGGGGGCGGCGCGCGATCGGCGCACTGCGCAGCACCGTGTTCGACGGCGCCGCGCCGAACTCGCAGGAGTACATGGGACTCAGGCCGCCTTGATCCTGCTCCGTCGCCTGCGGGCTGCGGCCCGCCACGGCCACGCTGGTGATCGTGTACTCTCGGTTAAAGCGATCGTTAGCGTGCTTTTGCAGAGTGAAACGGTGGCCGACCAGGAAGTGGCGCGCGCTGGTGGAGGCGCGCAGCGTGCGACGCTTCGCTTGCAGAGCATCCAGGCGCGCACCCACGCGCTGGTCGCCGAGGCCGGACTCGGTGTAGATGCCGGGGTAGTCGTACTGCTCCAGGCGCATGGGTTGGTCGACCTGCTTGTCGAGGTGCAGGTGATCGACGCTCGGTCGCTCGAAATCGAAATCGCGCAGGGTGACCGCGTTGGTGGTGACCACCTCCTGCCAGCGCATGCCGTAGACCATGCGCTGAGGCGCGATGCCGCCGCCCGTGTCGTGGTGTTCGATGCTGTCGCCGCCCGGCAGCTTGGGATGGCTGGCGGGGTCGTCGATGAGCGTGAGCGTGCTCTTCCCTTCGCTGTGCGCGAAGAAGTAATAGATGCCCTCGTCCTCCATCAGTCGGGTGACGAAGTTTAAATCGGATTCGCGATACTGGACGCAGTAAACGCGCGGCTCGTAGGTGCCGCGCAGGGTGAGCTTGTAGTCGCTGAGGCCCGCGCCGTCGAACACCTGCTGAAGGATGTCCGGCACGGAGAGGTTTTGGAAGATCCGGCAGTCCTGGCGGTAGCTCAGGAGCTGGAGCATGGGCACGACGCGGGCCCGGTAGCGCGTGTAGCGCTCGCTCGACTCGCCGTGGAGGAAGCTCGCCACCACGCCGTGGAGGAACCGCTCCGATTGGCCGGCTTCATCGTTGATGCGCAGGGTGGCCGGTTTGCCGACCAGATCTTCGAGGGTGAGGCCGTCGTCCTCGGAGATCAGATCGATCTCGTACGCGTAGGGCGTGGAGAGCGCCTCCTGGCCGGAGAACTCGAGCACGCGCAAGGTGGGGTCCTGCAGGCCCTCGATGCTGAACTCGAAGGGCACCATGTCGAAACGAACGGCTGCACTCGCCATGACCATCCCCTGTGCTGGCCACACGCCCCGAGCGGGCGACGGGCCGTCTCCATCTCACGACGCGCGCTAGACGAACGGCGCCGTCGTCGCGATAGACGGATCGGCCGCCAAGCCCGCAAGCTTGACGGCCGCGCCTTGTGGACCGACCCGCCCAAAGGGTACGAGTCGATCCGCAATTAGTACACGCCTTAGGTCGCGTCGGGTTTACGCCAGTCGTCCTCACCGGACGTGCCAGCGGCTTCGTGACGCCACTCGATCTTACGATACTTGAAGGAGATCTGCTCCTCGTGACCGAGGTGGTCCATCGCCGGATCCTGGCAGTGCGCCATGCTCGCCGTGATGTCGACGATGACCGCGTCCGTCAGGGTGGTGGTGTAGTAGTGCTCGGACGTGCCGTCGGCCGCCGTGCGGAACCACTTGATCTCACAATCGAGCAGCTCGCCGGAGGTGAGCGCGTTGTAGAGCAGAGGCGAGGCCTTGTCGAAGGCCTTGGTGATCACCAGCTGCTCGTGGCGACGGGGGCCTGCCGGCTGACCGTTCTGCGGGTTGGTCGGGATCAGCACGGTGTGGTTGAAGCCCTGGACGAGGATCTCGTCTTCATGGCCTTCCTGCCAGGTGTTGCCGATGCTCTTGTCGGTGCTAGCGCCCTGGGACACGTTGCCCTGCTTGCGACCGGTGATGCTGAGATACGCGGGAGTTGGCATGTTGTGTAGCTCCTTGCGGTGGTGCCCTGGTTGGGGGCGGGTCTATGTGCGGCGCCGTCGACGGTGTTGCGATCCGATGACGTTGCCTCTCGTAGGCCAGTTAGCAAAGAGCGGGCCAGCTTCACGCGCCCTTGGTTAATCTTTTTAATCAATTACTTACGGCCTCTAGCGCATCGCAGGCGAGACTAGCGGCAACTCAGCTGTGCAAGATCTTGCGCAGTTCAACGGGCAGGCGTGACGGCTTCTTCACAGTGCACATTGCGCCGTCGCATCCGCTGCTGCTGTCGGAACAGTCGCGCAGGACGCCAATGGGATCAGCACCGCGCCGTGCGACCTAGGGCAGCAGGCACGCTACGGGTTGGGTCTTGGGCGCCCGAACCGCCTAGGACCGACCGGCGCAGCACGACGCTCAAAGACTGCGAAGTCGGGTGTGCCAGTCATCCGAGTTGACGTCGCGTGAGACGTCCAGCGCTGCCTTCCACTCACGTTCCGATGGATCGGCGAATTGCAAGCCGAGCAACAGGGGACCGTCGCAAGTAGTGGCGACCAGGCCACCTAGATCTGCGGCTTTGATCGCGCGGACAACAGCTCGCGTAAAGAGCTCGGAAATCTGATCATCGCTCAGGGCGGCGTCGTACATATCGTCGAGCAGATCATCAAGACGCTCATTCAGCTCCGAAAACGCGCGGTAGGCGAAATTCAGCTCCTTCCACTGGGATACATGCAGCTCACAATAGTCTCGGGCCGACTGCGACGCGCCTCCCTCCTGCTGCAGCTTGTCCTCAAGCCAATCACGTGTGTTAGCAGCAAGTGCGAAGCTGCTGTACCCCGAGGCGCAGAACACCGCAACGGCGTACACTGCAGCACCGGAATACTGAGCGTTCAGCTCGCCTATTGCGCACCTCAAACCCAGCTCGAGCAGCCGTTGTACTTCAGTTTCCAATGAGTCGAGAGTGGTCATCTCCGATCACCATGCGAGAGCGGTCCTGACGAGCCGAGTGCTACCTTGCCTTGGAGACTACGGCCCAATCCTCGAGCACCTTGATTATAGACCGTCTGTCTCCTCGTACCGCCTCTAGCCGCGTCATCAGTTCTCGTTGCGGCCCTGTGCCGTGTTGTCCCGCGACGTTCGGCGCCCAAGTCAGGTTCTCGCGAGCAAGCAGCGGATCAATGCCAACCTCCGCGAGTATCTCGCGGCTCCTCGCGCTGAATTCACCCCGCCCCACCTTCTCAACGAGATGATGCGCATGGCTTGGCGGTCCAGGGTAAGTGGTCGCCGAGATCTCCTCCAAGTACTTCTTCCAGTTGTCTCCCCATAGGTTGTCGCCGCGCCTCAGGGACCCCGCGTACACGATGTCGGAGATCTGCTCTTCGCTCAGCCCTTGATCGCCAAGTGCCTGCTTCCAGGCGCGGAAGTCCTTCCGATCCAGGGTCGCGAACTCATCGATGTACTTGGCGAAATCACTACCCGCTTCGACCGCCTCATCGAGCTTGCCTGGTCCAGGCTGAGCGCTATCCCCAGTGCGCGTCCCAACGGCGGCCGGCTCGCCCGGCGCTCGAGCCTCTTGAACCAACCTGTTGGAGCCCCCGGCCGGCGGTGTGTCCACTCGACCCGCTCTCGGAGCTCCCCCGGCGGCTTCGATCACAAGATCGAGCTGAGCAGCCAACCAGTCACTCATCAAGCGCTTTTGCGTCTCCAGCTTGGCGAGCAGACGACCGATGGACTTCCTAACTGTGGCGATCGCTACCAAAGCCTGCTTCGCTCGCTCACTTCCGAGGTCCAGGCGCCGCACCAAACCTTCGATCGACGACAACATCTCCTGGAGCACGCCTACCGCACCGCGTACCTGTTCCGCTGCGGCGTCCATGTGCTTCGGCAGATCACCTCGCATGGTCTTCAACCAGCGGTGCGCATTCCCCTGCTTCACACCGAGCTTGTTGAGCACTGCCATCAGCTGCGCCCAGATCTGCGCCAGCTGCTTCGCACTGAGCTTGCCTGCGGCCGCGCCAGCGTCCTGAAGCGCCCTTATCAGCATCTTCAGCACACCCTTCACCGCAGAACCTACCGTCGGTATGCACCCAACTGCGATAAGGAACAAGCCAAGCCATAGCCATGTTTCACGAGACAAGCCAAGCATCTCGGGCGCTTTCGCCGCCTCACCGGTCTCATCGCCATAGAAATCCACTAGATGCTTGATACCCGCTATCAGATCGCGCACGTCCAAGACCTGGTCGGCGATCGGTATCAGGCCAATGAGCGCATTCACCGCCATCTGGCTGATCGACTGTTCCTCGTTGAAGTCGCCTTGGATCAGGCCCCAAAGCCAGTCCAGAGCATCTTCGAGAGGCGTTGTCGCTTCGGAGGTATCGGCGCTCGGCGGTTGCGGTTGGTACTCACCGGGATCGTCTCTGAACTCGTACTCGAACTGGCTCACCGACGCAGGCACGCCGGCCAAGTGGACAGTGCCAGCAGCGTCGAGTGCACCCTCTGCACGGTAGCCGTCCGCCGTCACCACGTAGCGGGCCCCAGCCACCCCGGAGCCGTCGTGATGCAGGTACTGAAGCTCAATCCAGTGCTGAGGCTCTTCCCCAACCAGAGGCTCCGATTCGCTTGCGATCTCTACCTGCACGCCGCGGGCGCCGGCTCCTCCTTGCCAGATGCCGGCAGCGGCAGCATTGAGACCGGTCCACTGAAGCGCTTCCAGGGCCCGGCGCAAGGTCGGCCAATCGACCGCGAGGCGCCTTAGTCCGACGAGCGCATCGTCGCCGAGCAGCCCGGACAAGGGTCCGGCAAAGTCAGTCCCAGCGATGTAGCGCGCCGACGGATCGCTGCGTTGGTGACGCATCACGTAGCGCTCCCAGCGCCGGCGCTGCTCGGCGTTCAAGGCTGCAAGCGATCGCACCGGGGGGAACTGTAAAACCTGCCAGACGGTGTGCAGTAGGGCGAGGCTGAAGGCCTGGGCAGATCGCAAGCGGTGCGCCGAATCATCCGCTTCGGTACATGCCAGCACCGCGGCACCCGCATTCGGTTCGAACGGCACTGCTCGAATCCATAAGCTAGGCCGTTCGTACACGTCCGCGAGCACGAACTCTCGCGTGAGCAAACGCAGGACTCGCTCATCGCGGCCGGCCTGCCACAACCCTTCGGCGAGCCCAGCGGCGAAGGCAGGCACCCCGTCGAGTGCCCGGATGCCCGCATCGCGCAGCCAGACTAGCGAATCGAAGCTCTCTGTCGGCTGGAGCAGCGCTCTCCAGGACCGCTGCCCCGCCAAAACGCTCTCGTCAGACATCAGACTTCCTCAGCCAAGTCCAACTTCACCAGCTTCATCTGCAGCGAACGCCGTGAGATCCCGAGCGCTTGTGCAGTTCGCGTACGGTTCCCGTCATGGGCGGCTAACGCCTGCTCGATCACGTCCCGTTCGTGTCGCTCCATAGCCTCTCGCAGGGATGCGGGAGGGGCTGTCTCCTGCGCCAGCGGCGTGAACCCGACCCAACGCTGCTGCTGCCAATCCGCCGGTAACTCCGCCTCGCAGACAGCACCACGTGGCTCCACCAACACAACCGCCCGCTCTACTACGTTGCGCAACTCGCGTACGTTGCCCGGAAAGTCGTGACGTAGCAGCAGATCCATCGCCGCGGGCGTAATCCCACTCACGGGCTTCCCATGCACGTCTGCAAACGCTGCCAGGAAGTGCTGCACTAGCGCCGGAATGTCCTCGCGTCGCTCACGCAAGGGGGGCACGGTCAGCGGAAACACATTCAGTCGGAAGTAGAGATCGCGACGAAAACTCCCATCCTCCACCTTGGCCTGGAGGTCATGATGGGTAGCTGCCACCAATCGCAGATCCACGCGACGGCTCTTCGAACTCCCGAGGGGTCGCACCTCCCCATCTTCCAACACGCGAAGCAGCTTCGCCTGCAAAGCCAACGGCAGATCGCCGATCTCGTCGAGAAACAGCGTGCCGCGATGAGCCGCCCGCAGCAGCCCCTCGCGCGACTCCGTAGCGCCCGTAAACGCCCCGCGCTCATAGCCGAACAGCTCGCTCTCGAGCAAGGCCTCGGGCAAGGCAGCACAGTTTTGAGCCACCAGACGATGGTCGCGACGGGCGCTGTTCTCGTGCAGCGCCCACGCCACCAGCTCCTTGCCAGCTCCGGTCTCTCCTTCAACTAGCACGGTCACATCGCTGGCGGCCGCCTTCTCCATCAGGGCGAATAACGTCTGCATCGGTGGCGAATCGCCGATGATCGTAGTGAAGTCGCAACGCCCGTGAACGCGTTCACGCAGCTGGCGATTCTCGCGCTCCAGCACACGATTCGCTTCATCCAGCACGGTGACGAGTCGCTGGTTCTCATCTAGAAGGCGGGCGTTGTTGATCGCCACAGCTGCTAGGGAGGCGAATCCACGCAATAGCTGCTCTCGCTCCGTGGGCCCGCTGCGAGAGCGGCTAATGCCACGGGGCCGCGCCAGCTCGTCGACCCCGCGAAGCTCGAGCACTCCGACGCTGACCTCATCAGGCAGACTCAAGGGGACGAGCAGCAAGGACGAGGGCGTCGCGCCATCGGCAGAGTGGGCATGATCAAAGGCCGTGTCCGTGCTCACGTCGGCGATCTGTACGATGTCACCGGAGAAAGCGCAGAACGCTTCAGCACGCCGGTGATCAGGTCGCCCTTCGCTGTACAGCTCTACCGGCCCGGCGAGTCCTTGCGTAGCCCCCTCGGCACAGGAGGCAGCTTGGCAAAGCAACTGCCGTCCCGTCGGATCGAGCACGTACAGTCGCCCAGACCGCGCGTGAGTTAAGTCGATCGCCGCCATCAACATGCGTTCGAGCAGCGAATCGAGCTTGCGCTCCGTGGCAATCGCCGCCAGCACACTTAGCAGCTGCCCAGGCAGCGGTGCGGAACGCCCTGTAGGTCGGTGCGTTTTCGCGCGCGCAGCCATCAGCTGAACTGATAGGTAAAGGCGCCGTCGGCATCGGTGCCGATACGCAGGGCGTCAAATGGTTCATCGCCGCCGAGGCGACCCAGCACCTCCGCGGAGATCGTCGGCACCAACGACCCGTTGATCACCAGGTCGATCATACGCGCGCCCGCATCCACCTGCAGGCAGCGACCGGCGATCTGCTCGACCACGGCATCGTCGTAGAAAACCTCGATGCGCTGGGCGGTGGCCAGGCGCTCAGCCAGTGTGTCGAGCTTCAAGCCGACGATATCGCGCACCACCTCGTCCGCCAGCGGCAGGTACGGCACCACCGTCATACGCGCCAGCAGCGCGGGTGGGAAGTGACCGAGAAGCGTCGGCCGGATCAGCTGGGCGAGGCCCTCGCCATCGATTTCGGGGTTCCGCCGCCACGCCTCGATGATGTCGTCCGAGCCGAGGTTGCTGGTCATCAGGATCAGCGTGTTGCGGAAGTTGATGGGCACGCCCTGGCCGTCGGCGAGTTCGCCGCGATCGAAGACCTGGTAGAACAGGTTCATCACATCGCGATGGGCCTTCTCCACCTCGTCGAGGAGCACCACCGAATAGGGCCGTTGACGAACCGCCTCCGTGAGCACACCGCCCTTGTCCGAATCGACGTAGCCCGGCGGCGAGCCGATCAGGCGCGACACGGCGTGTCGCTCCATGAACTCGGACATGTTCACGGTGGTGAGGAATCGCTCGCCGCCAAACATGAGGTCTGCGAGGCCGTAGGCGGTCTCCGTCTTGCCGACGCCGCTGGGCCCGACGAGGAGGAATACACCGAGGGGCGAGGACGGATCAGAAAGCCCCGCCTTCGCCGCTCGCAGCTGCTGCGAGATGCTCTCTAGCGCAGTGCCCTGGCCGCGGATGCGACCTTCGAGCTGATCGCGCAGGCCGAGCACCGTTTGCGCCTCGTCCCGCACCATCTTGCCGAGGGGGATACCGGTCCAGTCGGCAATGACCTGAGCGACGACGTCTGGGCTGGCCTCGTGAGCCACGAGCGGATCGCCCGCCTGCAACGCCTCCAGCTCGCTGAGAAGCGAGCTGAGTGCTTCGCTGGGTGGCACCTCCTCGCTCGGCGGCGCCTCGGTGGCAGTCGTACTACGCTCTGCCGCCGTCACACTGTCATCGCTCGGCGCCACCGCCGCGCGCAGGGTCATCACCCGCTCGCACAGGTCGCGCTCGCGCTCCCAGCGCGCCGTGAGCGATGCCTGCTCGCTGAGCAGACCGTCGATCGTGGCGTCTAGTTCGCTCACCTGGTCCGTGTACGCAGGCTCGACGACAAGGTCTCGCGAGATCGCCCCGCGCTCGCGGTGCAGCTCGGCGAGGCGCGATTCCACCCGCTCCAAGGCAGCCGGGCGCATCGCTTGACTGAGACGCACGCGTGCACAGGCCGTGTCCAGCACGTCGACGGCCTTGTCCGGCAGCAACCGCCCGGCGATGTAGCGCGCGGACATCTGTGCGGCCGCGACCACCGCATCGTCGCGCAGGTACACGCCGTGCGCCTGTTCGTAGCGCTCGCGCAGGCCGCGCATGATCGTCGTCGCCTGTTCCGGCGACGGTTCGCCCAGCTTGATCGTGTGGAAGCGCCGGGCGAGGGCGCTGTCCTTCTCGATGTACTTCTTGTACTCGGTCCACGTGGTGGCGGCGATCGTGCGCAGCTCACCGCGGGCAAGGGCGGGCTTTAGGATGTTGGCCGCATCGCCGGTGCCTGCAGCGCCGCCGGCGCCGATCAGCGTGTGCACCTCATCGATGAACAGGACGATGGACTGACCACTCTCGCGCACGCCGTCGATCACACCCTTTAGGCGCTTCTCGAACTCACCGCGCACGCTGGCTCCCGCCTGCATGCCCTGTAGGTCGAGGGCGAGGAGGCGAATGTCAGCGAGGGGTGGGGGCACTTCACCGGCAGCGATGCGCAGGGCCAGTCCCTCGACCAAGGCGGTCTTGCCGACGCCGGCATCGCCGACGGCGAGAGGGTTGTTCTTGCGCCGACGGGAGAGCACGTCGATCACCTGACGGATCTCATCGTCTCGGCAGAAAATCGGATCGATATCGCCAGCCCTGGCCTGCGCCGTCAGGTCCGTGGTGAAGCGCTCGAGCAGTTCCTCGGTGGCGTTAGCGAGGGCGGGCGCAGCAGGTGCCGCACCGTCGCCGCCCTCGCCCGTAGCGAGGTCTCCGTCACGGCGTGGCCCAGCGGGCTCACGGCTCGTCGACAGCACCTTCGCCAAGTCTTTGCGCAAGCGCGCCGGGTCGATGTCACTCAGCAGCTCTGACGCATCCACCTGGGCGCGCAGGGACCGATCCCCGAGCAAAGTGAGAACCGCGATGCCGGAGCGAATGTCAAGCTGATCGAATTCCACCGATGCCATCAGCCACGCCGAACGCACCCAATCGATGAGGGCACTGGAGTAGACGGGCCGATCGCGGTGACCGCCGCCGCGCTGCTCGATCTGCTGATGGAGGCTGCGCAGCACCGGCGCGGGGTCGATGTCGTGGTGGCGCAGGATCACCTGTACGTCGTGATGGGGCTCTGCCATGAGTTCCAACAGCAGGTGTTCGACGCCGATCTCGTAGTCGCCGCGCTCGATGCACGCCGAGGCGGCGCGCCCGAGGGCGTCTCGGCAGTGCGTCGACAGGCGACCGATGAGCGGCTTCAAGGAAATCTCTAGCACGTGGCATCTCCCTGCACGGCGATCGTGCTCTGCACTTGACCTACTGGATTTGCTTGTAACCAGGACCATCGTCCAAGCTGGGCACCGGATCCGCCGCCGAGCGTGGCTGCCTTGTTTGCCTCGGGGTTTACGTGGAGGCGCAGCTCCCAGCTCAACGGGCGCCGCAGCAGCATCCGCACGAGCTCGCCGATGCGCTGGTAGCGCCAGCCGCCCGGCAGCAGGCTTTCGAACTGCGACTGATCCACGTCCTTCACCTCGATAGCGAAGCACGTGTCGCGCGTCCCCACGCGCGCGCCGAGGGTGGCGTCGACGCCGAGACGGCACCCGCGCCGACCCACGCGTAGGCGCTGCTGCTCAGGGATGGACTCCCAGCGAAAGACGTAGTGTTCTATCGCCACGCGAACTCCCAGGGCGGCGCGGAGAATCTGCGCCAGCACCGCCTGTGAGCATTCGCCTCGGGCCGTCGACTCCATGAACGCCAAGAGCCCGAGCGTGTGGGAAGGCATCGGCGGCGGCTCACGATCGCCAGTCGTCGGGGCGGTCCCGGTCGGCTCGGCGCTTGGCGAGACGCCAAACGATGCAGTGCTCACCCGCTGCCGCGGCCGCGCCTGCGCCCCTACGCCGATCAAGGCCAATAGGCGGTGCGAGATCGGATCGCTGCCGTCGGCGCGCAGGTGCAGCGGGTAGCGATACTTCTTGAAACCGTCGTAGAGCAGGCGGTACAGGCGCTGGTGGAACACGTCGAGAAAGCGTCGGCGGGCGCTTTCCTCGTCCTCATCCTGGGCGATTCGATCGAGGTAGTAGTCCGGCAGGGGCGAGTCCACGCCGTAGAGGCCGAGGAAAGTGACCGTGAAAGTGTGGCGCGGCGGCTCATCCACGTCGACGAGTTCTGCCTTGCACGCCACCACGTCCGAGGCCGGCACGGCCAGGGAGCGGCTCGGCCGCACCCGCACATAGCGATCGAAGGCAGCAGTCGTCGCCAGGTCCACGCCCGAGGTGCTCGCCAACGCTCGCTCCAGCAAGCCCAGGGCCTGAAAGAACCCGAAGCGGTGCGGCTCGCGCGCGAGGCGCTCGCTCAGAAGCTCGAGCGTGGACCCGTCGTGGGCGTCCATCGAAACTCCTCGCGACTGTCGCGATCGACGACGGTCAGCTCGTGGAACATGTTCACGGTAGCGAAGGCCGCCATGAAGCGCTCGAGTGCACAGCCGAACACGTACATGGCGCCCGTGCTCTCGAAGGCGCGCGATGACAGAGTGATCTCGGTGGCGTGGCCGCGCACCAGATGGCCTTTGAACAAGCGGTTGGCAGGGCCGGTCCTCGTGACCTCCAAACCTGAGAGGAGGGTATCTACGCGACGGCCTTCCCTGGCGTCTACCCGGCCGAGAAAATCGAAGCGCTTGAGCACGCTGCGCAGGGCCTTCGTGTCGAGCAAGGTGTCGAAGCTGCTCGCCATGCTCGCCACGAGATCCCACAGCAGGCGGTCGTCGAGATGGGGGCGCAGGTAGCGGGTGGGGCGGGTGAGATTGCGGAAGGTGGCGAATTCCGGTGACGTGCTGGTGGCCACGTTGATTTCCCCGCGACCTATCGCTTCGCATAGGTCGCCGTCGCTACAGGTCACGTCCACTGACACGGTGCGTGGTTTCCCTAGCGGGTCATCTTCGAAACCGAACTGCAGGCGCGCGCTGCCTGGCTGCATGCCCCCGACACGAGTAAAGCGGAGCTGGTACCAATCGTGGTTCGCGCCGCTCGCCAGCGCATCGAAGGAGTCGAAGCGCACGAGCCGTCGCGGTTCCGCCTCGCCCTCCACCAGGGCCTGGGCCGCGTCGACCTCGTACAGCTCTCGCACGCCGCTCTCGCCGGCCTGCTTCAGCTCGAGGGGATAATCGAACCGTTCACCGTCGACCACGATGGGCCGCGCGCTGGCCTCGTAGAGGTTCGTGATCGAGACGCAATTGATGTGCACCATCGTGTGCGCGGCCGCCCCGCCCGCGTAGGGCCGCGCAAGGGAGAACTGCAGGCGCACCCGCGGCTGGCCCTCGCGGTTCAGGAAGTCAGCCGCCTTGGCCCAGTTGCGCAAGCGCAGGAACAGGCGCCCAGCGGGGAAGCAGAAGGCCTCCTGCAAAGCGAGATAGCCCGCCGCAGGCTCCTCGGCGCCAGCGGGCGGACTTACGGCTGCCGCCTGGCCCGTGCTCAGCAACGGATCCGCGCCGAGGGGGCACCGAGCGACCACCTCGCCCTGCTCATCGAGGCAGGTGAGCTCGCCAGCCTCCACGTGTTCACGCAGCAGCCAGTACAGATCGCAGGCGTCCCCGAGATCTTCGGGCAGCGGTGCCCCCAGATAGAGCACCAGGCCATCGCCGCTCTCATCAAAGCGCGCCCCTGGCCATAGGGAGAAGTCCAACGTCACCTGCTCGCGCCCCGCGCGGGGTTCCACCCGCACTTCGCGCAAGGACCACGGGTGCAGCGCTAGTGGAGAGGTCGTGCGGAAGCGGCAGCGATGGCCGTTTACCGGCCGCGACTGCACCTGCACGCCGGTGCGCACCGTTTGCGTCTCCTGGTAGGCGTTGGCCACCGGCTCGAACTGCAACACGGCCATCGCGGGCAGGGGGCGCAGGTAGTGCGGCCACCACAGGCCGAGCAGCGTGTGCAGGAGCTCAGGAAACTCATCGTCGAGACGCTCTTGCACCCGACCGGTGAGAAAGGCGAACCCCTCGAATAGGCGCTCGACGTCCGGGTCCGTCGACTCCGGTTTCAAGAAACGAGCGAGATCCCAGTGCTCCGCCGCCGCCTGCTCGCGCAGTTCGTTCAGGCGCTGAAGCTCCTCGCGGAAGTGGTCGCGTCGGCTCACGATCACACCGACACGACGGTGAAGTAGTCGGCGCGCCGCATCAGCGAGTGGGCCCGAAAGGGCTGCAGCTGACCGTCTCCGAGCACCAGCTGGGCGCGGATTTCGAAGCGCAGCTCACCGGGCTCACGCTCCTCGAGTTCGCTCACGCTCACGGCGCGCAGGCGGGGTTCGAAATCTCGCACCATCTGCTCGATCGCCGCACACAGGCGCGGCCCGGGATTGCTGTAGGTGAGGAACCAGTCGGAGAAATCAGGCAAGCCACACGCCGGTGCGGACTGTGCCTTGCCCTGGCGCATCTGCATCAGCTGGCTCAGGTTCTGCACCACACAGTTGGCGATCTGCGACGCCGACGCGTGGCGCCGGATGGGCTCGCCATCCGACGCGCTGTCGATGCGCGATAGAAGCGCGCGATTCCCCATGGGTTGTCGGTCCAGCGATGAACTCGCTAGTCCGACCCTGCCTTCTCACGCGCGACCAGGGAGAGCTCGAAGTCGCCGCCTTCGTACTTGAAGTGCGGGCTAACGTTGATGCTCACCTTGTACCAACCGGGATCGCCGTCGATGTCCTCGACCGTGATGTCGGCCTGGCGCAGGGGGTAGCGAGCCATGATGCCGGCCGGCGGGTTCTCCTGATCGGATACGTACTGAGCGATCCAATCGCGCAGCTGGCGCTGCAATTCCTCACGGCTGACGCCTGCGCCGATCTTCTCGCGCTGCATCACCTTCACGTAGTGCGCCAGGCGGTTGATCAGGAACATATAGGGGAACTTGGTGCCGAGCTTGAAGTTCGCCTGCGCCACCCTGCCCTCTGCCGTGTTCGGGAAGCGCTTCGGACGCTGCACGGAGTTGGCTGAAAAGAAGGCCGCATTATCGCTGCCCTTCCGAATAACGAGGGGGATGAAGCCCTGCTCGGAGAGCTCGAACTCACGCCGATCTGTGAGCAGCGCTTCCGTCGGGATCTTGCTCTCGATCTGCCCCATCGCCTCGTAGCTGTGGGTGGGCAGATCGACGACCGCCCCACCGCCCTCCGGCCCGACGATGTTGGCGCACCAGCGGTAGGTCGCAAAGCTCTCCATCAGGCGGGAAGCGAACAGCACGGCGCTGTTGCCCCACAGGTAGTTGTCGTGTTCGCCATCGAGCTGCTCCTCGTAGTGCAGATCCTTCACCGGGTTGTCCTCCGGGTGATAGGGCGCTCGGAGCAGGAAGCGCGGCATGGTCAATCCGACGTAGCGAGCATCCTCAGACTCGCGGAAACCGCGCCAGCGCGCGTACTGCGGGCCCTCGAAGATGCTGTCGAGATCTTTCAGGTTCGGCAGCTTCTGGAAGTCGCCGTCCATGTTGGGGAAGAACGTGGTGTCGGCGGAGCCGATAAAGGGCGCATGCGCCATCGCGGAGACGCTCGCGATGTCGCGCAGAAGGTTGATATCGGGGTTCGACGGCCCGAAGGCGTAGTTGCCAACCACCGCACCGTAGGCCTCGCCACCGAACACGCCGTACTCAGCGCTGTACACGGTTTTGTAGAGACCTGACATCGTGATATCCGGTGCGTCGGCGAAGTCGTCGGCGAGATCCTGGCGCGAGACGTTCAGCATCTCCACCCGACAGTTCTCGCGGAAGTCCGTATGCTTGACCAGATACTCGAGACCGCGCCAGGCCGACTCGAGCTTCTGGAAGTCCTCGTGGTGGAGCACCGCATCGAGCTGCGCACCGATCTTGCGATCGATCTCGCCGATGAGGGTATCGATGAGTCCGCCCTGGACGCGCTCCTCCGTGCGCTCCTCCTGCACCAGGATGCGCACTAGCTCCCCGATGCCGCGCTTGGCCTTCTCGTACCCCTCCGAGCCGGCACCGATACCGGTCGCGTCGGCGATAGAATCCAATAGCGAATCGCTGTCGCTCGCCTCCAAGGTTGCACCCTGATTCTCGGCTTGCTCGTCTGCCATCTTCATGACCCCCAAACTTGGTCTTCGCGCCGATCGTTGCTTCGGTCGCCGCAGTAAATCACTCCACGGTGCGGCCGGCGATCTGCGGCCGCATGAGCGCTGACGCTAGTCGTCGGAGAGGCCCAAGGCGTCTAGCACGGCCTTGCGCTGCTCATCGCTCTTCATCATCTCCTGCATACGCTTGCGGAAATCCGGGACGTTACCCAATGGGCCTTTTAGCGCCAAGAGTGCGTCGCGCAGCTCCACAAGCTTGGCCAGCTCCGGCACGGCGTTGACCAGGCTCTCTGGCCGAAAGTCCTTCATCGAGTCAAAACTCAGCTCGACTGGAAACGCCCCGTCTTCCTCGCCACTCAGCTTGTCTTCCACAGACAAAGTGAGCGACAGCTTCTGCTCGGCGAGCACCTCGTTGAAATTCTGCTTATCGATACTGATCGGTGCGCGATCCTCAAGGGGCGTATCGTCGTCCCGTAAGGTATAGTCGCCGATGGCGAGCACCTTCATCGGGAGCTCCTTCTCCTCCATGCCATCGCCGTCTGGCTTGAAGGTGATGTTGATGCGCTCGCGGGGAGCGACGGTAGGCTTGTTGCTGGACATTCCTTGAATCCCCTAAGGTCAAGCGCCGCTGCAGCACGGCTTCAGTTGTCGGTCGTTAGTCTGTTCTGTAGCGCCCAGGACGGCGCGCAGCGCGCGATGCGTGCCTCGGCCTGATGCACCACCGCGCGTGCACGCTCGCGCAGCAACTCGTCTTCGAAGGACTGGCGCGCCAAGCGCCGTCCCAACATCGCCACGGCGAGGGCCCGCTGAGGTTCCCACTCCTCCAGCGCATGCGCAGCAATCTGCGACTCCAGCGCCTCGAGCTGCGCGAGCGCGACTTCCGGCGCGGCCGCGTCGAGCAGCAGGCTGGCGAGTTCGCTGCGCAGTTCGAAGCGCGCCGTCGCCGTGGACGCGGCAGCGAGAGCAGCCTCGAGTAAGCCGAGGGCTTCCGTCACCTCCCCCTCGGCCGCGCGCTCGCGGGCGGTAGCCAGCAGCTTGCTAGTGGCGTCGTCGACGCCTCCGGCCAGCGTGGTGAGGCTTGCCTCGCCCGGATCCACGAGTACACGATCTGCGATCCACGCGCGCGTCTCTGCGTCGGCGAGCGCCATCCCCCCGCGGAAGCTCGCTTCCACCAGCTGCGGGTAGCGTTGCAGGAAGGTGCGAAGCTCGCTCACCACCGCCGCCGCACTGTCATGGGCCGCCAAGCGACGCAGGGCCGCCCACGCGTGACGGTTGATATCCAACCAAAAACGACTGGACGGTAACATGCTCTCGGCGGTTTCCAACACCTTGCTCGCACCTTCGGCGGATTCTAACTGCTGCCAGTTAGGGGGCCGATTCGGCGGCGGCAAGGCCTCGGGTCGCACCTGCGCGCCTAGGCTGCCCCAGAGCCAGTTGCGCAGGAGCTTATAAGCGTACGGATTTTCCGGTTCCTGGGCGCGCCTGAAACGGGCTAGGGCCACGATGTAGCTGGTGCCGTCCTGCGTGGCGCTGCGAAATGCGCTTTCATCCTCAAGAGCAGTGGACGCGGGCGCGCCTGGGAGTGGCGATGACCGAGCTCCCTCGCTCCCCACCCCAGCTGGCGCCGCTTGAGTGCTGTCGCGCAAGCTAGGTGCGCTCGTCATCGATGTCGAGGTCGCTGCGGGCGCAGGCGCCCCTGCCTTGGCTGCAGCGGGGGTGGTTTGTGCGCTCAAGGGGGGCGGCGGCGTCAGCGCCGCACCCGTCGCGTGCTCCTCGCGAATGAGGCGCGCGATTTTGGCGAGGGAGCTGGCACCGCCCACACCCGATGCCGGGTCTTGCAGCCGCGCATCGGCCGCATCGATCGCCGCCGATGCCGACGCCAGCAACTCGAGGCTGACGTCCTGCAGCCCTTGCTGCTTCAACCACCCATCAAGGCGCTCGGCGAGCCACGCGATCGCGGTCGCCCGACCGCGCGGTCGGGTGGGATGGCAGTGTTCGCCGAAACGCTCCAGGAAGGCATCCAGGAGGCGCAGCCCGGTCACCAGCCCGCCCACGTCCTCGGCGGCGAGGGACGCGTAGACGAGCCAGGCCATGACCCGCAAGTCCTTCGATGTCTCCCCCACGTAGCGCCGGCTATCGGTCAGCACGGCAGCCCAATCGGTCCCGCGCACCTGCCAGGCGGAGTTCACTTGGGCCTTGATGCGCTGAAAGGCCTCGTCCTCCTGCGCGTCCGGCCCCACGCCATGCTCATCCCCCTCGATGGGTACTAGCAGCGTGGCCAACCATTCGTCGAGCATGGTCGCGGCGTCTGCGCCACTGCCGGCGACTGGCGTGGGCGGCGACGCGGGCGCCTGCTGCTCCTGGTGAATCGGGTCCGTCGCGCTCATCCCTTAGCTTCCCTCAGTCATTCGCGCCGGCGTTCAGCCGAGCGCCTCGAAGCGAATGACGATACTCGACACGTTATCCTCGCAGGCTCCGCTGCGGGCCAACTGCACCAGCTGACGAGAGGCCGCCCGCGCCGACTGGGCGGACGCTAGGGTGGCGTGGATGGTCGCTTCCTCTACTTCCAAATAAAGGCCATCGGAGCACAGCAATACCTGGTCACCGCCCCGCATTTGCAGGGATCGAACGTCGATTTCGAGAGCTGCGTCGGCACCGATCGCCCGGGTCAGCGCGCGGTCGCCATCATCGCTGACGTGATCGAGTGAGATCCGTTCTAGCCGCCCCCCGCGCAGCAGGTAGGCGCGGCTGTCCCCCACCCACAGGCAGGCGGCCTGCCCGCCCGCCTCCACCACCAAAGCCACTAGCGTGGATCCAGAGCGCACGTCAGCGTCTCGGACGTCGGTCCGCAGGCGCTCATTCACCTTTGTGGCCGCCTCTGCCAATGCCTGTACGCGGGCATCAAGGCCCATCGATGCTCTGGGTGCCTGACCGAGCTGCTGTACTAGCAGCAGGCTGGCTTCGTCGCCGCGCGCATGCCCACCCAGACCATCCGCCACGGCCCACACGCCCAACTCGACGCTCTCCAGTAGTGCGTCCTCGTTGCGTTCACGCACGTTGCCCACGTGGGTGGTGCTGCCGGAGGTCCAGCGAAGTGCGCTCACGCGGCACCTCGGAACCGTCGCCGAGCTCGACCATTAAACAGCATCGCTCTGCTCCGCAGCTTGTGCGGGGGGGTGCAGCAGCTCCGCGAACTGCTCGGGTGTCGGCCAGCAAGCGAATGCCGCCAACGCTTCGCATCCATCCGCCTGGTGCTTTACCTGCCAGACGCTGCAAGCGCCTGCGCCGTTTGCTAAGGCAAGGTCTAGTACAGCGAGCGAATGCGCGTCGGACTCGACCCTAGTCGGTGCATCATAACCTGACGAATTCGCTAGCATAGGGAACGCTGCGAGCAGCGCCTCTCGAAGCTCAGCAGGGGGCATCACAGGCTCTCGCAGGCATCGCACGAGGCGCTCCTCGAGTTCATCGAGCAAGGCCTGAGCCCGGCGGAGAGTCGTGATAGGCGGCGCGATACCAACCAGTTCAACGCACACAAGAAGGGGAAAGTAGCGCCCCTTTGCGTCGACGCTCGGCATCATCGCCCCCAATTGGAGGCGCCGCTCAATCGCCGAATCGCCCGCGGCCGGCAGGTGGCAGAAGCGCCAAACGGGAGACGGCAGATAGACATCGATCCACGGCGCGCCCCAGCGCGTCTGTAAGGCATCGACGTAGCTGCTGAGCCAGTCGAAGAGGCGATCGACTTCGGTCACGGGCAGGCCGTGCTGGACGTAGTCGGCGTAACCCGGGTACTTGCCGACGTAGCCTGAGGATGCAATGGCGTCGAACTGCGGTTCCGTCTCTACAGGGCTGGGCATCGGAACCCCGTCAGTTGATCGTTGACCAGCGGGTTGACCGCACGCTGAGCGTCTAGGCTGACGCCCACCGAATACCCATCGATCTCGAAGGTTGCAGCCACCACGCCGCGCCCCGGGCCAGCCACGACACGCGCGTCCTGGAGGGCACGCAGCAGCGCCCATGGTCCATCCCACCGACGCACCAGGCGCTGATCATCGGTGGTGGTGAGCTGCAGCGTGAATCCGCTGGCTTCGCTGCGCGGCCACTCTATTCCCACGCTGCGCGTTGGGCCGCCCCGCTGGTAGCGCACCGGTTGACCATCCAACTCGATGCGTACGGTGTTGATGCGCGGATCGACATCCGCCGCCGTCAGCCGCAGCCCAAGATTGAGCGGAAGGTCGTAGTAGGTGCGGCGGATGGCCGATGCCTGCTGCATGGCTTGGGCCAACGCGATCGGCAGGCGCAAGGCCTGCACTTCCTCGGTGGTTCGCCATCGCCAGGGCCGGACCGTTCGATCGAGGTAGGGCCCCAAGATGCTGCTGGTGAAGGCGTCGAGTACGCCCCCATCCCCGAACAGGCGCGCAAAGTCGTCGAGGCTGATGTCCTCCCCGCTGCTCGCGGTCATGGGAAAGCGCCCGTTGGCCGCCTGCGAACAGAAGGGCCAGACGTCGGCCAGGTAGCCCGCGCGGACTTCATCCTCCGCCGCGACCCGCGCCTCGCTGAGCGCCACCGCTTGCTCCTGGCGCTGGGCATCGGCCACGGCGGAGGCGCTGCTGGTCACGAGGGCCCGCGTCCAGCCGTTGACCGGCGCCGGCTGCTGCTCGGCGATGACGTTGAGGTCCGACACCACCCGCTGGCGCTGATCCACATCGTCGTAGACGCGCAGCACGTTGGCCGTCTCTCGCAGCAGGGCATCGAGTTGGGTGACCGTGCCTTCCATCAGTCCGTTGAGCGATGAGAAATGCTCGGTGATCTGCTCTCTCGGGGTTGCCTCGTTGGCACCAACCCCACTGCCCACGCCGAGGCGACCGATAGTGCGGCCGATGCGCGTGCGGTTGGCGAGTCGCCCCGCCGCCTTGCCGACGCCCCCACCTCCCGCCTTCGGCTCTTCCGGCAGCGCGAGTCGGGTCTGCCCGTACACCTTCTCCAAGAGCTTGCGCACAGGCGAGTTGGGGCCCACGTAGGCAGTGATCACAGAGCGTTGGCGATCCTCAGGTGAGCGCCGCACGCGAAGCACGTTGAGTGCCCGTTCCCACACGGCGAGGTAGTCGGCGACGTACATCTGCGTCAGTCGCACCTTGAGCTCTCGCTTGGACGGCAGGCGGTAGCCTTCCCCGAACACCCACTCGCGGGAGGAGTGATCGTCGACGAAGGTAAGCAGCTGATTCTCCTCCTCCAGCAGCGCCTCCAGCCCCGTTCGGGTGAACAAGCCAGGGATCACCAGCGCTGGCGTGTCCGCGCCATCCCAACCGAACACCTGGGCAAAGATCAGGGGATTCGGCGCGTTGCGAAGGTCGGTCTCCCGGCCGACGGCTCCCTCGGTCGCGCCGCGCAGCAACTCGTAGGTGAGACGTGCGGGGTCTCGATCGGCGAAGCGCTCCCGACTCGCGAGCACGGCACTGCCTTCGAAGGGCGTCTGCGGCAGCGGCTGCGCCTGGGGGCCATCGTAATAGCCCAGATGAGCGAGCAGCTCCTGCAGCAACTCGCCGTCGTTCGCGAACTCCGCGTCAAACACGGCCGCAAACCAAGCGAGCAGCTCCTCCTTGCGCGCTGAGTCGTTCAAGCGCTCCCGATCGGAAAATGCCGCGAGGTACTCCAGGAGGACGAATTCCTCGTAGGTACTGCGCCAGGGGCTGGTCGGCGCTAGCGCCAACGACGCCCCGTCGGGTCGCTGGCTCAGGGAGTCGTAGAGCCATGCCGCGAGATACGGCACGAAGTAGTTCGCCGACGCGTCCTGGTACAGATCGGAGGACAGACGCTCCAGATGGGGCGCCAGGGAAATCCCTAGCGCGCGGGTGGGATCGGTGGCCTCCAGTCGCGCTCGGTCACTAGCGCGCAGTGCCTGAACCGCCCCAAGGAAGTCGAGTAGCTCGCTCGGCTCGGCGCCCGTCGGAAGCAACTCCTGCGCTTGCGCCCGCAGCGCCTCAGCCTCGCTCAGCGCCTGGGTTGACGCGCGAAAGCCAAGCAGCCACACCAGACTGGAGACCACCACGGCGACGACGGACGCCGCGATACTCGCCCGCAGGGCAAACCGCTTCAGGAACCGTCGATGGGGGCTCTCGCCCACCAACTCCCGCTCAGCGAATACCTTCTCGCGCAGAAGATCACGCACGAAGTAGCTTCGGCCCTCACCCCCGGCGCTCGACTGCTCCACTTCGGCGATGCCGAACAGCTGGCTGAGCTCCGTGGTCAGCTGGTCGATGGGCGCGCCGGTTTGCGTGGCGCTGGTGAGGTACACGCCGCGTAACCAGGCCCGATCGCCGTTGCTGTCCGGCCCGAGCGCCTGCTCGGTGAACTCCGTCACGCACCGAGACAGGTGATCCAGCTGCCATGGAAACGCCTGCACGGGGACGGCGTAGTGCAGCTCGCGCTCCTGGTAGAGGCGGTGCAAACCGCGTTGACGCAAGCGGTGCGTGAGCCCTCTGAAGCCGTCGGCAAGATGCTTGTGAAGCTGCTGACGGTCGACCTGTACCGCATCGGCTACATCGAAGCCCCATACCTGGGCCCGCTGGTCTGTGCAGTTCAGATCGCGGAAGTACTCGGTGAAGCCGGCCACCAGATCCATCTTGTTGATGACCAGGTAGACGGGAAGGTCGACGCCAAAGGCTGACCGCAACTCGCTCACGCGCGCCCGCAGCAAGGTGGCTTCTTCGCTCATCGCCAGCTTATCGTGCTGATAGGTGCCCAGGATGTCTTCGGCGCTGATCACGGCCAAGATACCGTTGATCGGTTGGCGCTTTCGATATCGCCGCAGCAGAGTGAGGAAGCGCTGCCACTCGGCCTGGTCCGCCTCCCGGTGCTGGTCTTGCTTCACATAGCGACCGGCGGTGTCTAGAAGCACGGCCTCACGACCCAACCACCACTTGCAGTTGCGCGTGCCGCGGGAGCCGCCGATACCCTGCTGATCGTTGGCACGCTCGTAAGGAAACTCCAGGCCGCTGGTCCGCAGCAGCTCGGTCTTGCCAGCATCGCTCGGCCCCAACACCACGTACCACGGTAAGGTGGTGAGCGCACCGCGATTGTCTCGCTCGAGACCAGCAACGGCCGCGCCAAAGGCACGTTCGATCTGCGCCACCTGGCTGTCGACCTGGTTCTCCTCTACGGCGAGTGCTTTCTTCAGTCGCGCCGCATTAATCACGCGCACCAGGTGACGAACGAGGACGATCAGACCCCACAGCACATAGAGGCTGGCGATCGCGAGGACGCGTGGCCAAACTCCCGCCAATGGCCGGTAGTAGGTATCGTCTTCGGCCTGGAAGATGGGCCATGACTTGCCGACATGCCAGATCACCAGCCCGACTAGCGCCAGACCTAGGGCGATCAGCACAGGACGACTGAACAAAAGGCGCAACACAGCCTTCATGCGTCACCGGCCTGGCAAGCAGGGGGTTGTTGTAGCGGCGCGTCCGCCGTGTCCACGGCGGGCAGGAGAATCTCCACCCGTCGGTTGGCAGCGCGGCCGCTCGGCGTGTCATTGCACTCGCGCGGGCGCCGATCTGCCACCCCTCGCGCCCGCAGGCGCTCAGGCTGCAGGGCATTCGCGCCGAACACGGCGACCACCTGCTCCGCCCGCTGGCGCGACAGGGTCTCGTTGCGTGCCGCGCTACCAATACTGTCGCTGTGCCCCTCCACGATCACCGCACCGTCGGCCTCGCGCAGGGCATGCGCCACGGCGCCTAATAGTGGCTGCACGTCGCTGGCGAGGTTGGCGCTGCCGGATTCGAACATCTGCGTTGCGCTCAACACGATGCGCGTGCCGCGCACATCATCCATGAACAGCTGCACCTCGCCGCGCTCGATCTGCGGCGCCAGGAGCCGGAACAGATCAAGCCGCGGCGGCGGCAGGCCATCGTTCGGGAAGAAATCCTTCACGCCGAGTCTGCCTTGCGCGACAGTCAATGCAGCGAGGCGGTCTTCATACTGGGCGCGAGTCGGCTGCAAAAGATACTGCAGCCCAACGAACATACTGGTGAGCAAAGCAGCCGTGATCGCGAGGGGCACCCAAGGGGGGAGCCGGCGCTCAAGGTTCTCCCCGGTATCGACGGCGACCGCGCCTTCAGCACTCAGGCTCGCCTCCTGTGGCACGCTGCGTTGCAGCTCGCGGTAGGTGTCGCTTGCGAGCAACCCCATCGCCTCGCCGTCACCTTCAGCGCTGAAACCGAGACTGAGCACCGTGTGGTACAGGGAGAGTAAATCGTGTTCCAGCTGCCCCTGCTGCAGCTGAGCGCGGATCTTGCTGGTCAGACGCGAGAGGTGGGTGGTCTTGTGCACCTCGGCCAAGACGCTCTGGCCGGACCACTGGGTACTCGCATCGCGCCCCCACAGCGTGCGAAGCACGCAGTCGTCGAGGAAGGCGCACAGGCAGAAGCTCGCTTCGTCGATGATCGACGGCGGGTAATGCGTCGCCAAACGCTCCCGATAGGCGAGCACCGCGTCGATGATCTCGATCCGCAGCTGATCCAGGTCATCCGGGCGCTCAGCGCCGCGCAGGTAGCCGCCGAGGGCGAGCAGGGAGGCCGCCTCGTCTAGGAGCGGATTTGCCCCTGCCAGCGAGTGCGCGATCGGCATCGGCGTGGGTTGTGGCGCGCGAGGGTGGCGAGCCGGTGCCGCTGCCCACGACGGCGCTTGCGATGCATCGCGCGCTCGCTTGACTACGATCGTACGCACTGGTGACGGACTCGCATCGTCCGCGGAAGGCGGCTCCAGCTGCCGCCCGCCCGGTTGTGGCAAGCGAGCGCCCGTGGTTCGCCGCTGCTTGCGCACCACCGTTCGGTTCGGGGGATCGCGCTCCGTCACGACCGAGGCGGCCTAGCGTCTCGGCACAGCCCAGAACCTCAAGCGAAGCTCTGGGAAGTCCTGCTGAAGGCGATCGACGAAGAAGGCGATCGCCGCTGAGTCCTTGCGCAGCGCATCCCACGCCCGACCTTCGGCACGCAGCAGGTAATAGGTCCACCGATTCAGCGTCGGCACACCGCGAGGCTTGACCCGCGCCAGCTCCATCTCCAGCACGGAGGTGCGGCTGTCGATCTCCTCCACGGGGCCCACGATCATCTGCTCGGGCAGATGCGCGAGGGAGAGTTCATCGACGCTGGCGGTCGCTGCCAACACTAGGTCCACATCTTCGAGAACGGCGCGATCTTTGATGGGGAAGAGCCAGGTCTGCTTCTCCTCTACCTTGGTGCCCGGGAGTTCGATCGGACGGTCGGACAGGGGCGCCGTTAGCACCTCGCGCAGCTCTTCGATCACGGCCATAAAGGCGGGGCCTGGATTTCCGTGCTCGTAGGTGACGCCGTCTTCCGCGAGGCGCGGCGGCGAGGCGCCCAAGGTCGCCAGCTCGCCGCGCATTTGCAGTAGTAGGCGGTATGCTTCGGCGGGGTGCGCCTTCGTTGCCGTCAATCCACGCAGGGCCGGTTCGTAGCGGTTCACCGCGATCAGCCAGTGCAGATCCAACGAGCTATCGATGCCCACGGCGACATCGCCCAGGCGTCGCTCGAGCTGCACGGCTCTTGCCTTGGCCAGGGTGACGAGCTCTCTCAACCAAAAGTCGAGCACCGTCGAGGCGTTCACCATGGTGATCGGCGGTACGAAATCCTCATCGAGGCGAACCGATCCGTCTGCGCCGCGTGGGCCGACTCGCGCCACGGCCAGGGACGGGCGATTGTCGGGGATGGCATCGCCGCGAGTGAGCCAGCTGCGCAAGCGCCCCACACGCACGGGCACGGCGGAGGGGCGGCGGCGGCCATTCGCCAGCGCGGCCTCGCCCTCGGCCAAGGCGGCGGCGTTGTCGATGACATCAGCCGTATGCGCCAGATAGCGTACGTCGGCTTCTGCGCCCTCGCTGTCGGCAACGGACTGACCTTGCAGGTCGCCCGTTCGCGGAGCGACGGCGAGGTAGATCACTTCGCCTCGCTCGCACTTACTGATATCGATAGGTGTCGGTCCTGAATGCTCCGCATCCACGACGAGGGGTGTGCCGTCGGGCATTAAGCCGTAGGCTGTAGACACCCCGAGCAACCCCGCCGGCAGCTCTGAGCGATCCAGGCTGACCTCGCGAAACCCCCAGGCACCGCCGAGGTTGCGCATAAGATCCCCAAGCAGGGTCTCGAGGTAGCGCGTGTGCTGCTGCAAATGGTGGGGCTGCATGAACAAGCCCTCAGACCAGATGACCGTATCCCTGTCAGCCAAACTTCAATCTCCTAGACCGGATGCTCAGCGCACAGTCTCCGGCGCGCGATTATCGCCACGAGCGCCTGCGTAAGCGCTTGCAACGGCGCGTCGATACTCGTTGTCGAACTCGCTCAAGCGATCGAGTTGTCGAGTGAATTCCTCGCGGTATTGATCCCAATAGCTGGCCTTCTTCAGCGGCCCGGGGAGCGTGCGACCGCTAGCATGGGCGACTTCGGCGATGCGCGCCGGGGCTAGGCTGTCGAAGACCGATCTCACAGCACCGTCGACCGCCCGCGGCACGGCGACCGCGTGGTGGTAGAACTCGCGCTCCACCTCATCGAGGGCCGCTAGCGGATCGCTCACGGAGCGGTGCGTGTGAGCGAACAACGCATCGATGAGACTGGCTATGTCGATCTGCGGGCTGAGCAGAGGATTGACGTGGCCGCGAGCCATGGCGAGCGCGGGAATCCTGTACTCGTCGCGAAAACGCTCTTGCGCCACCATCGCCTTGCGGATCACCTCGAGCGAGCGGCGAAGCACCGAGCCCCACAGCACCAGGCGATCGCGAGCCTGATGCGCATCCGCTACGGCGAAGGTATCCCTCGACATCGACAGTCCGTCAGCAAAGGCCCCGAGCAGGGCGACGGCCAGATCGAGATCCGGCGCGGGCGCAGGCCCTTCGGTCGTTTCGCCGAGGGGCTCCGCATCAGCAGTTTCCGTCGCCACCTCGGGTGGTGGCGGTGGCCCGTCGCTGCTTGGCGGCTCGGGCACGCACGCGGGCGCCTCCGCGAGCTCCCCTCGCGGCGACTCGCCGTGCGCAGGCTGCGTAGCGCTCGTTCCGGCGCGTCCGCCCTGTTCCATCGCGAGCTCGTACCACGGCACCGCCCTGACCATGACGTCACGATCGCCGATGGACAGCACGTCGCCATCGCGCAGGGCGACCTTGCGCCGCGCGTCCAGCTCCTGGCCGTTCAGCGCAGTGCCATCCGCGCTCTCCAGGTCTTCGACGAAGAAATCCTCGCCGCAATGAACGATGCGGGCGTGTTGTCGCGAGACGTGCGGCAGGTCGATCACAAGGTCACAGCGCTGCGCATCGCGACCGAGCAAACCGCCGGCGCTACCGATTCGGATCGTCGCCCCTGTGCTCGAGCGCCCAAAGCGGTCGCGCCGGGGATCGAGGGTAATCTCCATTGCGCTGCTACTCATCCACTTGCGCGCCCTGCTCGCTCTCGCGCTTGCGCTTGCGCCACCAGCGCCGCTTGCGAGGCTCTACCTCGACGGCGTTGCCCTTAAGGTGAACATGTAGCGTCAACTTAGATTCTCTCGGTGTCGGCACGACGACACGCCACGTGCCGGTTTGCCACTCGCGAAAACCGATGAACAGCGCCAGGTGGGTGACCCCTGGGGCCATTTCCAGCGGGCCGACAAAGTTAGTGGAGTCAGGCTGCACCAGCAACTCTTGCTCGGCGACCAGATCGCCGCCCAGGGTGTCAGCGGAACGCTCGTAGAGCGACCAAAATTCCGCCGCCTGGAAAGGGAGATCGTTGCGTAGCTGATAAATCCGCACGGCAACCGGGGCTGGCGCGCCGCCTGGTAGGGGGTTGAGGTCTGCCTGCGCCGTCACCGCGAGGCGTACTACGGAAGCATCCTTTTCGAACAGGCCGAAAACCGCGAGGGCGCTGCTCGCGAAAAGTGCGGACGCGAGCCCGACCAGCGGCGCCAGAGCTGGGATCGGTGGTCGCATCGAGCGGTGCGGGCGCCGCCCAGTCGGCCTCAGGCGCGCGTGATCCGTTGCGCTCATCATCACTCCCTGAACACTGCTTCTCGGCGCATCGATGCGCGCTGGATGACCGCGTGATCAACGCTCCCAAGCCCCCAGGCCCCGCGATTCAAAGCGTAAGGCCCAGTGGTATATTACCGCCTCGTTTTGGCCGTGGTTGGGATGTCCGTCAGCATGGAAGCACGCTCGGTGTTGCGCAAGCTCGCGCACGGCTGCCTTGGCAGCTTGATCATTTTCCTAGCTAGCTGCACCACTGCTCCAACGCCCCCCGCAGAAACCCCCTTAGCTTGCGCTCCCGCCGATAGCGCCCAGTGCATTTGCGAAGCGCAAGGCGCGCAGTCGAGCGCGTGCTTGTGCGCCACTGACGCGTCCGGTGACGCCTGCTACTGCGCGGATCCGTCGAACGCTCAGACAAACCGTTGCTTTTGCTACGACAACCCTAGCGACCTGAACTGCCTGACCCTGGATTGCCCCATCGGCGACTCTGCCCGTGCGCTCACGACCGACGCCCTCGAGGCGGCTGACCGTGGTGCCTGGGAGCGCTCCCGCGAGCTCACACTGTGCGCGCTACGAGTGGACGCAGCCGACGATCGAGCCAATTTGTTGCGCTCGCAACTCGATCTCGGCGGCGAGTACTTCGCCGCGATCGGCATGGTGGGAAGCCAGCCTTACGAGGTGCAGCCCGGCGACACGCTCGGCTCTATCGCCGCCAACTGCCTGGGCCGGGGCGAACTATTCGTCGCGCTCGCCTTAGCGAACGAGCTCGATGCGCCGAAGAACTTGACTCCCGGCGATCGCCTCGTGATTCCCGGTGAACGCGCCTGCGCCCCTAGCGTCGACTACCTGGCAGAGGCACTGGCCGCCGAGCAGCGTGGCGACCTTCAGCAAGCGTGGCGCTTTATTCAGCGCGCGGGGCGTGGCGCGCAAGAAGCACGCCTGCGCATCGGTAGCGCCTACGCATCACAGGTCACCGAGCAGGCGTTGGAGGCGGTAGAGCGGGACTGCCCAGGCGCCCGCGCCCAGTGGCGGCAGGCGTTGGCGATCGACGCTAGCAACGAGGAAGCGGCCTTCTTCCTTCGCGAGGTGACGTGCGAGTGACGCGCCTAGCTCGTGCCATCCAGCACGGACAGGTAAGCGCGTGCACCGGCATGTGTCGGGTCTCGCTGGAGCACCTGCTCAAACAGTGCGGCCGCCGCCTCACGATCGCTATCCAGCAATCCGAGGGCCTCGTTGAATAGCACGCTCGCCTCACTGGTGGCCTTCAGGTAAGCCGCCTGCTCGTCAGGGATTGTGGGCTCTTCGTCGCCGTGGGCGGCGCTCGCGCGCGCCGATACCTGCACGGCGAGCGAGGCGGGCGGCGTAATCGCTCTGCCAGCTACGCGCGTCAACGCCCACCGACGATGCCAGGATCGCAGGCGAGCCCGCAGCCCAGGGTGGGTAGGATCTAGGGCCAGTGCCGCCAGGGCCTCGCGTTCGGCCCGCTCGCGATCACCGGCCTGCCACGCACGCTCGGCCGCCTCCAGCAACACGCGCTGACGCGTCGCCAGTTTGCCCGCGATCTCTTCGACTCGCCGCCCGAGCGCCTCCCGCGCACCACCGACCCTACTGACAGCGTGGGCAATCCGCAGACTGCGCAACGCCGCTGGCAGATCATCGCCCGCCAGGTGCGCTGCGGCCCTCGAGAGCTGCTCGGCGATAAACCTCTCCCGCGCGGCCTCCACTCTCGCGGCCGCGGGGTCCTCCGGCACGCTCACGCACCCCGGGAGCATCACCAGCAGCGCGATGACCGGAAGCGCTACAGCAGCAGCGTGGCGTGACGCGGGCCGCGGACGAGGCATCAGCGATAACTCTGCTCTACTACCAGATTCTCAGCGAAATCGTCCAAGCCATGCTCGCCGTAGATCATCGAACGCTGCAGGAGATAGGGGTGCGCGAAAAATGGATTCGCCCCTCGGCGAACCGTAAAGGCGCTTGCGTAGCCACTATCGCGCAGGAGGTCGACAACCTCGCCCGTGGTAGCCCCGTAGGGATATGCAAAGGCAGACACCGGCGCATCGATCAGCGCCGCTAGCCGCTGCGCCGGTTCGCCCACCTCGTCCGCCAGGCGCTGGCGATAGTCTGTCGTCGATTCACCAGGCATGAGCTGCGACAAGTTGGCGTGGGTTTTCGAATGGGGCGCGAAGCGGATGAGCCCGGTGGCCGCCATCTCCGTCATCTGAGCCGGCTTCAGGCCACCGCGGCCTACAAAGTCGCTATACACGAACACCGTTGCCGGAAAGTCAAACTCCCTAAGCAGCGGAAACGCCACGCTGTAGGTCGACGGATAGCCGTCGTCGATGGTGATCACCACCGAGCGCGGCGGTAAGGTGCCGTCGCCGGTGAGAAACGCTAGCGCCTCCTCAAGGTGAACCACCCGATAACCATGGTCGCGCAGGTAAGCGAGCTGCGCGCGAAACTGCGCTGGTGTCACCGTCAGGCGACTGCTGGGAGTTCCGAAGCGGTGGTAACACAGCACGGGGACGGACTGGATGGTCGTCGGTCCGATACCGCCTGGGTTGAGCGGCCTCAATGGAACGACGAACGGCCGATCGAGCCCTGGGGTCGCGCCGTCGTTTGCCGCGCTCAGGCGCCAGCCCTCCCGAGGGTCGCCCAGGTACTGCTGGGCGAGCGTGGCGAGGGTGTCTGCAGCGTCGGGCAGCACCACGAGGAAGTGATCATTGCGACCGATCTCGACCGCCGAGACTGCAGCCGTCGCGACGCTGAGCAGGGCGACAGCGGCCAGGCAGGCGCGAATCAACGACGTATTCACCCCTGAGCATCTCACGGCTAGTGGCCTCCTTGACTGGGACGCGAGGCGGGGATTCTGGCACGAAGTAGCCGCGATGTGCTCAGCCGACGCTGTCGCCTTGCCTTCGACTGCTGGCGTCCCTACCCTCGTCCTCCACTAGCTTCAGACTCGGCCTCCCCCTCTCTCATGAGCAAGATCCAGACCGGCACTCGTCACTCCCGAGCGCTGCAAACCGGCGCCGACCTCCCGTCGTACCGTATCGAGCGGGTGTTGGGCGTGGGTGGCTTTGGCATCACCTATCTTGCACGCCATGAAACGCTGAAAAACAAGCTGGTTGCGATCAAGGAGTACCTGCCGAGCAACGTCGCCTACCGAGATGATGACGCGATCATCCGCCTGGAGACGGAGTCGCTTCGCGGCGACTTCGAGCACGGCCTCGACAACTTTTTCCGCGAAGCCACCAACCTGTTCAACCTCACCCAGGGCGACGCCAGCTCCCTTGCCAACGTGGTGAAGGTGGAGGACGTGTTCCGCCATCAGGGCACGGCCTACATGGTGATGGAGTACATCGATGGCGACTCCCTGGAGTCGATGATCGAGAGCATGGAGAGCTCGGGTACCAAGCTCTCCGAGGAGCGCCTGCGACAACTGATTCTGCAGCTCGGCGCCGCCGTCCAGTTCATGCACGACAGCCACTTGCTACACCGAGACATCACGCCCTCCAACGTGATCATCCGGCGCAGCGACGACACGCCGGTGCTGATCGACTTTGGCTCTGCGAAGCACGAAGCAGGCGTCACTCAAGCGTTTCTTGTCGACGCGCAGCCACCGGTGACCCAGCACACGCGCGTGGTGTTCACGCCTCGCTACTCCCCGCTCGAGCAGAGCGAAGGCCTCGACCAGGATGCGCGCACGGACATCTACAGCCTTGCAGCCACCATGTATCACCTGGCCTTGCGGCAAGCGCCCGTCCCCGCGAACAAGCGCCGCGGCACCTTGGAGGAAGGGCAACCTGACCCGAACACGCCGGCGCTACAGGCCGGCCGGAAAGCTGGCTACAGCGTGGACTTGCTCGCCTGCATCGACGCAGGGCTCGCCCTGCGTATGCGTGATCGGCCGGCCTCGGTGGGCGAATGGCTGGGCCCCCTCGGCCTCGAGGGCGCGTCGAGCACCATTACCAACTCGCCGAGCACTGCCTACGAGACTAGGCCAGCTACCGCGGCCCTCAACGCAGACCACGCCACGTCTGCTGAGCCTGCAACGAGCGGCTCTCGCAAACGCCTACCCATAATCCTCGGCGCCGTGGCAGTCGCGATCATCGTGGGCGGCTGGCAGCTAAGCCGTCCGAGCATCGATGGGCAACTCGACGAGGTGCGAGCCGCCCTAGCGCAGCAACCGTTCGCGACCGAGACCCTCGCCGATGCCCGGAAGATCTTCATGCGCACTCAGCTGAACGATAAAGCCACCCCTGGCCAACTCGCGCAGGCGCGCGCCGGGGTGACGGCCTGCGATCTGCTCGGCGAGTACCGCGGCTACACTCAGGCGGGCGAGGTTGCCGCAGCCGGTGACACGCTCAACGAACTCGAAACGGTGCTAGGTCCGGCTGGCCTCCCGCCTGCGGTGTTGCGCCAAGTCAGCGAGGACTACGACTTCGAAGCAGGCCTTGTCGAGCTGGGACTGGTGCTCGAGCGCACTGGCCTGGGCGCGGACCTGGCGGGGATTACCGAGGAGTTGCTAGCGAGCATGCAGCCCGCCGGCGCCGCGGACGCGCGCTTTGAAAGCGCCAGCAGCACTGCGGGGCATGTTGTCGAGGCAGCGCGGCAGCTCGAGTCCCACGAGTACGAAGCCGCGCTCGCGAGCGTGGCGGAGGCAGAGAGTACCTCCGCTGCCATGGGCCTCGGTGCCAACGTCGATCTAGGGACGGCACGTGGCGTGATCGATGAGGCACGCAACATCTACGGGCAGCAAACCCTGCGCGGGGCGACCGCAGCACTCGCCGGCGCGGGGGCCGACGCCGAGGCGCTGGCGAGCGCGCAGGCCTCCTTCGCCGAAGCGCAGCGCGTGCTACCGCAAGATGCACGCGCCCGGGTCGGACGACAGACCGCCGCCGCCCTACTCGCCCTAAGCCGCGGCGACGACGACGCCACCACACCGGATGCGCTCCTAGAAACGCTGGCACCGCTCGCTGAAGGCGCCTACGCCGCTGGCCTCGAGGAGCCTCAGTGGGCCCAGCTCACCCAGGCGTTCAGAGGCTTGCAGCAGGAGCGCACGCTCATTGACATCGAACGCCAGTTGATCGATGCGCCCCTCGAATCGAACGTGCACACACGAGCGCGCGGGTCGTTAAGGCAGGTGATCGCTGAGGTGAGAGAGCACGAGCTTGCGCCATCTCTGATCACCAGCGCAGAGCAACGCGCCGGCGCAGTTGACGTTCTCGCGACGATTAGCGCCCAACTAGGCAGCGGGGAGTTCGACGCGGCAGCCGCCAGTCTCGAGCAGCGTGGCGAGGTCGTGCGAGCCGGCAGCGAAGATGATCGCTTGCTGCGCGCCGTCGCCGCCGCGACGGACCGTGCCACGGCGAACGAAATAGAGCGCAGGGCTCAGGCCTTGCAGGAGAGCCTTGGCGATTGGCGCCCCCCAGATGTGCCTCGGCAAGCGCGGCAACGCCTCGAGGCGCTACAAGCGCTTGCTGCTCAGGACGCTCGCGCGCTCAGCGCCCAACGCTTGCTCGACGCCGCAACAAGTCTGTTGGCCAGCGCCAAGGCGAAGCGCTTCGATACCGCGTTTGCAGCACTGGAGGAAGCCCGCGTCGCCGCCAACGAACTCGACATCGACCAGACGGCCGCAAACGAGCAGCGTCAGTGGCTGCAGGCACAAACAGACGCGCACGTCACCGAGGAACTCGCGAGCAAGGTCGAAGTGCTGCGCAAATCGCCCCTCGCGAACGGTGCCCAGGAGCAGACCCGCGAGACGCTCGAGAAGATGGCAGAGCTACTCACCCTGGCGGACCTGCCGAGGGACTCGCTCGATGCCGTGATGCAAACCACCGGCGCCCTTGCAGAGGCGAGTACTGCCCTCGAGCGCAGTGACTTTCTTCAAGCAGACACCGAAGCCGATCGCATCGAGGCGCTTGCCAACTCCAGCGCCTTGGCACTCGACGGGGTGCTCGGTGCACTTCGTGAGAGGATTCAGGCTCGGCGCGCCAGCGCCACGGCCGACACGGATAAGCTCGTGCGCTCATTGCTCGATGAGGTGCACGGGAGCGTCTCTAAGTCACCTATCGATCTTGCAGCACTGGCGGCAGCTGAAGCACAGCTCGAAACGCTCGACGAGCGCCGTGAGAACCCACAGATCGCTTACGACTGGAGCGGCGTGGACAACGTCCAGACCACCCTCGGTGCCCTCGCTCAAGCGCGACGCATCGCCAACAACCACGACTATGTGCGCGCATCGACGCTGCTGGTGGAGGTGAGCGTCGCCTTGCCCCAGTCGTCCCGGTGGCGCGCCCTGCTCACGAGCGGCACGCAAGCGCTAGCCACCCTTCGCCAGGAAACCTTGACAACGCTGCTGCGTTCCGCCGGCGATCGCCTAGCGCAGGCACCCTTCGACAGCGCGGCCTGGAGCGCCTCGCGCCAGGATTACCGCATCGTTGCCAAGATCGAAGCCGCTGACGACGCCCAAGGCGCCCTGGGGCAACGGTTCATCGATTTCCTTGAGCAGACGTCCGGTCCAATGCAACGGGAGGACTACGTGTGGATGCGCGGTGAAGGGTCCACGCTAGCCACACGTGCCCGAGAGTTCGCGCGTCTCCCGAGTGCGTTGAAGACAAGCCTCGCCATAGCCCGAGACATCGACAAGCGCGTGACCACCCAGGACAGCGACTCACAGTCCTCCTTGGACAGGTTGTTCGCGACCTTAGAGGTCACCGGTGAACTGGATCAATACGACACGCTGCTGGCAGACGTCGCAGGCCTGCGACAGGAGGCGCAACGCACGGGTCAGGACCCCGTGGTCATCGTCTACGACGTGCTCACCGTTCATCTCAAACGTTTCGGCAGCGTGATCGAACGCGTCGAGGCGCGTGAGCTGATCGGCGCCAAGGAGGCTGCTCGGCAGCTGAACGGCGAAGGACTCGACGCGGTCGCCGGCACGGCGCAACTCGCTCAAGGGCGCCAAGACGCGCTCAGCAAAGCTCATAGCAAGCTGGTCACCTATACAACCGGCGAGTCTGCCAAGTCGCTCGTACGCAACAACCGACGGCTCTCCGATGCGCTGGACGAGCTAGCGATAGACCCCTTCGACGCCGCGGCTCAGCAGGCCGCACGCCAGGAGACCGGTGAGATCTTGCGCGCACAGGCGGATCTGCCGGATGCGCTGACCGCCCTTTCTCTGCTCGATGCTATCGCCTCACTCGGCGCCAATCCGCCATGCGAAGCGCTGGACACCGCGCGCGAGATCGTCGCGCAGTTTCGCTACATCTCCGCCAACCTCTCATGGCTGGATCCCTGCTGAGGCATCGTCGCCAAAGAGCCGGTCGCTCGTGCCCGATGGGCAATCGAACATAGCGCTCGTTCAGGAAGATCAGACATGAATGCTGCAGACTACCGGGCACACTGGACCCTCGCACCGGAAATAGCGTTTCTCAACCACGGCTCCTTTGGCGCCTGCCCGCGCACGGTTCTTGCTGAACAGCAGGCCTTACGCGATCGCCTCGAAAGGCAACCAGTGCAGTTTTTCGCTAGAGACCTGGTGGGCCTACTCGATGAGGCGCGGGCCCCTCTGGCGCAGTTCCTGCACTGTGATCCGGCTGATCTCGCCTGGGTCACCAACGCTACGGCGGGTGTGAACGCCGTGCTTCAGTCACTACCGATCGAGCCGGGCGATGAGCTACTCACCACCGATCACGAGTACAACGCCTGCTTCAATACGCTCGCTTACGTGGCCGAGCGCTACGGCGCGAAGGTGCGCGTTGCAAGACTGCCCACTCCGCTTCGAGACACAGAGGAGGTTGTAACGACGCTTTGTACGGCCGTTACCGACAAGACTTGTCTTCTCCTCATCGACCACGTCACCTCACAAACAGGTTTGGTATTGCCCATCGATGACATCGCAAGGGCCATGCGTAAGCGAGGTGTGCGCGTGCTGGTGGATGGCGCCCATGCCCCTGGCATGGTGCCCTTGGCACTCGACAGCCTCGACGTGGACTACTACGCCGGCAACTGCCACAAGTGGCTATGTGCACCGAAAGGTGCAGGCTTCCTGTGGGTGGCCCCTCAGCATCAGAACGAGGTACGACCGGCGATTATCAGCCATGGAGCGAGCGCACCGACGCGCAAGCGTTCCCGCTTCCGAAACGAGTTCGACTGGATCGGCACCTCCGATCCGACGCCGATGCTGTGCGTGCCCGCAGCCCTACGCTTCATGGGAGGACTCCTCCCAGGTGGCTGGCCGGCCTTGCGAAGGCACAATCGTTCGCTCGCCCTGGCGGCACGAGAGGTGCTGATCGACGCCCTTGGCGGAGCACCGCTCGCGCCGACGCAAATGATCGGTTCCATGGCCGCACACCCGTTACCCCCGAGCCGGAACGCGTCTCCTCCTGAATCCCTGCTGTATGCGGATCCTCTACAGGAAACACTCCTCGGCGAACACGGAATAGAGGTGCCCATCGTCCCCTGGCCTGCGCCGCCGGCACGGCTCGTGCGTGTTTCGGCCCAGGTCTACAACTGCTTGGACGAGTACGAGCAGTTGGCTGCCGCCCTACCCGCGGCGCTGACCAGAGAATAAGATCCGGAGCAATCGTGCAGACGCGCGATGCAAGATCAGGCTCAGGCCACCGAGGGCCCAGCGCGAGGCGACGCGCCAATGGACGAATCACTAAAGGCAGGGTTCACGCTCGGCGAGTGGCACGTGCTGCCGCTGGAGGGACGTATCACCGGCTCCGTTGGCGAGCGGCGACTGCGCCCACGCACCATGGATCTGCTCGTGCATCTGGCCGTCCACGCCGGCGAAGTGCTTCCGCGGGATGCGCTGATCGACGCGGTGTGGGGAGCGAACGCCGTCGCCGACGAGCCCCTTACACGAACGATCGCTGACCTGCGTCAAGCGCTGGGTGACAAGCGCCATCAGCCACAGTACATCGAGACGATCCCCAAGCGCGGCTACAAGCTGCTCTTGCAGCCATCCCACCTTGCGCCCACCGCCCAGGTCAATCCTGACGCAACGGCGTCCCTGCCACTAACGAGTACCCCCTGGCGCTCGCGCGTAAGGGCTGCGCTGGCGACGGGATTAGGGGTGGCGATGCTAGTGACGCTCACCACGCTGCTGGTCACACGGTCCCCTGAAACGCCCGCCCCACCGACACTGACGGTAGGGCCCGCTGTCGCTGTACTCCCCTTCGAGCTACTGAGCACCGATCAGGGCGATGAGATGTTTGCGGAAGGCCTATCAGACACGCTCACTCACGTGCTCGCCAAAGTGCAGGGCTTGCGGGTCATCGCGAGGCGCTCGGCCGCGATGTTTCGCGACGGCGGCGTGGATGTGCGCGAGATCGGCAATCAGCTCGGCGTCAGCGCCGTCCTAGAAGGCAGCGTACAGCGCGACGATCGCACCTTGCGCATCCTCGCCCGACTGATCTCCACCCGCGATGGCACCAGCCTGTGGGCTGGGCGCTTCGATCGCTCGCCCCAGGATCTGTTCGCCGTGCAAGACGAGATCGCTGCGGAGGTTGCCGCGGCCATGCACATCGTCTTGTTGCCCGAGCGACGTGAACATGCCACCCGCGTTGCCTTCGCGACCGAGAATCTCCAAGCCTACGATGCCTACGTGGAGGGACAGCGCAATCTCGGGCGTCGCACCACCGCATCGATCGCCGCTGCCATCGACGACTTCCGCCGCGCCGTGACGCTCGACCCTAGCTACTCGCTCGCTTGGGTGGGCTTAGCAGACGCCCACATCGTGCTGCGCTACTACGGCAACATCTCCTTAGAGCGGATGGAGGCGCAGGCGAGCAACGCGATCGACAGGGCTCTCGCGATCGAACCTGACCTGGGCGAGGCCTACGCGTCCCTCGGCCTGCTCAACTGGGAGCTCTCACGCATCGCCGAGGCGGAGGCAGCCCTGCGCCGAGCGATCGCGATGGCGCCAAACTACTCCCAGGCGTACTTCTGGCTCGCCACCGTTTACAACGACACGGGCCGTTCTGACCAAGCACTGCCGATGCACCGGCTGGCGCTGGAGCTGGACCCCTTAGCGCCGAACATCCACACCGCCATCGCTGTCGCTCTCGAGAAGCTTGGCCGCTTCGAGGAGGCGCGTGAGCAGTACGCGCACATCATGCAAATCGACAGCGGCTACGGAGCCGCGATCGATCGCGCAGCGCAGCTGCACTGGAGCGCACTCGCGCGGTTGGACAACGCCATACGGCTAGAGCAGCTGGCGCTCGAAGTGGATCCCGGCTACACGATCGCCCCCGCGTTGCTCACCGAGCTGTTCTTGGATCTGGGCGATACGCAAGAGGCTGAACGCTGGCTGTCCGAGGCGCAACGCTTGGGCGCCGACACCGATTGGCCCCATCGCGCCCGAGCCCTATTGCTCACCTACGCGGAAGAGGATCCACAGGCCCGGTTCGATCTGGCGCGTGAGCGCCTGCCCGGCGCACGCAACAGCGAGACCCGCGAGATCCTGCTTCGCGTGGCCCGTGATGTGCTGCTCGCGCGCGGTGAACCAGGCACCGCGGTAACGCTCTACGCCGCTACGTACCCTTCGCTCACCACTGACTCGCCGCAACTCGACAGCCATACGCTCGGCACGGCGGTGGACTTCGCCTTTGCCCTGCGGGCGGCGGGGCAGGCGACCAAGGCCGATCGACTACTGCGGGCTGCCGAACAGATACTGCCCCAGCTCCCACGCCTGGGCTGCTGTGGCTACGGCAGCGTGGACGTGGAGATCCTCGTGCAACGGGGCGAGCTGGCGCAGGCCGTCGACCGCCTGAGCGAGGCAGTCGATAGCGGATGGCGTAGGCACTGGTGGTGGGAAACGCGGGCCAATCCAGCCCTAGCTGCCCTCCGAGAAGACCCTCGCTACCAGCGTTTGCTCAATCGCCTGGAAGCCCATGGAGCCTCACAACGCCTTGTTTTAGAATAAAAAAAAAGAGGGCGAGAACTTTCAGGAAAATGGGAGCTTTCTCGCAGGTGCCCGGCAAGGGGTCGGCTCAGCATCGTTGCCACGAGTGCTGGGAACGGTTCCCTGCACCGCGCACAACCCCGAGGAAGCAACCACATGAACCACCTCAACACCCGCTTGTACCCCACGCTCGTCGCCGCTCTGGCCGTGGCGACCGCATTGCCCGCGCTTGCCAACATCCCGACGGGAGAGTTGCTGCACTTCGACATCGCCGAGGACGGCACGCGCTTTGTCTTCGATGAGGAGCACCGCTTCGAAGACGGCCTGCCCGCCTACGGCAACGTGTTTACGACCCAAGGCTACATCTACCCGCGGGGACTGCTCACCTGCACCGACGAGGGCTGCAACGGGGTGCTCGAGGACGGTAGTCCTGAGTTCCCCGAGCAGGTGCTCGGCGAGTGGACCTGCTGGGGTACCCACGTAGGGGACGGCGCCAGAACGCTGACCGGTCCGTGGGTGATCACCAACCAGCAGTTCGATCTCGGCCAACGGTTCGGCGATCAGACCGTGCTCACCAACGGCTACGAGTTGGTCGACATCGATGTGCCGGTGAAGCGCGCGATCCAGGGCGGCACCGGGCGCTTCACTGGCGCTGAAGGTCAGCAACAGCAGACCCTGCTGGGGTTCAATCCGAGCGACGGCGTGGCCCTACGTGTCGTGTTGAGTGTGCAGGAGGACGCCGCACGCAACTGAGCAAGCCGCGGGAGTGGACCTGTCCGCTCCCGCCTTCCCTTAGAGAGAAGCCGATGGAACTTCGTCCCTATCGCGAGTCAGACGTGCAGCGCCTTGCCGCCCTTGCCAACAACCTACGGGTGTCGCGCTACCTGATCGACACCTTCCCATACCCATACACGCAGAAGGACGCCAGTTGGTGGATTGGCGAAGGTGCCCACGCCAACCAGGCGATAGCGCGAGCGATCGTCATCGGCGACCAGTTGGTTGGGTCCGTTGGACTGACCCCACAACAGGGATGGCGCTCGCACATCGCCGAGATCGGCTACTGGATCGGCGAACCCTACTGGGGACGAGGCATCGCCACCTGGGCGCTCTCCACGATGACCCGCGAGGCCTTCGAGGAGCGCGGCTACCGCCGCTTGATTGCTCCGGTGCTCGCGCCTAACGCGGCCTCAGCGCACGTGTTGGAGAAGTGCGGCTATCGACTCGAAGGCACGCTGACCGAGGAGGTGTTCAAGCTCGGCGAGTTCCACGACATCTTGCACTACGCCCGCAACGCCCCCGGCAGTGAGCGCCGCGGAAACGAGCGATGAGCAAGTACCGCCACGCCACGCGCTGAGTGAGCTGGGACAAGTACTGTTCGTCGCCGTCGGTGACATCGACCTCACGTCGAACAGATGGCAAGCGCGTGTCTAGCGATCACTAAGTGACCGGCGATTGGCAGACGCCTAGGAGGAGACCTCCAGCCAATGGCCAGAGGCGATCCCATCCAGGGTCCAAGAGCCCACCCGATAGCGGATCAGTCGCAAGACGGGGAAGCCCACGGCCGCAAGCATTCGCCGCACCTGCCGATTGCGCCCCTCAAGAATCGTGAGGCTCACCCAGCGATCGGGCACGGTCTTTCGCACGCGCACCGGGGGGTTGCGCGGCCACAGGCTCGCGGGTGCCTCGATCAAGGTGGCCTTCGCCGCCTGGCAGGGACCGTCCTTCAGCACGAGTTTGCCATCGCGTAGGCCATCGAGGTCGCTTTCATCGGGATCCCCCTCCACCTGCGCCCAGTAGGTCTTGCTCATCTTGGCCCGCGGATGGGCGATGCGATGCTGGAGCGCCCCATCGTTAGTGAGCACCAGGAGACCCTCACTATCGCGATCCAGGCGACCGGCCGGGTAGATCCCTGGCACATCCACGTAGTCGGCCAGAGTGACCCGATGCTCTGCATCGGTGAACTGCGAGAGCACTCCCCAGGGTTTATTCAGCAGAATGACGCGGGCCATTACTAAGATGATCGCTAGTTACGTTGAGCCTGCTGATACCAGTCGACACCGTCCGCGTCGCGCTGTGCACTTACCAGGCCACGTCGCTCCAACTGGCGCAGGTGGGCTAGGGCTTCTCCAGTGGCGATGGTCTTCTCACCGCTTTGGATCGGCCGACTGAACAGCACCTCGAAGGTATCGAGCACGCGCAGAGGCTCGCGGCAGGCGCGGTACAGATCATCGAGCGACTCCTCGTGGTGTTCGATCAGCTGGGTGAGGCGCTGCTGAGCGCCGAAAAAGGGCAAGCCGTGGGAAGGGAGCACCAGCGTATCTTCGGGCAACTGTGCGCGCAGCGCCGCGCAGGACTCGAGCCACTCCTCTAGAGGATTCGCCTGCGACTCCGTCGGCCACACGCTCACGTTTGAGGAGATGCTGGGCAGGATCTGATCTCCAGCGATCAGCAGCTTCAGCTCAGCACAGTACAGGCAAGCGTGCTCGGGCGAGTGACCGCGCCCGATCAGCACGCGCCACTCATACTCCGCTAGGTGCAAACGCTGGCCACCCTGCAGGCGCGCGTACTCCCGTGGCAGCGGCGCCACGGCCGTGGCAAACAAGCCGAAGGTACTCGTGTAGTGGCCAAGGGCCTTCTCGCTGAACCCCGCGGCACGATAGAAGGCCAAAGCCTCAGAAGGCGGCTCGCCGGGAGCATCATTGCAAAGCATCCGGCCGTACAGGTACTCGCCGCGAGTCATGTGAAGGGGCACACCATGGCGTTGGCACAGCCAGCCGGCAAGACCCATGTGATCCGGGTGCATATGCGTGCAGATCACGCCGGTAACGGGCTTGCCCGCCAAGGGTCCCGCATCTAGCTGCTGCCACAGCTCGCGTGTGGTGTCCGTGCTGATGCCGGTGTCCACTAGAGTCCAGTGATCGCGACCTTCTAATATCCATAGGTTAATGTGTTCTAAGGAAAACGGCAGCGGCATGCGCAACCAGTGCACCCTTGGCGCCACCTCGATAAGCTCAGCAGGGGCAGGCGGCGTCTCGAAGGGAAAGCGCAGGGACGGTGCCGACACCTCGGCGGGCGGAGCGGGATCGAGATCGATGGGTTCACTCACGATGGAGAGTCTCTCAGCTGCCAGATCGGCCGTGGGTGAGGTCAATCCTCGAGGGCGATAACAGGCGCCTCGCTATGCACCCGCTGCGTGCGCCACACCACGCGCGGTGGCTGACCAGGGTCTGCATGTAGCACGTACACCTCCAGACCTTCGGACTTCTCACGCTCGCCGCCGAGGGTGAAATCCACCTCGAAGCTCATGTGGCATACGGCTGTCGGGCCGTAGTCTTGCGTGTCTATGCTCGTGATCGTGAGCTGCACGTCCGTGGCGGCATCAACGAACTCGCGATAGCTCGCGAGCATCGCTTTGCGCCCCTCGAGCTTTTCATCTCCAAAGGGCATGAGCATGACGACCTGCTCATCGAAGCAGGCCGCAAGCTCATCCCAGCGTCGGTGCAGCCAGGCGTCGTTGAGCGCACGAATTGTGGCTTCTGCTTCCATTCAGAACTCGGTTAGTCGAAGGCCCCGCCGGACCGCTCAGATGTCGTGAGCTCGATCGCCGACGATCCCCTTAGTCGATCGCCAGGCCAACCTAGCGGGCCGTGCTGTCTCCACAGCCATCACTGTGGGGCCGCAGACTGTCCGAAAAATCAACTTGGCGGGCGCCGCTGATCAGGGGTGCGAAAGCGCGGTACAGCACTTCGGCCCAGTGTCGAATGCCTTGGGCGTCGAGAATGAGATCGTTGCGCACTTCGAGCGCCACGTGCGGCAGGTCCGCCGACTCCGCGTGATGCGCCATGGTGAAGAAGTTGGGTAGGCGGCCAGAATACGGCTGGTTGTCCCCTACTTCGATGCCATCGATCTGGCTCAGGGACTTTATCAGCGGCAGAGAGAGGCGCGGATCCTGGTTCCACAAGACGCCGACATGCCAGGGTCGCGACTCACCTTGGAACACTGGCGTGCAGCTGTGGATGGCGATGAGGGCCGGCAGAATACGCCGCTCACGCATGCTGTCGAGGTGACGAGCAATCGCGTTGTGGTAGGGCCAAAAGCAACTGCGCGCGCGCGCTTGGCGCTGCGCCTCGGTCAGGTCTTCGTTACCGGGTACCCGGGTGCCATCGGCGACCACTGGGAACGCCACGGCATGGTCGTGGGGAAAGCGATTTGGATCGATGACAAGTCGCGAGTAGTTGGACAGGACGGCCGGGGCGTCGAGCAGCCGGGCGAGATGGCGAGTCACGGCAGCCGCGCCGATGTCCCAGGCTACGTGTCGAGACAGCCCTTCGTCGTTCAGCCCCAGCCGATCCAAGGCCGTCGGCACCGCTTGTCCGGCGTGATCGCAGACCAGCAACGCGTGGGCAGCGCCCGTTTCGTTGACGATCTGGTAGGGCGGCAGGTCGGTCGGGCCGAGCAAAGGAAGTGCTGATATGTCAGTCATCTACGCTCGCATTCAACAAAATAGGGTGGTCGCGAATCGCGGCCTAGCGGTCGACTATACGGAGCCGCGGCGGACTTGTGAACCAATCTGGTCCAGCGCTGGCGGTCGAGACGGGCAAGGGCATTTGGCTAATCACGCTAGCTCGGCTGGGTTGTGCCCACCTTGCCCAAGCGCACCTTAAATTACTGCCCATTGCGCAAACCTCGAGCCGCTACGGACGGCGACCCCGGGGTCGCCCAGCCGCTAGGCGCCTTGCTGGCGGCAATTCGAGGTCGATCGCTCCAATGGGGCCCTCGGGCCGTGGCAAGACCTGAACGAAGGCCCGGAGGTGCAAGCCTATCGGTTTGGTTTGGCTGCGGAGGTCCGTGTCCTTTGACAGGCCGGATCCAGTCCGGTGGCGGCAGTCACTCGACGAATCACCGATTATCGAGATAGATCGTCGACGAACGGTCGCGTGCGGCGAGACCGCTCACCGTCACGAGACGTGCAGCGACGGTCCGGATTTCGCTACCCTGGCGTCCTGGGATCACGGGAGCAGAAGCAATGGCGAGGAACGGACCAGTGGGCAAGGGGGTAGCGGTGCTGCTGGGTATCGCGTGTGCGGGTATGGCCTTGGCGCAAACGCCAGTCCCACCTGCCCCCCCAACGCCACCGCCGAGCGCCGACATGAGCCCAGAGCAGATGGCCCCGATCATCCTTCGCATCGATCCTGAGGCACGCCTTGAGGGCAACGTGTGGGAATTTGCCCTGGACGGCACCTCCCTCGCCTTAGTCTTCGATGTGGGGGCTGATCGGATGCGCCTGATGCTGCCCGTGGCCGCCGCCGACGAGCTGACCGAGCCGATGCTGCGGCGCCTGCTGCAGGCCAACTTCGACACGGCCCTCGACGCCCGCTACGCGATTGCGCGAGACACGCTGTGGGCTACGTTCATTCATCCCTTGAGCCCGCTCACGGAACAGCAATTGCTGAGCGCGATCAGTCAGACGATCAGTATTGCCCGTACCTATGGAAGCACCTTCTCTTCCGGCGTTTGGGCCTTCGGTGGCGGTGACGCGAGCAGCGGCGAGGCAACCACACGGCCGCGATCGGGCACCTGACGCTGGCGGGCATTTCACACAATACGCCGGTCGCCACCGTCACCTGCGGACGACGCCTAGACATGAGCCTCTGTAGGTCGCTAGCGTTGAGCCTCGGTTTGTCATAAACCGGCGTTTTCCCGTGATGGCTAGCACACTCCTGCGACCTCCTTCGCCGATCGCGATCGTTACGTGATGGGCTGCTCCGTCCGGCTAAGTGTGGACCGGTACGCTTCTCCGCCTGTTCGCCTATCTGCTGTAGACCAACGCCATGTCCGCTAACGCCGACCACCACAGTTCGAACAAGGCCTCCCCAGCCGTCGATATCGTCGTTCTCACCAAGACGCGCGACCTGCTGTACAAGGTGCTGGCCACCTGCCGTCACGGCTACCGCGTGCGGCACGCGACCAGCGTGAACAAGGCGGAGCAGCTTATCCAGTCAGAGCCCGTAGGCGTGCTGGTGACCAACGCTATCCCCGACTCCCTGCCGCGCTTGCTGCCGCGCCTGCGGACTTGGAATCCGAATCTCACGGTCATCGCCGTAGGACGTCGCGGGCAGGGTCATGACGACGCCCTCCTGCGCCTGCAGGAGTCGGGCGATATCTTCCGCTTCCTGATGGAGCCGGTCTCCCAAGGACAGCTGAGTCTGTTCGTAGACGCCGCTGCGCGCATCTATCATGAGCGTATGCTCGGCACCGTGGAGCAGGCGCGCAACCTACGCGTGGATGCGCGCGAATCGCGCCGCCCCGCCAAGGGCAACCGGACGGCCCTGCCTTTCTCCCTGGCAGCGATGATTTTTCTTAGCTCCGTAAGCGGGTTCTTCCTGCTTGGTCATGAGCGCGATGGGGGCAGCGACGTCGCCACCGCCACACTCCGCTTGGACGACGATGATCGCGCCTTGAACCGCGCCCTCATCGCCGCCGAGCGCGCCCGCGATGCGAGACGCTTCGTCGATCCGCCGGGCGACAATGCCCACTACTACTACCGCCAGGTCCTGGCGTACCGACCCAACCACCGCCGCGCGGCTCAGGGTATCAATGACCTGGTCAACCAGATGTTCGCACAGGCAGAGTTAGCACTGCGCGATGAGAATTTCGAGGAAGCACGGGCAGCTTTGGGTCGTGCCCGACGCATCGCGCCGAGTCATCCACGCCTTGGCGTGATCGGCTCCCAAGTGAACACGGCAGAGCAGTCCTTCTTGCTAGCGAAGGCGCTCGGTGCGGCCCAGGACGCGCGGTACGAGCAAGCGCGCGAGCTGATCGCCGCAGCGGCTGCAGCCCGCCCCGGAGAGACGACTGACGTGCGCGATGCGCGAGCGCAGATCGTCACGATTCGCGAGGGGAACGAAGAGCAGATCAAGCTTTCCTCCGAACTCTTCGAAGCTGCGATGGCTAAGGACCACTTGCTGCCACCGTGGGAAGACAACGCGCGAGACATCTTCTTGCAGCTGGTCGACCTCAATGCCGAGCCGTCGCTCACGGGCGATTACCGGGCTCGCCTGCAGGCCCAGCTGGAGCTGCGCATCGATGACTATATCGGCGCTGGTCAGCACGAGGAGGCGCAGCGCGTACTCTCAGACTTGGTGGCGTTGGCCGACACGACGCTCGCCAAGGTGCGCGCGGACGAGCTGCAGGTCGCCCTGACCCGGGCCCGCTATGACGACCTCGAACACCAGCGTCTACGGGACCTGGCACTGGCACGCCTGCAAGACGGGCAGCTGCTCGAGCCTGCGAACGACAGCGCACTACTCTACTTGGAGGCACTCACCTCCTTGCCTGATCCGCCGCAGGACATGCGGAGCCTGTGGAAGTACTTCGAAGAGGCGCTGATCGCTCGCGCCACCAATGCCGTTGCCGCCGACAACCTGCACCTGGCGGAGCGTCTGCTCGACGCGGCGGATCGACTCGCCGCCGACGGACGAGCCATGCGCTCCAGTCAAGATACCTATGGGGATGGTTCGGTTGAAGCCACCAGGAAAGACCGCGTGGCTCGGGCCGCCAAAGGCGACGACAACGAGCGCTGAGGTGCAGTCCGAAGCAATCTAGTTCGGACGTTCCGAGCGCAGCTTGTAGACGCGCACCTGAAGGTTGAACTTCTCAGCCAGATCCTGCATCTCGTCGCGGGCCGCCGTGTAGCGGGCGTCGTTGATCACTCGCGCGCGGCGCCCTGACTCCCCCTCTGGCAACACCTTTGCGCGCTCATCGAGGCATTCCAGATACGTGTTCATCTCATCGAGGAATGCGTTGACAGCGGTCTGGGCTTGAATCATCTCGTCCTTCGAGGCCGATTGTCCGTCAGGAATGTTCACACTCGACTGGGGCTTGCGGCACGACTCCTGCGCGAATGCGGAGCCCGCCAGGGCGAGTGCCAGAACAGTCAGGGCGGCTGTACCGCCAGAGATCTTGGCTAGCGTTTTCATAGTTCCTCATTGTGGCGCGGCCCAGCGCGCGGGCGCAATTGGCAGTGCGATAGCCTCGTTGGCTGACGGCCGGCTATTCGTGCAACCAGCGGAAGGTGAGGTTGATACGCGACTGCGAGGCGCGCCCGCGCGGCAGGCAATGCTGCCAGCGGCGCTGCGTTTCGCCTTCCATCACCAGTAGACTGCCGTGCTCCAGTAGGAGTTCACAGCGGGGCCGCTGCGCGTCGGGCAGCGCCGTGAGCGGCGGGCCGAACTTGGCGTGCGGTCGAAAGCGGAACCGGCGCGGTGCGCCGAGGGAGAGCGAGCCAATCACCGGGCGATCGCCTAGCACGGCCTCGTCGTCGCTATGCCATCCCACGCTGTCCGCGCCCGATCGATACAAGTTCAGCAGTACGGAATTGAAGCGATGCGAGCTGGCGCGCTCCACCTCCTCTCGCACCGCCTCCAGCGTTGGTGTCCAGGGTGCCGACGGGTGCTCGACCCCCGAATACATATAGGAACGAGCGCCCTCGGCGACCCATGCGGTCAAACGCGGCGTCCGGTGCCAACGTCCGTACACGCGTACCTGAGGTTGGGTCCAGGGCACCGTTTCACGCAACTCCTCGAACCAACGGTCGGCGAGCGCAGAGGCGCAGAAGTGCGGATCGTAGCGGTAGCAAAGGCCGAGGCGATTCTCGCTGAGGCTACGCCCCACCGAACTGACTCAGGGGCGCCCGCAGCAGCCGCCCGGCCACGGCCGCGCAGCCAGTAATGAGGCCGGCGAAGGCGACCGTCAGCGCCATGAACAGGGGGCCCGTAATGCCCATGACCGCGCCCGCGGCGCTTGCCAGCCGCGCCCCCTCACCCATGCCGAAGGCGGCCACCACCAGCAGAAAACCCCAGGCGAATGCGCCAGCGAGCATCGCGGGCACGAACAGGCGACGCCGCCCAGCCAGCAGTATTCCAGCAAGGAAGCCGAACGCCGCCGTCGCCCACCAACCGAGGGTGGCGGTTCCCACTGCGACAGGCAGCATGAGGCCGACGATGAACACGCCGCGGGGAACATCCAACTCAGGATCCAAATCCACCTCCTCGGCCAGCGACGCCCTGGCTCGGCACTAGGTGCAGACGATGCCCGTGAATGAGGTCACCGACGCGCGGGGCTTCGGTGGCCGGTGCGAGTTGCCCCTGCTGCCAGCTGGGTAGGCGGTCATCGTAGTGGACGCTCGCGGGATTGCCCGACTGGCCGCCGGGATAAGTCACGTAGGCTTGGGGGCCGTCTTTGGTCAGCTCCACTACCATGCGCCAGCTCGCCCCGTGCGTGCCGTCACCGCTGGAAGGGTTGAGGTTGCCGGGACCTGCCCCTTCGCTCTTCAGATTGAAGCGCCCTAGCCCGGGAAAGCGCGCTAGGTGATTCACGTTGGCGTGGCGGTGCAGCTGCCAGGCCCACCCACCGAGCTCCGGCTCGCCGTGAGCATCGCGCAGCTCCTCCCACGCGCTGGCCAAGGCGGCTCGCAGGATGTCGTCGCGCTGCTCGACGGTGGGCGTCTCCTCACGATCCCACCAGGGCGAAGTCGGGTCGCTCTGCGCCAGAGCCCATACGACGGCCTCCCGAGGCCAAGGCGGTCGTGGCAATCCGCGATCGGGAGCCGACTCGAAGCGCAGCTCGTCCCAAAGCAGGCGCTTCAAGGTGGAGAAGGCGGTCTCGAACAGCAGGGGTTCGGGCGCGTCGGCGAGGTAAGTGCCGTCCCACGCGGCCAGCATGCTCGCCGGCGCCTTCAGCGCTTGATCTGCAGCCGCCGTGAACAACGGCGCGAAGCGTAGGGCCTTCTCGTTGCCTGGGTCCGTTTGGAATGTGCGCAGATCCTCGGCACTCAAGGGGCCTGGCGCTTCGCGCATTAGGCGGTTGATACGCAAGGCGCGCCACGGGCTGGTCCAGTTGCTGCCGAGATAGGCAGGGTCGTCCGCCGGATCGAGGGGTTGCTGATTGGCGGATGCGAGGTAACCCTGGTCCGGATCGACGGCCTGCGGGTAGCGCGCCACAGGCCAGTAGCCCAGCCAATCGCTGGCGCTGGTGCTGCCATCGCGGATAAGACGGCCGTCACCCCCGTCCTCAGGTGACGGGGGATTCGTCGACTCGCCGGCGCCCTCGAGCGGGGGGCGGATCGGGAACAGGCCCGTCGAGCGGATGGCGATGCGCCCTCCCACATCAGCCATGATGAAGTTCTGCGATGGCACTGCGTAGTTTGCGAATGCTTCCATTAGCTCATCGACGTCGCTAGCCAGGGCTGCATCCAGAAACGATGCCGGGCTCGCGCCCTTCTCCAGGGCCAGCCAGCGCATGGAGAGCGCGCCCTCCTGCGACAGATACAGAGGACCGCGGTGGGTGTAGTACTGTGTGTACTCCTCGAGCAGCAACCCGTCCGGCCCGAAGAACTGCTCCTGGGTCGACTCGAGCGGTTGCCACTCACCATCAATGCGATAGCGGCTAGGCGTGTCCGCGTCGTCCACCATCTCGGTGTAGTAGTCCACGACGTCGGCCGCGTTGTTGGTCACACTCCAGGCCACTTGTGGCGTAAACCCAATCACGATGCCTGGAATCCCGGGAATGCTGACGCCACGGACGTCCAAGCCCTCCGTCTCCACTACTAGGTGTGCCTCGTACCAGATCGAGGGCAACGTGAGTTGCAGGTGGGGATCGCCAGCCAGTATCGCGTTGCCCGAGGCACTTCGCTCTGCAGCCACCGCCCAGTTGTTGCTGCCCAGCACCATGCCGTCGGGCAACGCGACCGGCGGTGGAGCGGCGGCGAGCAGCGCATCCGCATGGCGCAGCAGCGCAGCGTCCACCAGCGAGGGCGGCGGCAGCACGGGCGGCCACGGCGCCTGGGATGTCCGCCCGGGGCTCGGTTGCACCGGCTCTTGCACGGGACTGTCTAGTGGGTAGAGCGCATCCGCCGCGGGCTCGCCCACTAGGGCAACCGCTCGCTGGCGCCACAGGTCCACATCGTCGTAGGAGAGGGTGTAGGCCATGCGACGTTCGAGGAGCAAGCTGTGCACAGGCTCCCATCGCTGCGGCTCGCGGTTGAGAAAGTGGTACTCGAAGGGTCGTTCGGACTTGTCGAGGGTATCGATACGGGCGTTGATTCCGTCCGCGAGTGCCTCGTAGAGCGCCCGGTCCAGTGAGGAGTCGCGTAGGGCCTCCCAGGCGCGCTCGGCGCTCCATGCCAGACCTAGGCGCCGCTGCTCACGGTCGATCGGTAACGCGCCTTCACCGATCAACTCGGTTAGTGTACCGGCCGTTGCACGGGTCTGAATCTCTAGCTGCAGCAAACGATCCGAAGCTTGCATGAACCCTAGGGCGCGGATCGCATCGAGGAGTGTGGTCGCGCGGATATGGGGCACACCATGGGCGTCCACATGTACCTCCACCGGTCCGTCTAGGGTGGGGATCACTGCCGTGCTCACCGCCTGGGGTCGAGCCTGGCGAGCGACGGACCAAACGCCCGTCAGAGGATTGAGTAACGGCCCGAGCGGCGGCAGCGGACCTACCGCCCGCAGGCCGACCGTTAGCAGCCCGGCGAGTACTAGCACCGCGAGCAAGCTGCCAAGGACGCCGGGACGAGACTTCACGCCGGCGTCGCGCATATCAGCACCCACGATCGACGCGCTCCTCTCTTTGGCCGACGAGAGAAATCAAACTCATGGACTTCCAGTTGCAGTTGCCTGGCGACGGGAGTCTGATTGTAGTGCATGGGGGGCTTTATTCAGCGTAGCGGCGGCAATGCACGGGACACGCTCACCGCGGCCGACGCAGCCAGGGCCGCCTTCACTACATCACCGGGTAGGAAAGCCAGGGTAGTGAGCGTGGCGCGATCCCACCCAAGCCCCCCTGCCGTCGCCAGCCAGGCGACGCCCCCAAGGTAGACGACGACGATCCCGCCGATGACCGCCCCCAGGAGAGCCCGCCAAAAGCGCACTCCGACTCCGCGCGGCACGCAGCTACCCGCCACCAACGCCCCCAAGGGCCAAGCCCACAGAAACCCTGCCGTAGGCCCTAGGAAGACGCCGAGGCCACCACGCCCTCCCGCGAGTACCGGTAAGCCCGCCGCCACCAACAACAGCAGGACCACGCAGGCGAGAGCGCCTCGCGTCGGCCCCAGAAGCAGCCCGGCCAACATGACGCCGAGGGTCTGCAAGGTGATGGGCACGGGCGTGAACCCAAGTGGTATGGGAGGCAACAAGCCCAGGGCACCGATCAGCGCAGCGAACACAGCCACTTGCACTAAATGGCCCGTGCTCATGGCGACGCCTGGGACCCTTCGTCTCGAATCCCGGCGACCAGCGGCCGAGGGAAGCCTCGTGCTTCCACCGCCGAAGTGAGCTCCTCGGACGCCTTCAAGACGCGCACTAGCACGGGCGTGAACAAGCCCCGGACACTGCGCCCTGCCCCACGCGCCACCTGCGCCTCCCGCGTGAGACGCAGCTGCTCGACCATGACCGGCACCAAGGTGAGCGCGAGCGTGAGGGTGAACGCAATCTTCTGTGCGTGCAGCAGGCCCCGACGCTCGAAGGGGAGCAAGGCGCCCTCTAGGGCCTCGAGCATTGCGCCGATCGGTGTGCTGGCGGTGAGAGCGGTCGCCAGAATCAGGGCGGTGGAAAGGCGCGAGGCCACGATGATTGCGTGATCGGTGCCCAGCCAGAGCGCATTGAGCACCGACAGAAGCGCGACGGCCAATAGTGGCCAGCGCAGGGCCTGGACCCAGCGCCGCCAAGGCAGCCCGGTGCTCGCGAGCGCCGCTAGGGCGAGGGCCAAGCAGACCAAGAGCCGGGCGAGTGAATCGAAGGTGAACAGCGCTGACGAGAGGAGCAGCAACAGCGCGAACTTCGTGCCCACCGTTCGGCGGTGTAGCCAGCTATCGCCAGCTTGATAGAGGAATAACTGCATCAGCGGATTGTAAGGCCTCGCTCGCACGATGGGGTGCACGTCGTTCGCCGCGTGCACACAGGAGCTCGCGCTGAGTTAAGAAAAGGCCTAGGCGGGTGACTCTCAGTCAGCGATCGACTCGCGATACGCAAGGGTTGCCGAAGCGGGCACACCGTCGAAGATCAGACGTCCCCCGTCGAATACGAGCACACGATCGAAATCCTCGAGAAGCTCGAGGTCGTGGGTCACCAGCACGACATGCTGCGAAAGCTCCGCGATGGCGGCGCGCACCCTATTGCGATTGCGTAGATCGAGGAGAGCCGTCGGCTCATCGAAGACGATAAGGGACGGTAGCATCGCCGCCACGCCCGCCAGGGCCAGCAGCTGCTTCTCGCCACCACTCAGGCGATAGCATGCGCGCGCGGCGAGGTGCGACAGACCGTAGCGCGCCAGCACCTCCCGTACGCGGGACTCGATCTGCACTGTGGGCAGACCCTGGTTGGTCAGGCCGAAAGCCACATCCTCAGCCACGGTGGGCATGACGATCTGGTGATCGGGTTGTTGGAAGACGAAGCCGACGCGCTGACGCACGCTCGCAAGGTTTCGATCTACTCGCAAGCCATCGACGTGCACGGCGCCGGCAGCAGGACGGACCAAACCGTTGAGCAGGCGTACGAAGGTGCTCTTGCCCGAGCCGTTGGCGCCGATTACGCCGACCCGCGGCTGATCCCACGCGACGGTGATGTCGTCGAGAATCGAACGGCCGTCGTCGGCCCGAACCGTCACGGCCTCGAAGCGGATCAACGGTGCCTTACCCGACGCGATGCTAGGAGAGATGGAGCGGGTGATGGGAATCGAACCCACGTCATCAGCTTGGGAAGCTGAGGTTCTACCATTGAACTACACCCGCTACGTAAGGCGAGTGTAGCAGCCTCGCCAAGCAGCGCGCACCGTGGCCTGGACCGGCACAGCCCGGTTAGACTCGCACGCCCCGACGCCCTACGCCGAGCCCTGTGAGGAGCTTCCATGAGCCGTGCCTTCGCCCTGATCACTTGCATTTTGTTCGGCGCTGCCGGCGCTTCCATCGCCCTCGCTCAGGCGCATCCGCAGACGCCACCGATCATGCCGCCGATCGCCGAGCCACCAACCTCGCAAGGCGCCGAGGTCGCGCCACCAACGGCGACGGATCCCGCCACCGCCCTGCACGCGCTATTCGAAGACGAATGGGAATTCCGCCTGCGCGAAAACCCGCTCCTAGCCACCTCCGTGGGCGATCAGCGCTACGACCACCTGCTGCCAGGCGCCGCACCGCGTGACCATCTGCGCCGCGCCGCTGCGGCGAGCCAGTTCCAAGCGCGCCTAGGCAAAATCGATCGCGATGCCCTCTCCGAAGCGGACAAGGTGAACTACGACGTGTTCGCGTTCATGCTTCACCACCGTGTGGATCGCGCCCGCTTCCGCGCCTATCGAATTCCGCTCAACAGCGACTCGGGCTTTTACATGACCCTAAACTGGGCAGCCCGCTCGCAGTCCTTCCGCACCATCGACGACTACCAGGCCTGGCTCCGTCGCCTCTCGGCATTCCCCCGCTATATGCAGGAGAACGTCGACAACATGCGCCAGGGCCTCGCCGACGGCTTCACCTTGCCGGCGATCATTCTCCAGGACGTCGCCAGGGTGATCGAGTCCATGGCCACCACTGACATCGATGACAGCCCCCTATACCGTCCCTTCCTGGAACTGCCGCCGAGCCTTGACGATGAGCTTTCCGCGGCCCTGCCCGAGATCGGTCGCTACAGCATGGAAGTGGAGGTGATGCCGGCCCTGCGCGAGTTTCATCGCTTCTTCGTCGAGGAGTACATCCCCGGCGCACGGGACAAGCTCGGCGCCAGCGAGCTACCCGAGGGAGAGGCCTACTACGCCGGCGAAGTGCGCTTCTACACCAACTTGAACCTCACGCCCGAGCAGGTGCACCAGACAGGCCTCGACGAGGTGGCACGGATCCGCGCCCAGATGGAGGCAATCATCGAGGAGGTCGGCTTCGAGGGCAGCTTTGCCGAGTTCCTAGCCTTCCTCCGCAGTGACCCTCAGTTCTACGTACAAACGCCGCGCGAGCTGCTGATGCACGCCTCCTACCTGGCCAAGAAGGCAGACGGGCAACTACCGAAGTTCTTCGGCAAACTCCCGCGCCAGCCGTACACGGTGGCCCCCGTGCCGTTGGCGATCGCCCCGAACTACACCAGCGGGCGGTACTCGGGTGCCCCCCTCAAGGGGTCTCGATCCGGCGAGTACTGGGTCAACACCTACGCCCTCGACAAGCGCACGCTCTACACCCTGCCGGCCCTCACCCTGCACGAGGCGGTGCCGGGACATCATCTGCAGAACGCGCTGGCGAAGGAGCTCGAGGGGCGCCCTAACTTCCGCCGCTTCATCTACCCCCATGCCTTCGGCGAGGGCTGGGGCCTTTACTCGGAGAAGCTCGGCGTCGAGATGGGCATGTACGAGACGCCCTACGAGGATTTCGGCCGCCTGACCTACGAAATGTGGCGCGCCTGTCGCCTGGTGGTGGACACGGGCATGCACGCCAAGGGGTGGAGCCGCCAGGAGGCGCTCGACTACCTCAGTAGCAACACCGCGCTGTCCACCCTCGAGGTGCGCACAGAGATCGACCGCTACATCGCCTGGCCTGGTCAAGCGCTGGCGTACAAGGTCGGCGAACTGAAGATCATCGAGCTGCGCGAACGGGCGCGGGAGGCCCTGGGCACGAGGTTCGACATCCGCGAGTTCCACGACCGGGTGTTGAGCGAGGGGGGCGTGCCCCTGCCGGTGCTGGAGGGCATGATCGATCGGTTTATCGAGGAGCGCCTGGGGGCGCGCTGAGGCGTCGCGGCGGCAAGGCCCGCCCCACGTGCGGGTGGGGCGGGCCGACTAGGTCGGGGTTTAGCTTCGGCTTTCGGACTGCGCGCCAGACTGGCCGGACGAACCGCTACCCTGCTGCTTGGGAGACTTGTTCTCGCGAGTCTGCGAGCTTCCTCCGCCACGCTCGCCGTCTTCCGTGCTCCCGGGGTCGTTGTTTTGCTCTTCCATCTCGTTTCTCCTGCGTTTCACACCATTGCGGGGTGCCTCCCGCGAAGCCGGTGCCCCTCAAGCGCCGACCAGTAACTTGTGTAGTGAACCATCGCTCCATCTCACCCGCCAGCGCAAGTCTTTGCGGGCGAGTCGCCTCAACGACGACCAAAAGGGCCCGTTCGGTCACCACGCATAGCGACTAGGCGATCAATTTTAGGCGCTTAGCGCCTGGAGCCAGCCGCCACCCCTGCTACACTGCGCCGAGCCACGGACACGGAATCTGCGCAGGTATGGAAGTCACGACTGAGCCATTCATTGTGGGCGAGTGGACAGTCCATCCATTGACCAACGAGCTTCGCCGAGACGGCGCGAGGGAGGTCGTAGAACCTAAACTGATCCGAGTGCTCTATCTGTTGGCCCTAAACGCTGACCAGGTCGTCGCCAACGAGACGATCATCAACGAGGTGTGGGGGCAGGACTTCGTCGGCGAGCCCCCGGTAGCGAACGCGATCTCTCGACTCCGTCGCGCCTTGGGCTGCTCAGCGTCGGCCCCCACCTACATCATGACGGAGCGAGGAGACGGCTACCGACTCTTCAGCCCGGTCACCCTGCCGGCGCTGGCGGACGAGGCACAGACCGACCCGCTTCCGCCCGAGATCGACACGACCTCGTATAGCCCCAACCCTACCACCCAGGGAACTAGCGGCGAAGAAGTCGCGAATACAACTCCCGGTGGAAGCGGCGCGGCAACCTACGATTCCGCATCGGACGAAGCGCCGGAGCCCACCTTCCTGGCCTTCGTCAGCTACGCCCGCCAAGCCGACGCCGAAACCGCCCGCTGGCTGGTGGATCAGCTGCGGCGAGCAGGCGGGTTCCGAGTAGCGCGACAAGCTTTTTACTTCGACGAGGAGGATGACTCGCTGCCCGGGGCGGAAGACGTACTGGAAGTGTTCCGACCTGCCGTTCGCTCCAGCCGCTACTTCTTGCTGTGTCTTTCCCAGGAGGCCGTGAAGTCCCAGTACATTAAAGAAGAGCTGCGGGAGTTCATCGCCAGCAACGGGGGTAAGCTCGACCGGGTGCTGCTGGCCCACGTTGGCGAGCGCGAGGGGGACATCGCAGCGCTGCAGCAGGCGCTGCTGGCGCCGGCGGCCGCGGTCAAACCGCTGAAGGGCTTTGCCAATCTAACCGGCGATCCTGGCCAGTGGAGCGGTCCCACCCTGCGCCGGCGCAAGCGGGCTGTCGACAGCCTGTTGGCCACCATGTTGGGGGGGCCGCGCTCCAGAGAGCTTCGCGCTCAGCGCCGGCGCGCCTGGACGATCGCCGCAGCCCTCGGGATCGCTGGCGCGATCGGCCTGGGAGCCTCCCTCTGGCAAATGGTCCCAGACGACCCGATCACCGTGGCGTCGGTACCCTTTGTAAGCGCCAGCAGCGAAGACGAGCTGATGGGCCGCACAGTTGCCAGGGATACGCTCGTGCAGCTGCGGCGCAGCACGAACATCAACGTGATCTCCGACTCCGTATCCTTCCCCCAGGTGAACAACGAGGCCAACATCCTAGTGTTGGCTCAGAACATCCGCGCCGACTACATCATCGACGGCAGAATCGAAGTGGTGAACGGACGGATCATCGTTACGGTCACCCTAGTGGATGCCACGAAGGACCGAAGGGGATTGGTCCTTGAGTCCGGTGAGTTCAGCGCCAGCGTGGGCAACTTTGACGAACTCGGCCCCATGATCGCGAGAGCGATCGCGCAGTGGCTGGGTGTGAAAGGCAGCAACGTCGCAGTGACCACGCCCGCGCCCGCCCCCCAGACCACGAATTCCCTGGCGGCGCAGCGTTACTACGCGGGCATCGAGTTCCTAAAGCGTACGAACGAGGAGTCCAACCTGACGCGGGCGGTAGAAATGTTGGAAGGCGCCCTCGCCCTGGACAGCCGCTACGCCGCTGCGCTCGCTGCGTCCTGCGAGGCTCACCTCCGACTCTACAGCCTCAAGCGCGATACGCCTCTCTACGATCGGGCAGCGGAATACTGCAATCGGGCCCTAGTGTTGGAGCCCGATCTGCCCCAAGCAAAGGTATCGCTCGGGGCCCTCTACCGGGTGAGCGACAAACTCGCCGAGAGCGAGATCCTCCTCGAGTCAGTGCGCTCGGAGCTCCCGACCAACGCCGATGTGCTGATACAGCTTGCCTATAACTATCGCGACCAGGGGCGCCTCGCGGACACGGAGGCCACCCTGAATGCGGCCCTCAAGGCCCAGCCAGGCTACTGGAAGGTCTACTCTGCCCTTGGGAACTTCTACTCCAGTCAGCAGCGCTACCAGGAGGCGCTGGATAACTTCCGCTGGGTCTCCGAGTTGATGCCTGAGAGTGCCATCGCCTTCGGTAACTTAGGGGCAACCTACTTTCAGCTGCGAGACTACGTGCGTGCCCGGGAGGAGCTGGACAAGTCCATCGCCCTCGAGCCGCTCGGGTACGCGTTCGTCAACCTGGGGCTCATCAGCTACTACGAGGGCGATTGGCAAGGCGCCGTCGACGCCTATTCCGCTGCCATCGCGAATGGTGCCGATGGGTATTGGGCGCGCGCCCGGCTCGCCGAGGCCTTAATCCTGACTGGAGCCAGCGATGCTGAGATCCGCGAGGTACTCCGAGAGGGGGTGCGGCTGGCCGAGGAGAGCATCGCGATTGATCCCTCCGACGGTTACACGCTGGCTCACCTAGGTCTGCTGCACGCCCGCTTGGGCGAATTCGCGATCGCTGATGGGTACCTAGATCGAGCCCGTGCTTTCGGGCCGAAGGATCCCGATGTGCACCAGATCGAAGCATCCGCCCGCGCCGTGCAAGGCGACGCGGTGCGCATGTGCGAGAGCCTGCGCAATGCGATCACCTTGGGATTCCCGCGCGCGTCGGTCGACGCCGATCCGGATTTCGCACCGCTCCTCAAGAGCCAACCGTGCCAGCCGCCACTGCCGCCCTGAGCCCCCCAAAAGCACCCCACAACCGCCTAACTCGTTGATTCAACGAGTTTCAATCCAATTAAATCGGGTCGCTTCACCCGACTCAGAGACTTTCAACACCCAGCATCGCGAGGCTGCGCAACTCACACCGGCTGCGCACCTACCGCCAGCCGGCGAGTTACTGCCGCTGCGGAGCGCCTTGCTATGGAAAACAAGAAAGTCTCAATGGATGACCACTCGGATCACACCCTCGTTGATGCAGTGCGCAATGGCTGCCTGCGCGCGGAAACTGAGATCCATCGCCGCTACAACGGTGCCATGCGCCGCGCACTGAGTCGGTACGTCGACAACCCCATGGATGGAGAGGACTGGCTGAACTCTGCCTGGGTCATCGCACTCACCAAGCTGCGCGAGGGCAAGCTGCGCGAGCCAAAGGCGTTGCCGGGGTTCCTGTGCGGGATCGCTCGGCGCGTCGCCCTCGGTGAGCTACGCCAACGGTGGCGCCAGACCCTGCGAATCGCCCCTGAAGAGCTCGAGACGACGCTGGCGGACGTAGACGCCTCCGATGTGGTGGCCGGACATGAGCTAGTCGAGCTCACGCAAGGCCTATTGGAGGATCTCACCGTCGATCGGGATCGAGAGCTGCTAGGACGCTGCTTCTTCCTTGACGAGGATCGCGATACGGTGGCGGCGACGCTCCAACTCGATGCATCGGTGTTCAGCAAAACACTGCACCGAGCCCGGAAGCGCCTATGGGCAGCCGCCGAGCGGGCCAACGCTGCGAACACGCTGCGCGAGTACATGAGCGAGGCTCGCTAGCAGCCCTCGCCAGGGGCGACGCCGATCGGAAGTGCATCTGTCAATCGGCGTCGTTCCCGCACCGGGCGGAAGCCGCTACCCCGCGCCTCACCACACCCACTCTTGGTCTTGGCGGTCCGCCCTCGCCATCGGCTGCTGGAGAACGTCCGCGTGGGCGGGCGCCCCTTGCTGCTCGGGCACCAGCGCCCAGTGCTGACCCTCATCTTCGCTCCGTAGCACGTGCCAGTCGGTCGAGATCACCGTCAGTCGCGACGACTCAACGCAGACCCGTTGGAAATCGAGCGACACCCCGGTGGGGGCATCCTCCTCGTACCAACGCTGACCGCCGTTGCGGGTGCGCACGATCGCGTTGCCATCGCCCACGGCCCATCCGTTTTGACCAAGCGCATCGAAGTCGATGTCGCGCAGCGCGCGTTTGGTGCCGGACACGATCGGCTGCCAGGTGAGTCCGCTGTCATCGCTGCGCAAGAGTCGCCCGTGTTCCCCGCTCACCCACACTTGCTGCGGATCCACAAAAGCGACGCCAAATAGGTCCTCCCCTACCTCCGTCGCCACCCGCTGCCAGCTCACGCCACCGTCTTCGGTGCGGTAGGTATTGCCCGAAGGTCCCACCGCTATGGCCAGCTCGGCGCTGCCCCAGGCGACGGCGGCGATTCGCCGCCCCGGCCCTGCAAGAGATCGCTGCCAGCGCCTTCCTCCGTCCTGACTTTCCCAGAGCGTGCCGCGGTCGTTGGTGGCGGTGATGTGGCCCGCGCTGGTCAAGTGTAGATCCACCAATCGTCCCTTGGGCACTTCGAAGGCGATATCGGGATGCACACCAGGATCGGTGATCCGCAGCACAACACTCGGATTCGCCATTCCCTGCCAGCGAACGCCATGCTGCGTACTCACTTCATCCACGAACAGGTGACTATCTAACGGACGGGGATCAAACCCGTACAGACCGCTGGTAAGCAGGAACAAGCCGCCTAGGAGGCACATATATGCCAGATAGCGGGAGATTGGGGCTGTGGTTGGTTGCGACGTCGTCATGAGAAATTGCTCCGAATGCGTGCTGAGTGCATGGTTCGCCGCGGGCTCAGCGTGGCGGGGTCAGCTTTCTCAGGGAGCGACTCGTCGCCTACGCAGCACCGCTGCCGAACTAGCAGTGCACCGAATGAGCGGAATATCTCACGTAGCTCCTCACTCCACGCTGCTGCGTCTGCACAATGGAGTTATTCAGCACGTTCACCGTTAATTACCTAATTGACTTGATGGTTTACCTGCTAAATCGAGAGATTAAGTCCACCTACTAGGTCATCTTTCTTACTAGCAGCCCCACAAGCTCAGAGGACCAGATCCGAGTGACGAGCCAACCCTTACGTAAACAACACACTACTCCTGAGGCACAGCAGTGTGCCGATAAGCGGCGCGCTGACCCCAAACGGCGGAATTAGACAACTAGAAGTGCCGGATGCGCACTACTTCGAGCACACTAGAACATAGTGGATCGCCAAATTACCTAGCGGCCTAAGCCGCCACACGCGCTGAACTTTAAGGCGGAGCAAGATGCCGCAGGAACCAACGCTTCGACCAAGCTTGATCGTATACACAGCCTACTTTACGAGGGCCTCCCGCCCGCGCGCCGTCAAGCTTGGTACTGCCCTTTACGGGGCACTCACGCGGCCGCTTGGCGATCGCCTGGCTTTTGGGGCCGGCGTTCCTATTCGTCCTGGCGTCAATGGGCAAGCCATCGATACGGACGCGAGTGAAGATGCGGTAATCGTCTGCCCAATAGATGCGCGAACCACCACTAGCCCCAAAGCACGGCAGCGGGCCATCGAGCTGATCAACAGCTGGAACAAGGCGCTGGGGCCCGGGCGCGTGATCCCGGTCATCCTAGATCGGGCGGCGCGCGCGTTGGAGCCGAAACTACAGGCACCGGTGCTCAGTGGCTTGTTCGCTCCAGAGAATCCAGAGGAAGCAATCGTTGATGCGGTCATCGCCGCTATCGCGAGGGTGCTCAGCAAGGCCAGCGCAAACCCGCGAATCTTCATCTCTCACGCAAAAATCGATTTGCCATTCATTGATGAGCTGATCAACGGTGTCCGCAGCTACATACACAACACGACCCTCAGCAGCTTCTGGGACGTCAGCGAGCTCTACCCAGGACATCCGCTGAAGGAGCAGCTCTGGAGCGCCTTGGATCAGGACTCCCTATTCCTGTCCGTGCGCAGTGACAACTACAGCGATAGGGGCTGGTGCCTGGAGGAGCTGCGCCGGGCGAAGAGCGAGCGTATCGCTTGCTTGACTGTTCTCGCCCTCGAGGACGGCGAGTGCCGCAGCTCCAGCTACGGCGGCAACACGCCGACGATGGTGTGGCGAGCGGGCCGCGCCCGCGATGTAGTGGCTCGAGGACTCAGTGAGTGGATCAAGGCGCGCATGTTCGAGCGTGAGGCCGAGCGCATCGGTAAGCTCGCAGATCTTCCTCAACTCGTCTCGATTCCGAGAACTCCAGAGCTACTCGACCTTGCAAGCGATCGGGTTCGCTCGGCGTCAACGCGGCTGATTCTGCATCCTGATCCAGAGCTACCACGACCGGAACGCAGCGTGTTGAGCGCCGCGGACCGACGACTTGCATTGCTAACGCCCACGACCGCGTATCGCCGCTTGGACTTCGCATCTGGCAAGCGGACGGAAGATGAACAGCTCGTGGAGTCGCTCGCCAACTTAAACGTTGGCATGTCCCTGTCCGATAACCCTGATACGGATAATCGCGACGGTGTGATTCAAGAGCACATGCACGACGCCATCACCTACACCGCGCGTTGCCTTCTCTCCGCTGGTGCCTCTATAGGCTACGGTGGCGATTTCCGTAGGCTCGGTTTCACCGAGCAGCTGGTCCAGCTGACACACGCATACGCGCAGAACGCGCCGACGCCGGTGAAGTGGCTGAACAGCTATCTGGCGTCGAACACATCGATCGAGGAAGCAGATCCGGACTGGGCGTTCGACGCCCACAGCGTCGCTGACGATGACAAGCGCTCCAATCCCCTGCCGTGGCCGCAGGCGACCGGAGATGAGCAAGTGCCGCCGGCCCTCTACTACTCAGAGATGCGGGCCTTCATGGCGCGGCAGCTCGACGCCGCCGTGATGATCGGTGGCGCGCCGGCCCCGCGTCTAAGTAACCGGGAGGCGGGGTACGGAGGCTTGTATCCCGGCATCGTCGAGGAGGCGTGGCAAATGCTGCTGCTCAAGAAACCCGTATACGCGGTGGGCGGATTCGGCGGGGCCGCGAGCATGCTCGCCCAGGTAATGGCTGGAGAGAACTGTCCCAAGGAGCTGCAAGCGGCCTTCTGGACCGATCGATCGCAGTACTTCGCCAAACGCAGCAGAGCTATTTCTTGCAGTCCTTACCTTAGGTCGTTAGGGCTTCCAGCGAGCATGGAGGAACTGGCGGAGAGAATCCGTGAGTTGACCAAGCGTTACCGGAAGCCAGAGGTTGGCGTGTATGCACCAAACGGACTATCACCGAGCGAGAACAACCGACTGCGCTACAGCACAGATCCAGCGGAGATCGCCAGCCTAATCATGCGTGGGCTTCTGCGCGTGGAGACAAAGGAGACCCGAGGAAAGCTCAAGGTGGAGCTGGTCCGTGGTGATGTGCTCAGGGCCGACGACGTGGACGCCATCTCCGTCCCAATTGCCGAGGGCGTGCCTACCAGAGGCGTAGCGGGAAGAATCGACGAGGCCCTGGACTACCGGATCAGCACTTGGGCAGATCCGTACCAAACGGTCATCGGGGCCGCTAACGCGAACATTGCCGCCGAGTGGGTGCACATCGCACGTCTAGTGCCCAAAGCGCAGCCGCGAGACGGCGCTCTCGTGTTCGACGTGGGCGCAGCCGCACGGGATGCGGTTCAACGCGCGAAGCGCTTTAAGTTCCGTCGCATGGCGACGGTCGCCTACGGAGGCACCCTGGAGAGTCACTCGGTACAGGTGATCGACGAGATGCTGCGCGCGTTCGTCCGGCTTCGCGATACGACGACCGTCGTCTGGTATGAAGCGGACGCCATTCGCTACAAACAGATTCACGCTCATCTCGAAGCGAAGTGGGCTGGCGATGTTCACCTGACGAGTCGCGAAGGCGAGGCGCTGGATGATCGAGGAGGGGAGAGTTCGCGCAGCCGCGCCACCTACCTGATAGCGAATCTCTCTGAAGATAACCGAGAGCTGAGTACGGTGTTGGTGCCGCCCGCAGGTACGTCTGCCTGTCGCGGCCATCAGCGCGCCGTCACCCCCGAGGAGATAGCGCGATTGATTGTCGGTGGCGGCAAAGTTGGGCGTTCCGTGCCCTCCGTGGAGGCCGTTGGCGAGTACGGGGACCGGGTGGCGGATCTGCTCTTGGGCACTAGCAGATCAGAGCTCGCCGCCATCCTGGAAGGTCAGCCGCTACACGTGGTGCACAACCCCGAAGCGTCGAAGATCCCCTTCGAGACGCTGCGCTTCAATGACGGGGCGGGAGTGGCCACGGAGGTTGGACTCACGCGCCGTTTGGTGATCGAAGGCGCTCGAGGGCGTCAGATCATCGCTACCCCACCGATGCCCGGTGTCACCGAAGTGCTCGTGATCGTAGACCCGACTGAGGACCTGCCCGGTGCAGAACAGGAGGGGCTTACCGTCAAGGAGGCTCTGGAAGAGCGCGTCGGGATCGAGGTCGTCACGCTCAAAGGCGCGCAAGCGACTAGGGACGCCGTGCTCCAGGAACTCGGGTCAGCGCAAATTCTCCACTACTGCGGCCACGCGTATTTCGATGGCGAAGGGGCGGGCAACAGCGGCTTAAGGTTGGCGGGAGGCACAACGCTACAGGTCGCAGACCTGCTGAGGCTTACGCACCTGCCGCGCTTGGCGGTGATCAACGGCTGCGAAAGCGCCCGCGTTCGCGGCGGGGACGGCACCGAGGGCAACGGCTCGGCAGAGGAGGAGGAAGATCTGGCAAAGCGTGCGGAGGCATTCGCTGAGTTCTTTATGCGATCAGGGATCGAGGCATATCTTGGCACCTACTGGTTCGTGAGTGACCTCGCCGCGCGCACCTTCGCCGAGAAGTTCTACGAGCGCCTTCTGGAAGGCGAGTCCGTGGCAGAGGCCGTGCGGGTAGGAAGGGGTGCAATGCCAAAGGAACGCGCAGCTCATTGGGCCAACTACCTGCTTTACGGCGAGGGGAATTTTGCGCTGTTTCCTCGTGGACTCGCTCTAAGACGGTCAACAGAGTGAGCGAGGTGTTTCCACTTAAATTCATAATTTGCATAACTTATTAGAAAAATATATGCTCTAAATTTTATAAACTAGTAATTGAAAACTACTAAATCATCACCAACTACCTGAGTCCGCCTTGCCTCTAGAGCTATCTAAGTGATATCACTTAGATATCGCTCAGCCGCTGGAGAAGCGCTCATGTCCACAGAAAGAACCTACAACGCCGCCACCGGATGGCTGGCCCTGGTCATCTGCCCCGCCCTGTTTTTCAGCGGACTCACCCTCCTCATTCACGCCGCCGCCAACCCAGGCCTAAAGGTGTATGGGGTGCCCGCAGCGCTCGTGCTCATGGCGACAGGAGTGGCGGTCATCTTTGGCTTCGTCGCCATCGCCCCCAACGACGCCCGCGTCCTGCTGCTGTTCGGCCACTACAAGGGCTCGATCACCGAGTCGGGCTTCTACTGGGTGAACCCCTTTTTCTCCAAGAAGCGCATCAGCCGCCGCGTGCGTAACTTCGAGACCGGCTCCATCACCACGCCCGAAAGAAAGAACGCCGAGGGCAAGGTCGTGCAGCAGAAGGCTCGCACCTCCGGCCGGCCGTCCAAGGTGAACGACCGCGACGGCAACCCGATCGAAATTTCCGCCGTGGTGGTCTGGAAGGTGGTAGACACCGCCGAGGCCTTGTTCGAGGTCGACGATTACGAGGACTTCGTTGCCGTGCAGAGCGAAGCCGCCCTGCGCAACCTGGCCAGCCGCCACCCGTACGACAGCGAAGACCACGCCACCTCCCTGCGCGGCAGCACGCAGGAGATCTGCGCTGAGCTGCGTCAGGACATTCAGGACCGCTTGGAGACAGCAGGCGTCGAGGTGGTCGAGGCCCGCATCAGCCACCTGGCCTACGCGCCGGAGATCGCCGCCGCCATGCTTCAGCGCCAGCAGGCGCAAGCGGTGGTAGCCGCGCGCTCGCGGATCGTCGACGGCGCCGTGGGCATGGTGGAGATGGCACTGGAGCGTCTGGTGAAGGAGCAGATCGTAGATCTGGACGATGAGAAGCGTGCTTCGATGGTCTCCAACCTGCTCGTCGTGCTATGTAGCGACCGGCACACGCAACCGGTGGTGAACGCCGGTTCGCTCTACAGCTGACCCGCCGATGGCACCTGAACTAACCGCGCCAGGCCCCGTCCCCACCGGGGGCGGATGCACCCCGCGCCCCACGAGTTAAACCAAGCCGTGGCAAGAAGCTCCTTCCTCTTCCGCACGGACCCGCGCACGCTTGCCGCCCTGCGCCGCTGGGCCGATGACGACCTGCGCAGCATGAACGCGCAACTCGAGTTCATCGTCCGCCGCGCCCTAAAGGAAGCGGGCCGTCTGCCGGGACCGGACGCGCCTGCGAAAGACGACGGCGACCGGGAGCAGTAGGGGCGACTGGGTGGCTGGGCGCCGTCGTGTACACTGCGGCGCCATGACCACCCACGCCGACTCCCACGCGATCACCGTGCTCGCCAACGGCGACCCCGTGCGCCTGTCATCAGACGCGACGGTCGCAGATCTCGTTCAGGCCCTGCGCCTAGCGGGGCGGCGTTTCGCCCTAGAGCGCAACGGCGAGATCGTGCCCCGCTCGCAGCACGACCAGGCGCGCCTTCGAGACGGCGACCGGATAGAGATCGTGCACGCCGTGGGCGGCGGCTGACCTGCGGCGGAGAGCCCCATGAATGACACCCTTTCTTCCACGGCGGCGCACGCCGATCCCTTGACCATCGCCGGCACCCAGTACCGATCAAGACTGCTCACCGGTACGGGGAAGTACACGGACCTTACGCAGACGCGCGCTGCCACCCAGGCCGCCGGAGCGCAGATCGTCACGGTCGCGATCCGTCGCACAAACATCGGCCAGCACGCCGACGAACCCAGCCTCCTGGAAGCGCTGCCACCGGAGGAATTCACGCTGCTGCCTAACACCGCCGGTTGCTACACGGCCAAAGATGCGGTACGCACCTGCCACCTGGCTCGCGAGCTGCTCGACGGCCACTCCCTGGTGAAGCTGGAGGTGCTCGGCGATGAGAGGACTCTATTCCCAGACGTACCGGCCACCTTGGAGGCCGCGGCTACGCTCGTGAAAGACGGCTTCGACGTCATGGTGTACACCAACGACGACCCCATCATGGCCAAGCGCTTTGAGGAAATCGGCTGCGTCGCCGTCATGCCCTTGGCTGCGCCGATAGGCTCCGGCCTTGGCATCCAGAACCCCTACAATATCCTCACCATCGTCGAGCAGGCGAAGGTGCCGGTGCTGGTGGACGCGGGGGTCGGCACCGCCTCTGATGCCGCCTTCGCCATGGAGCTTGGCTGCGACGGCGTGCTGATGAACACGGCCATTGCCGGCGCGCGCGACGCGGTGATGATGGCCCACGCGATGCGCCTCGGGGTCGAGGCCGGCCGCTTGGCTTTCCGCGCAGGGCGCATCCCGAAGAGACGATACGCTACCGCCTCATCGCCCATCGAAGGCATCTTCTTCTAAGTCGTGACCGAACGGGAGGATGGCGGGGGCGCGGCGCCGGAGGATCGTCCGAGAGCCCGCGTGCGCAGCTTCGTCCGTCGTGACGGTCGCCTCACGCGCGCCCAGCGCGAGGCCCTCGAGCGTCTCTATCCCCACCTCGGGATTGCCCTCGACACCACGCCAATTGACCTAGGGGTTGCTTTTGGTCGGGAAGCGCCCTGCTGCATTGATATCGGCTTCGGCAATGGCGCCTCGCTGCTCTGGCATGCCGAGCGCTTCCCGGAACAGAATTTCCTCGGTGTCGAGGTGTACCCACCGGGCGTAGGCCGGGCCCTCAACAGCATCCAAGCACAGCGACTCACCAACGTGCGCATCGTGCAGCAAGACGCGGTCGAGGTGTTCGAGCACCGACTGGCGCCCGGCTCCATCGATCGGGTAATGCTGCTCTTCCCAGACCCATGGCCGAAGAAGCGCCATCACAAGCGGCGCATCGTGCAGCCCGCCTTTCTCGACTTGGTCGGCCGCGCCCTGCGCGCGAACGGCGTTCTGCACATGGCAACGGACTGGGCGCCCTACGGCGAGGCCATGGTCGAAGTCGCTGACGCCCATCCGGCCCTCAAGCGCATCGTCGCTGAGGACCAGCTGGCAGCCGCGACCACTCGGCCGCAGACACACTTCCAGCGTCGTGGTGAGCGTCTAGGCCACGATGTGGTAGATCTTGCCTATCGTCGCGTTTAGGTTTCTGGGTTCGATTTCGGGCCGGCCCCAGCGTCTGCCTCAGGCGCAACGCCCCCCGTCTCCGGCGCCGTAGTGGCCTGCACAGCCGGTTGCTCCGAGGTGGGAGCGCAAGTCGGCTGGATCTCGAGCGCCTCCACGGCTCGACGCGTAGTGATCACCGTATCGCGCACGCCGTCGATCACGAACTGCACCGCCAGCGCCACCAGCACTACGCCGGCAAGGCGGCTGATCACGTTGGCCCCGGTCACACCGATCACCCGCTCCACGTGACGGGCGCCCAGCAGCAACAGCAAGGTGATGGTGAGCACCACCAATACCACCAAGCCCAAGACCGCGATCGCCACCGGATCACCGTCCGTACTTGCGCCGAGGAGCACCAGGGTGGCCAAGGCACCGGGCCCCGCGATCAGGGGAAAGGCCAGCGGAAACACGGAGATGTCCTCCCGGTAGCGGGCCTCTTCCTGCTCGCGGACGGTGGCCGAGCGCAGCCCCGACTGGCGCGCAAACACCATGTCCACGGACAGCAAAAAGAGCAGCAAGCCGCCGGCGATCTTGAACGCGTCCAAACTGATGCCGAGGGCCCGCAGTAGCAGATCGCCGCTGAATAGGAACAGGGCGAAGATCACCGCCGCCAGCGCCACCGATTTCACGGCCATGCGGCGTCGGAACACCGCGCCGCCGCCACGGGTGAGGGCCGCGAACACGGGCACCAGTGAGATCGGTTCTACGACGACGAAAAACACGACGAAGGTTTTGACGAACGACTCGAACATGACAATCGCTATCTAAAGCCGGCGACAGATGCCGGAACTCCACTTCCCTCGGGCGAGGAGGGGCGTATTATGGGGGCGAGTGGTGACGTCTGCGAGGCACTGCAACAAAAACGGGGTGCGTGATGGCAAACCTAGTCGTTCCGAGTGTGGGAGGCTGGTACCGGCACACGGATGGCCGCGTGTTCGAAGTAGTCGCGTTCGACGAGCCCACGAGCACCATCGAGACCCAGCATTTCGATGGCACCGTCGAGGAGATAGACGTCGACGTCTGGGACGACCAGGAGCCGACCGAAATAGAACCGCCGGAGGACTACACCGGCTCCATGGATCTACAGAAGGAAGACTACGGCGTCGAATACGACGACTGTCCGCACGCCGTCTGGTTCGACCCGCTCGACTTCTTCGACGCTGGCGATCGCTGATCCGCGAGGGCGCCAAGTCCTACCCCGCGCCAGCCGCCTGCGCTGGCGCAACTTCCACACGTCCGTCGTTAACGCGCACGGCCACAGGCTGCAGGCGCTGGCCGGGGCAGGGGCCAGCTACACACTCCCCGCTCAAGCGGTCGAAAACAGCGCCGTGAGAGGCGCAGATGAGATGCTGCTCATCGGCGGTCAGGAAGGCGTCGGGCGCCCAGTTCATCGGGTGACCCGCGTGGGGACATGCATTGCGGTAGGCTGCTAGCGCATCGCCTACACGCACCACGAAGCCCCAGTGGTCCCAATCCTCGTGGGTGAACCCCCGCGTGCCTGGATCATCGAACTCTTCCAAGGGCGCGACGTCGACCCAAGCACTATCATCACTCACCCATCCACTCCCGCAAGCTAGCGCGAAGCCAGTCCATGCAGCATGCCAGATAACGCCAACGTCGCGAGCACCTCCCTGAAGCGCAACCCGCTCTGGCAGAGCAAGGCCTATTGGATCGCCGTCCTCTACTTCTCGCAGGGGTTCCCCCTAGGCGTCTTCTACGAAATCCTGCCCGTGTACTTCCGCGATCAGGGCGTGGAGCTTGGCGAGATCGGGTTCTTGAGCCTGCTCGGTCTGGGCTGGACGCTGAAGTATCTGTGGGCACCGATCGTCGGCCACCTGCGTGGCTTCCGGCACTGGATGTTCGCCGTCGACCTGATCATGGCGGCCCTGCTCAGCCCCCTCGCCTTCTCCCTGGGCTTCGGGCCCTGGGTGTGGATGATGATCGGCGTGTTTGTGGTCATGTCCGCCACCAACGACATCGCCATCGACGCCTACACGATTGAACTGGTCAACAAGCGGGAGCTCGGCGTGGCGAACGGCTTACGCGTGGGATTCTACCGCGCAGGCATGATCGCCGCGGGCTTCGCCCTGGCCACGCAGGAGTTGATCGGCTGGGCTGGCGTGTACGCCTGCACGTGCGCCTTGTTGGTCCTGTGCGCCTTTGCCTGTCGCCTGGCACCCGCCGAACAGTCTTTGGCGAAGCCCCCTACCTTGGGCTTATGCGAGGAGCTGCTCACCGTGGTGCGCACGCCCGCGGCGATGGCCTCGGTCATCGCCATGCTCCTTGGCACCGCGTGGATAGTTAACAAATCCGTAAAGTTTGCTGATGATATCGCCGGCTTCTGGTGGTACGCCCTCGCCGGGTCAGTCGCGCTTTGGTTCGCCCTCACCCTGCTCGCCAGTCAGCGCGGTACGCCGGGAAGCGCCCCGGTTGATGGTGGTCGCGACAGGGCACAGTCCGTCGAACAGGGACTCATGTTCGGCGCCATCATCGGCATGCTACGCCGCCCCGGCATGCTGGTGGTGCTCCTGTTCATCGTGACCTTCAAGCTCGCCGACACTACGATCGGGTTCATCGTCAAGCCGTTCTGGCTCGACGTTGGGTTCTCACCCGCCCAGATCGGTCTGGTCTCGGTCAACATCGGCCTGGCCCTCTCCGTGGCGGGCGGGCTGATCGGCGGTGCGATCACCGACCGCATCGGTGTGTTCAAGGCACTCTGGATGCTCGGTCTCACGCAGATGATCTCAAACCTCGGCTACTGGGGCGTCTCATTGGTGCTGCCACTCTCGCCGCAGACGCCGCCGGACCTTTTCGCTCAGACCATCATGTATTCAGCATCGGCCGTGGAGTCGTTCACCCAAGGCCTCGGCACCGGCGCGTTCTTGGCCTTCCTCATGTCTATCGTGAACAAGCGCCGCTCCGCCGCGGAGTACGCACTGCTCTCCTCCATGTTCATTTTCGGTAGATCCGTGGCCGGATGGGCGGGAGGAAATCTGTCCGAAGTGATCGGCTATCAAAGCACCTTTCTCCTCACCTTCCTAGCCGGCATCCCGGCATACCTGCTTCTGCCCTGGGTCTATCGACTACTGAAGTGGACGGAAACGCAGCCAGACTTTGTTCAGGGCGAGGCTCAAAAGGCGTAGTCGATAATTAGCGGCGCATGATCCGAAAAGCGCTTTTCTCTGTAGACGCGCGCCTTACTGACGCTGCCCGCCAGGGAAGGCGAGAGGATCTGATAGTCGATGCGCCATCCCACGTTGTTGGCGTAGGCCTGACCGCGATTCGACCACCAGGTGTACTGCTCCTCACGCTGGTCGACCTCGCGGAAAGCATCCACGTAGCCGTAGTTGTCGATCAGCGTGTCCATGAAGGCACGCTCCTCGGGCAGGAAGCCAGAGTTCTTCTGATTGCTGCGCCAATTCTTGATGTCGATTCGCCTGTGCGCGATGTTCCAGTCGCCGCAGATCACGTACTGGCGATCGCCCTGCGCGAGGCGCTCGAGGTGGGGACCGAACAAATCTAAGAACCGCCACTTCGCTTGCTGGCGCTCCTCGCCGGAGGAACCAGAAGGAAGGTACAAGGACACCACGCTCAACTTGCCGAAGCGCGCCTCCACGTAGCGTCCCTGCGCGTCGAACTCGGCCCAGCCGACAGCTCCGTCATGGCTGGCTTCCTGCAGGCTGGTAATGATCTGGTCAGGCTCACGCCGCGCGTAGAGCGCGACGCCGCTGTATCCCTTCTTCTGCGCGTCCACGAAGACGTTGTGGAAGCTGCGTGGATGGTAAAGCGCGTCGTCCAGCTGTTCGCGCTGGGCCTTGGTTTCTTGCACGCAGACCACGTCCGCGCGCTGGCGCGTCATCCAGGAGAAGAAGCCCTTGCGCCCGGCCGAGCGGATGCCGTTCAAGTTGGCGGTGACGATACGCATCGATGAGGTTCCTTCGCGCTGCGCCGGCTGGCGCTCGGCGGCTTATGATACGGGGCCGAGAGTCCTACGCCACCGTCGACGAGGCCCATGAACACCAGCAGCTCCATCCGCGATCAGTTCCTTTCCCTATGCGAAGAGGTGGGCGCCCTGCGCTTCGGTAAGTTCACGCTGAAGTCTGGCCGCGTCAGCCCTTACTTCTTCAACGCAGGCTTGTTCTCCACCGGCGAGGCCATCGCCAAGCTTGGCGGCTTCTACGCGCACACGATCGTCGAACGCGGTCTCGAGGTCGACATGCTCTTCGGTCCTGCCTACAAGGGTATCCCGCTGGTGACCGCCACAGCGGCGGCCCTGGCCACGCAACACAGGCGCAATCTGCCCTTCGCCTTCAACCGCAAGGAGGCAAAGGACCACGGCGAGGGTGGGCACCTGGTGGGCGCCCCCCTCGCCGGTCGGGTGCTTGTGGTGGATGATGTGATCACTGCCGGCACCGCGCTTCGCGAGTCGGTGCAGATCATTCGCCGGCAGAATGCCGAAGCGGCCGCCGTGCTGATCGCCCTAGACCGGCAGGAGCGCGGTCAAGGCGAGCGCTCTGCCATCGATGAAGCGCAGCGCGAGCTGGGCTTGCAGATCGCAAGCGTGGCCTCCCTTGACGATTTGACACAATGGTTGCGGGCCGACGGGAACAGATCACAGATTCTGAAGTCCCTAGAAGACTACCGGGCAAGGTACGGGTTCCAATGACGTGTCCACGCCCTCGCGCGGCGGTACACTGTCGGTACGCGTCGTCGCTGAGGGACAGGCTTCCGTGACGAGGTGTCGGCCCAATCAGTCCTGAGATGATGCGTAACGTGTTCAGTCCGCAATACAAAATGTGGGTCCGCCTTGCGGGGCTATGCCTGCTAGCTTGCGTGCTCGGCGGTGCCGCGAGCGCCAAGGAGTACGTGCGCTGGGTGGACGAAAACGGCGTCATCCACATCGAGGAAAGCCTGCCACCGGAGGAGAAAGACCGCGAGAGCGAGACGCTCAACGACCAAGGCGTAGTCACCGGCAAGGTACCTCGCGCCCCGACCGAGGAGGAACTGGCCGAGCAGCGTAAGAAGGCGGAACGCGACGCAGCGCGCGCGGCTTTGACGAAGCGCCAGGCGGAGTACCGCGACAACCTGTTCCGATCCTACGCCACGATCGGGGACCTCAGGAGCTACCACAAGTCGCGTATGGAGGCCCTGTACTACCGCCAGTCGGTCAATGACCACAAGGTGCGAGAGCTGCGGGACGAGCTACGCTCGCTCATGGACAAAGCGAGAGAGTTCAATTTTCCTTACTCGTCTGAAAGCTCTCTGCCGCCGATGCCCTCGGACCTTCTACTCGATTTGCAGGTCGCCAACCAAGCCCTGAGCGAACGCCAAGAGGATGCGGAAACCCTGCGCCGCAAGCTAATTGAGCAAGAACGACGATTTGAGTCAGACCTAGAGATCTACCAGGAGTTCGCGAGCCCTGACGCTCTGCGACAGACTCGCGCCGGCGCGAGCGGCCAGCGCTAAGTTCCCGATCCTACGCCGTCCCTGAATGCCCGAAGCCGCCTTCTCCGCGGTCGCTAGCCTCGAAGCTGCCCACTTCTTCAAAGCGCACCTGCACCACCGGCACGAACACCATCTGCGCAATCCGCATGCCCGGTGTGATCTCGCGAGCGAAGCGACCGCGATTCCACATGGACACGTAGACCTGCCCTTGGTAATCGGAGTCGATCAGTCCGGTGAGGTTGCCGAGTACAAGGCCCTGCTTGTGACCGATCCCCGACCGCGGCAGGAGCACCGCCGCGAGCGATGGGTCGGCAATGTGCAGCGCAAACCCTGTGGGGATGAGTTCCGTCGCCCCGGACTCCAGCTTCAGCGGCTGTTCGATACAAGCACGCACGTCCAGACCTGCCGCTCCGTTGGTGGCCAACTCAGGCACGCCGAACTCCCGCAGTCGGGGGTCCAGCACCTTCAGCGCGATCGAACGTTGCTCATCAGGCATGCGTCTATCCTCTCGTCGCTCGGTAGCGTTCGCCGATCACCGCCACCAGGGAGCGGGCTAAGTCGAGCTTAGGGAGATGGCCGAGGGGGCGGCTTCCGTCGACCCAAAACACGGTGATCTCGTTGTCTGCACAGTCAAAGGCGCGCGCGGCGCCGACCACGTTACCCGCGATCATGTCCAACCTCTTGCGTTCCAGCTTAGCGCGCGCATTGCGTTCTAGGTCGCGGGTCTCTGCAGCAAAGCCCACCGTGAACGGTGGCTCCGCCAGGGCTGCTACTGCCGCGAGAATGTCAGGTGCAGGATGCAGCTCGAGCACCATAAGATCTCCCAGCTGCGCCTTCTTCAGCTTGTGCTCGGCAGGCTCACGACATTCGTAGTCCGCCACCGCCGCCGTGCCGATGAAGATATGCGCCGTCGACGCCCTGGCCATGACCGCATCGTGCATGCTGCGCGCGCTCTCCACATCCACCTGGGTCACACCTGACGGCGTCCCCAAGTGAGTGGGGCCGCTGACAAGCGTTACCTCCGCGCCCGCCTCCGCCGCCGCCTGCGCCACGGCGTAGCCCATCTTTCCCGAACTTCGGTTGCTGAGAAAGCGCACGGGATCTAGAGCTTCTCGCGTCGGACCCGCCGTCAGTAGCACGCGCAGACCGCCTAGTTCTCTGTCGCCTGAGGCCGCAAATGGTCCGGCCTGGCCGGTGATTGCGGTGACGATCTCCTCCGGCTCGAGCATCCGCCCGGCACCCTCCTCACCGCAGGCTTGGGAGCCTTCCCCCGGACCCAACAGGGCGACCCCGCGTTGCGCCAGCACCTGGCAGTTGGCTTCGGTGGCTGGGTGCTGCCACATCACGCGATTCATCGCTGGCGCCAGCACCACAGGCGCCTCCGTCGCCAAGCACACGGTGCAGAGCAGGTCGTCTGCCAGCCCGTGCGCCAAGCGACCAACCAGGTGGGCGGTGGCGGGCGCGATCAGCACCAGATCCGCCCAGCGGGCGAGCTCGATGTGGCCCATGGCAGCCTCCGCCGCCTCATCCCATAGGGCGTCGCGGACGGGATTACCGGAGAGCGCCTGCAGGGTCAGGGGCGTGATGAACTGTGCGGCGCCGGCGGTCATCACCACCTGCACCTCGGCGCCCTGCTCACGCAAACGTCGCACGAGCAGCGCACTCTTGTACGCCGCGATTCCCCCGCTCACGCCCACCAGGACGCGCTTACCCTCTAGCTTGCCGGCTGCGGCCAAGGTCCGCTCCCCTCACCGATCGGATTAGTGGGCACATCATAGCGATAAGCCGGAGCGCAAACCTCTACTGCTCGCGCAAACTGCGACTGATTCGGCCCAGGCAGCAGGAGGCGCCCCGCGCGCGTACCGCCGTTGATCCTTCCACCACCCCGTGAACGCCCCCGCGAGCGCTTGCTACAGCTTGGCCCACGCGCGATGTCCAGCGTGGAACTGCTGGCGATCGTCCTGCGCCATGGCAATCGCCAGCAATCCGCCTACGAGATCGCTAGCGCGCTGCTAGCGCAGTTTGGCAGCGTCCGAGGCTTATTCAACGCGAGTCGTGAACAAGTGTGTGCCGTGGCCGGCGTCGGCAGCGCTCGGTTCGCCGAGCTGCAGGCGGCAGTGGAGTTGGTGCGGCGTCACTTGGAGGAAGGCCTGGATCGTCGCGACGCCTTCGACACGCCGCACGCCGCCAGCCAGTTTTTGCGTGCCCGCCTGAGAGACCTGCCGCACGAGGTGTTCTGTTGCTTCTACCTAGATAACCGCAATCGCCTCATCTGCTTCGAGGAGCTCTTCCGGGGCACGCTCGATGGGGCGAGCGTGCATCCACGTGAAGTCGTGCGTCAGGCCCTAGCACACAATGCTGCTGCGATGATTGTTGCTCACAACCACCCGAGCGGCATGGCCGAGCCCAGCCATGCGGATCAGGCCATTACGCGACGGCTTCGCGACGCGCTGGCATTGGTCGAGGTGAGGTTGCTCGATCATCTGGTTGTGGGAGACGAGGAGTGCACATCGCTCGCCGAGCGCGGGTTACTATGATTCACCTTACGAATCCATACAGCTACCTTCAACACTCGCTTGTCAGGGGTACGCTGCGCAAGGGCTAGGGTTCAGGCGATGCGTCGCGGCGTGCGTAGAAACCCTCGAACCACGGCTGCCAGGTATCGCCCCCATCATCCGATTGCTCGAAAAACTGGCGTACGCGGCCATCGTCGAGCGGCGTCCAAGTTCCTCGAAACGGTTGGATGGCGGCGGTGGCCACGTATTCGATGGTGCCTGTGAGCACCATCGACTCGCCGTCCCAGCCGCCGCTAATGTCGATCAAGGCGCCGGAGGCACTGTGCCAGACTTGGTTCCAGCGACCGCTCGAAGGGCTGTAGAAGTTCATGCTCATGCCAGTGCTGCCCGACGCGCCGATCCACTGCTCGAGGAGCACGCAGCCGCCTTCGCGGCGCGTAATTCGATTAGCTCCAGCCACTTTTCCGTCGGCCGTGCGTACCTGCCAATCGCCAAGCCAGAAGTCGAAGGTGCGGAACTCTTCGCCCGCGCAGGGTGCCGCGGCTTCACCGGCTGAGGTTTGCGCGATGGCGGATCCGACGCACGTCACAGCGGCTGCCAGCGTCAGGACGAGGTGCTGGGCTGCAGCCTGCGCAAGCCGCTTGCGACAAATCTTTGCTTGAGCCACCCGCTTTCCCCCACATCGCGCCCACGGTATGAGGGTGCGACAATTGTTTTACGCACGAGTTGCCCGGAAATGCCGCTGATCGGCCATATTCAGCGGTCGAATAGCGATGCCGACGGGTCGGGCGCTTGATTCCAGCGCCTTCGGACTCAAACCTTTCCTATCGCGTGAAGCATCCAAGGCCCCACGAACAGCCGCGGAACGCGATGGAAACTATGACGGCAACGGTGATCGACATCCGAGCGAACCAATCCGAGGACGAGCGGAGCGACGAGCAGCTGGTGGGCCTCGCCCGCGCCGGCGACACGCAAGCCTTCGAAACCCTCTATCGGCGGCATAACGGCCGGCTCTACGCCGTATGCCTGCGCCTGACGGCAGATGCAGCCGCGGCAGAGGACTGCGTGCAGGAGGCCTTCGTGAATGCCTGGAACGCCCTCGCGAGCTTCGCTGGTGATAGCCGCTTCAGCACCTGGCTCCATCGTATCGCGGTCAATCAGGCCCTAGGCCTGAAGCGCAAGTGGAAACGTCGCAGCGCCCACTTGAAACTAGTGAGTGCACACAGCGACGAGGACGGCGAGAACATCGATCCGTTGGATCGCGTGGCCGCGCCAGCACCGGACAACGCCGCGCAGCTCGATCTGGAACAGGCAATCGCGGAGCTTCCGGAACAGGCGCGCAAGGTATTTGTGCTGGTGTCCTTGCACGGCTATACGCACGAGGAGGCAGGTGATGCCCTCGGCGTTGCCGCAGGCACCAGCAAGGCGCAGCTACACCGGGCACGCCAGCTGCTCAAGCAGCGTCTCGTGCGCTGAAGGAGAAATTGGACATGAACGACCAAGAATTGGACCAGGCGATTCGCGAACTGCCGCAGCAGCTAACCCCGCCGAATGACCTGTGGCCTCAGATCGAGAAGCGGCTAACGAACCACGACGCCCGCGCAGCGCAGGAACACCGATCGGGCGCGGCGCGCGCGGCGACCCATGGCAACGGACGCCTGTGGGGCCTCGCGGCCACCGTGCTGCTGGTCGCCACTGCCAGTCTGACCACCTTCGTCGCCACCCGTGCCCACTACGCACCGCTGGACAACCAGGACGAGCTGATGGCCCGGCTAGCTCCGCCGACCGAGGCACTGACGCCCATAGAGGCCAGCGTGCTGCCGGTGGATTACACGATGGCCCGAGGCGAGCTGATGGCGATCCTGGAGGCTAGCTTAGAGCGTCTGGATCCCGCATCACGGCGCGTGGTGGCGGGAAACTTGCTCGAGATCCGCGCCGCCCTTACCACCATCGAGCTGGCCTTGGCCGAAGATCCGGACAACGCATCCTTACAGCAGCTGCTCGTCACCACCTGCCAGCAAGAGCTGAGTTTGCTGAAGTCCGTGCAGCGGCTGGCCCAAACCGCCCAACAGGTCATCGAGATATGAGCCAGACGCGTAACTCCCTGTCACTGGCCAAGGCGCTCCTGTGCGCCTCGCTGGCGAGCGCAGCCACGGTGCCAGCGGTCGCGGATACCACCGTGGAGCGAGAGTTTGCCCTAGCCGATGGTGGCCACCTCAAGATCATCAACGTGCAGGGCAAGATCGAGGTGCGCGCCTGGTCGCGCCAGGAGGTTCGCCTGGTAGCCGAGCTCGAGGGCGATCCCGAATCGCTCATCGTGAAACACGACGAGGACCATGCGGAGATTCGCGTCGAGGCAGACAAACGCTGGTATGGGCGCAGCGACAGCCGTGATGCGGATCTGAGGATCGATGTCCCAGAGAACGTCCGCCTCGAGATCTCAAGCGTTAGTGCGGACGTGTCCGTAGATGGGCACCACGGAGACCAGCGCGTTCAGAGCGTTAGCGGGGACATCGACGTCGACAGCGCTAGCCGCGACGTGCAACTGGAAACGGTATCCGGTGACATCGAGTTCGACGGCAACGGTGCTGAAGGCCGCTTTTACGTGAACGCGGTTAGCGGCGATGCGGAGGTGCTAGAGGTCAACGGCGAGGTGCGCGTGAGTACGATCTCCGGCGATGCTCGCGTACGCAGCGAAGTGCTGGATGAGGCGAAGCTCGAGAGCGTATCCGGCGAGATCACCCTGTACGGCCACCTCCGCGATCGCGCCCGCCTGCGGGCCGGGTCCGTCTCCGGCGAGGTGACCCTGCACCTGTGTAAGCGTGAGAACGTCGAATTCGACCTGGAGTCCTTCTCCGGCGACATCGTGGACCGGGTCACGCGTCAGCGCCCTAAGGAAGAGGGCTGGGGCCCCGGCTCACGACTACGATTTCGCGAAGGGGACGGCAGCGTACGGGTTGCTGTGAACACGATGAGCGGCAGCATCGACATACGCGACTGCGACTGAGCACCCACGCGCGTCACCGAAGCACCAGACCCCAGCCTATTGCCGAACGGTGCTGCCCCCGCTAGTATGCGCGGTTCTCGATCTTCGGGCGAGCACTACGGTGCACCCCGCGGAACCACGATTTCCAACAGGTAAAGACGCCATGTCTAGGGTATGCATGGTCACGGGCAAGGGTCCGGCGACCGGTAACAACGTATCGCACGCCAACAACAAGACCCGCCGTCGGTTTCTGCCGAACCTTCACGACCACCGCTTCTGGGTGGAGAGCGAGAAGCGCTTCGTGAAGCTCCGCGTGTCCACGCACGGTATGCGCATTATCGATAAGCGCGGCATCGAAGCAGTCCTCAAGGACCTGCGCGCTGCCGGCCACAAAATCTGACGGAGTAGCGAGCCATGGCCAACTCTGCCCGCGACAAGATCCGCCTTGTGTCCAGCGCCGGCACCGGGCACTTCTACACCACTACCAAGAACAAGCGCCTGCATCCGGAGAAGATGGAAGTGCGCAAGTTCGACCCCCGCATCCGCCAGTACGTGACGTACAAGGAAGCGAAGATCAAATAGGGCGCCCGCCGTGCCGCCCGTTGGGCGAATGTCGAGTCCGAAACTAGTGTCCTGAGTTAGAAAGGCCGCTCCAGATTCCCCGGAGCGGCCTTTCTTTTTCCTAACCCTGGAAGGGATGGCTCCGCAACGCGAGGAGCCTAGCACCCTTCCCTTAGGCAGCCTGCATGCGGTAGCGGCGTAGCCGCGTGGAAAACTCTTCCAAGGCCCGGATACCACTAGCCTCAGCCTCAGCGCACCACTCGCGCATCATGTCGACGAGGCGCTCGTGAGGGTGCACGCCGCTCCACATCTGGCGCAGGCGCTCGCGGAACTCGTGCACCTTCTGCAGCTGCTCGCTATTCGCGAGCACGTCGCCAAGTTCGCGCCGTGAGGGATCGTCCAGCAGCTGCGGGCTGCGGATCATCAGCTTGCGCGCACGGCGCAAGAGCTGGCGCCAGCGGGCATCATCGGCTTGCTTAGCCTCCGTCGCGAGCACCGGCAGGGTCACTCGCTTGCCGTAGTCACGCAGCACGTGCATGCGATTCGTGATGATGGCGCGCATGGTCTCGAGGTCCACGACGGGCTCGTCCATGGCAGCGATCACCGGCTTGGGAAACACCCGTCGCACCTTCGCTAGGCCGACGGCCGAGAGCATCTGGATCCAGAGCCAGCCGATATCGAACTCCCACTTGCGCACGGAGAACCGGGCGGAGCTCGGGAAGGCGTGGTGGTTGTTGTGCAGCTCCTCGCCGCCGATCCACAGGCCCCAAGGCGTGACGTTCGTGGACGCGTCCTCGCACTCGAAGTTTCGATAGCCTGTGTGATGGCCAACACCGTTGATCACGCCCGCCGCAAAGAACGGGATCATGAGCATCTGCAGGCCGAACACGGTGATCCCGGCAACCCCGAACAGCGCCAGGTCGATCAGCGCCATGCAGGTGGGCCCGGCGAAGCGCCAGCGGGAGTAGAGGTTTCGCTCGATCCAATCGTCCGGCGTGCCGCGCGAGAACTTCGCCACGGACTCCGCGTCCTTGGCCGCGTTGCGGTATAGCTCCACGCCCTCGAATAGCACCTTCTTCAAGCCGTGAACCTGAGGGCTGTGAGGATCGTCTTCCGTCTCACAGTGCGCGTGGTGCTTGCGGTGCACCCCCACCCATTCGGCGGTGACCATGCCTGTGGATAGCCAGAGCCAGAAGCGCATTACATGGCGGACGATCGGGTGCAGATCGACGCCTCTGTGAGCTTGATCGCGGTGCAGGTACAAGGTGACCGACGCGATCGTCATCTGCAGGAAAGTCAGCGTGAGTATCGTCACGCCCCAGAACTTGAGGTTCAGCAAGCCGTCGAGATATTCCATCCAGTCCTCGGGAGAGTGTCGTCGTTACTGCACCGCAATAAGCGGTGGTGCGAGAGGCACTTTAGCGGAGCGCTACGCCAGCTGACAAATCGCGCGAGATGATCTTGTGATGACCCGGGCAAAGCAGCCAACATGCCAACGTAGGTTGATGATCGGATTCACGATATCCGCAATCACCGAAGGAGGCGGCAGCGTTCTCGAAGGCGCCCCCTTCGCCCAAGATGCTAACGTGCCGGCCCCAGTCCCTCGACGGCCGAGATCACAAGCCGACGATTTGCGGTCTGTACGGAAGGAGACACGTGCCTGAGTTACCCGAAGTAGAGACCACTCGCCGTGGAATCGCCCCGCACGTGGAGGGCGGCACCCTGCAGGAGGTAGTGGTGCGCGAGTCGCGCCTACGCTGGCCCGTGCCTCCATCGCTGCCCGCCGCCAGCGCGGGCCAGCCACTAGAGGGCCTCGAGCGCCGCGCCAAATATCTCATCTTCCGCCTGCCCCGCGGCAACCTACTGCTGCACTTAGGAATGTCCGGCAGCGTCCGGGTGATAGAGCGAGGTAAGGAGCCAGCGTTGAAGCCCCACGACCACGTGGACCTGTGCTTCGATCGGGCCACCCTACGCTTGAACGATCCGCGGCGCTTTGGCTCACTTCTTTGGTCACCTCACCCAGTGTCCTCCCATCCATTGCTCGCCGAGCTCGGCCCCGAGCCCCTTGGAGATGCGTTCGACGGCGACTATCTGTTTGAGCGCTCGCGCGGTCGCCGCGGAGCGGTGAAGAATTTCTTGATGGACGGCCACGTGGTCGTGGGCGTTGGCAACATCTACGCGAGCGAATCTCTATTCGAGGCAGGGATCTCACCAACACGGCCCGCAGGACGCATCTCTCGCGCCCGCTACGTGCGCCTAGCGCAGACCGTGCGCAAGGTTCTGCAACGAGCGATCGACAGCGGCGGCAGCACCCTAAGAGACTTCCTGCGCAGCGATGGCTCCCCCGGCTACTTCCAGCTCGAACTCGCCGTCTACGGCCGCGAGGGCGAACCCTGCCGCACCTGCGGCACCGAGATTCGCCAGCGCGTGATCGGGCAGCGTGCGAGCTACTACTGCCTCCAATGCCAACGTTAGGCCGAGAACCACAGGATCGCGCCAACGGCCCCAACCCAAAGCAACACGATCGGCAGCAGGCGCCACTGAAAGGAACGCTTAGCTGACTTATGGCGTAGAAAACGCATAGCCGCGAGGGCTGCCGCCACGCCGCCTGCTACGCACAGCAGCAATAGCAAGGCCTCCGGCACGCGCACCTGGCCCGCGTCGCTGGCGAGACGCTTATCCAAGCGCCAGAATTGCCAGGTGCACAAGTTGATCGCCAGCAGCCATCCACTGAGCACCCACACGAGATACGCGCTGGGCGTTAGCGTCGGGAGTGGCCGGTAGAGATGCTGAACCGCCCAGGCGGAACCGCCAAGGAGGGCGATCAGCCAGAACCCAGCGCAGAAAGCGGCCCTAAGGTAATGGGCTTGGACAGCCGCGTGGAGTTCGGACACGCGGTTAGCGGGCTCCACGCCCCATTTCTAGGCGCCCCCGCCCGTGGCGGCCTCGGCTTGCGCCATGTCTTGCTCCAAGGCATCGCCTCCCATGAACCACCGAGACGGCAACTCACCGGCCATTAAGCGATGGTGAATCGCTAGCTCTCGATCACGCACAGCGCCGAGAAACCGATCCGCTCCGTGCATGTGCCGGAAGGCGACGAAACCGCGTTCCACGAAGTCCTGCAGCTCACCGAACCCCATCATGTGCGCTGGCCCGTGAGCCAGTTTCACGGCGGTGTAGAGCATCGGGTTTGGCACCACGCGGTCGAGGGTACGTCCAAGCTGCACCACCAGCTCGATCTGGCGCTGGCGCTCTTCTACCTCGCCCACGCGTCGGTAAGCCTGCGCATAGTCCTCAGGTTGCAGGTCCGTGCCCACCGCCACGCCGAGGTGATCGCGCAACTGAACGAGCATCTTCTCATCCAGCTCCTGGCTCATCGCGTGCAGGTCCATCGCCAAGGTGATCGAGCCGATCGCCTCCTCCGACAGGACGCGCGACATCAGCGGGTAGACCCGGCGCACATCATCGTCTCGCCGACTAAAGTCACGAGCACCGTAGATATCGGAAAGAAAGAAATCAACGGCCGGTTTGTAGCGGGGTTGAGCCTCGAGATCCTCGTAGGTCATGGCCAGGCGCTTCGCCTGCCATCCCTCGAACCAGAGCATCGCCTCGTCCGGTGGATGCATGTCCACCTGACGGCCGCGCACCTCGTGACTTCTACCTAATAGTTTCGCAAGCTTTGCTAAGTGAACACCCTTACCGCCGCGAGACTCACTCAAGAGGCCTGCTCCGTGGGCGCCGCCTTCGCGGCCAGCTCCTCATCACGCAGGGTTCGACGGAGAATCTTGCCGACGTTGCTCTTCGGCAGGTCTTCGCGAAACTCCACGTGGCGCGGCACCTTGTAGTTGGTGAGGTGCTCCCGGCAGTGAGCGATCACCGCCGCCTTGTCGAGCTGCTGGCCTTCGTCGCACACCACGAACAGCTTTACCGCCTCGCTGCTCTTGGCATCGGGCACGCCGATGGCAGCAGCCTCGAGCACGGCAGGATGCCGCACGACCACGTCCTCTATCTCGTTCGGGTAGACGTTGAAGCCCGAGACTAGAATCATGTCCTTCTTGCGGTCAGTGATGAACACGTAGCCGCGCTCATCCACGTAGCCCATATCGCCCGTGCGCAGATCGCCCGCGTCCGTCATCACCTTCGCCGTGTCCTCGGCGCGCTGCCAGTAGCCCCTCATCACCTGCGGTCCGCCAATGCAGATCTCGCCAACATCACCGCGTGGCAGTGCGTTGCCATCATCATCGCGCACGGTGACGCGGGTGGAGGAGATAGGCACGCCGATCGATCCATTGTAGGCATCGATCGTGAGGGGGTTAATGCAGGCAGCAGGGGAGGTCTCGGTGAGACCGTAGGCCTCTACTAGCGGCTTCCCGGTGACCTCGGCCCACCGCTCCGCCACGGCCCGCTGCACCGCCATGCCCCCGCCGAGGGTGATCTTCAGGGGACCGAAGTCGAGGCTCGAAAACCCTTCTGCGTGCAGCAGACCATTAAACAGCGTGTTGACGCCGGTGATCGCCGTAAAGCGATGACGGCGCAGTTCGGCGATGAAGCCGGCCATGTCACGCGGGTCGGTGATCAGCACGTTCTTACCGCCGATCTTGGTAAAGACCAGGCAGTTCGCCGTTAGGGAGAAGATATGGTAGAGCGGCAGCGCCGTGATCACGATGTCCGAGCCATCGCTCGTCAACGGCGAGAGCCAGGCGGACGATTGCTCGAGGTTCGACACCATATTGCCATGGCTCAGCATCGCGCCCTTGGCAACGCCCGTCGTACCCCCGGTGTACTGCAGGAACGCTAAATCGTCGTGGGTGAGAGCAACGTCCTGCAGGGTCGTGGAGGCTCCCTGCTTAAGCGCACTCGAAAGCGCAACGGCTCCCGCCAACTGCACCGGCGGAATCAGCTTTTTCACATACCTTACGACTGCATTGACTAGCGCCGATCGGGGCCAGGGCAACATATCTCCGATTTCGGTGGTGACTACACACTTGAGATCCGGCAGGTCGCCCTGCACGCCGGCGAGCGTTCTGGCGAAGTTCTTCAGGATGACGATGGCGGATGCGCCCGAATCGGACAGCTGGTGCTTTAGCTCGCGCGGGGTGTACATTGGGTTGACGTTTACCACCGTCATACCAGCGCGCAAGATCCCGTAGGCCACCACCGGGTATTGCAGGAGGTTGGGCAGCATCACGGCCACCCGATCGCCCTTGCTCAGACCCGCGCCCTGCTGGAGCCACGCGCCGAAAGCTGCGCTCGCTCGATCCAGTTCACGGTATGTGAGCTCGTAGCCCATATTGCTAAAGGCGGGCTTATCCGCGTAGCGCTTACAGCTCTCTTCGATCACCGCTTTGACAGAAGCGTAGCGCTGCGGCTCGATGTCTGCGGGGACGCCTGCGGGATATTCCCGAAGCCAGATTCGCTCGTCCTGGGGCGATTCAGCGCTCGACATGGGTAGGGCACTCCGAAGTGGGCTGGCGCGGGCGGAAAGGCGGCGGGGCGAGGCCATCGCGGCCCACCGCGTGTCAACTGTGTAGAACCTCCTAGTCTCGCCCAAGGCAGCATATGGCTTCAAACCGCGCGCTTGTCGACAGCAACCTGGCGCGGACGGTTCTCCGGCTGTCGGGTAGCCCACAGTCGTCGCTGCTAAGGCCTGAGATACTGCTCCCATGGGAGGTCGAAAGATCAGAGCGTTCTCCGCTGGCGTCGTGCCCGTGCGGCTCTCACCCGAGGGGCCTCGGGTGCTCTTACTGCGTGCCTATCGCCACTGGGACTTTCCAAAGGGCGGGGTGGAGGCCGGTGAGAGCCCACTGGACGCCGCGACGCGCGAGGTGGAGGAGGAGACCGGCATCACGGACCTGGAGTTCGTGTGGGGTCACGAGTTCATCGACACGGGCCCCTACGGCCCCGGCAAGGTCTCCCGCTACTACGCAGCCCTCACTCAGGAACAGCACGTTGTGCTGGGGATCAACCCGCAGCTCGGCCGCCCGGAACACCACGAGTTTCGATGGTTTTCCCTGGACGGCGCAGCCGAGCGCCTCACCCCCCGCGTGCTCTGCGTGCTGCAGTGGACGGAGCGCTTTCTCAGCGACTCGCCGTTGAGCCCGCCTCGCTCAGCAGAGTCGACATAAAGGCTAGGAACTCACGCTCCCAATCGACGAAGTGTTGGCCCGTGCCTGGACCGGAGAAACCCGTGTGTATGCGACGCACCTCACCCGCGCGATCGACGAAGATCGTGGTGGGGAAGGCGAGCACCCGGTTCAGCATCGGCAGCGTCTGCGCAGCTTTGGTCTTATCTGAAATTCCCGCGACGAGGGTGGTGTACTCGATGTCGAACTTCTCGCGGAAGCGCTTCACCTGGGCCGCCGCCGTGTCGAAGTCTTCGAAGTGCTCGTACATCAAACACACTACCTCGACCCCAAGCTCGCGGTTACGCCGGTAGTACTCAGCCAAATAGCCGGCCTCGTCATGGCAGTTCGGGCACCAACTCCCCGCCAAGGTCACCAGCACCACCTTGTCCGCGAAGCGCGGGTCATCCAGGGAGACCGGCTGACCGTCTTGGTCCGGGAACTCGAAGGCGAAGCTGTCGTAGCCCGCCTTCAGAAAGGTGAGTGTTTGGGGGTCGGGCAGGGCTGCCTTCTCATCGCGCCGTGCGCGCCAGCGCTCATGCCAGCGGGTACCGGACCAAAAGTCGCCAACCAGCGTGCCGTCCTCCTGCATGCGGGCACGAAAGAGAAACGCATGGGCTCCGTCGAAGGTGGAGAGCGCCATGGTGTCGCCGTCGACGTTGCCCGCCAGGTATCGGTAATCCCCCGTGGGCGTCAGGAAGGTGCCGGTGAGCTCACCACCCGCCTGTGAAAACTCGCCGACAGCGGGAGAGAGCTTGCCCTCATCGTCAGTGAAGGTCACGGCCCAACGCCCGTGCAGATCCACCCGCGAGGGGTTGGTCACGCGAAAGCGATGCACGGCACCAGGGTAGGCCTCGAAGGGCATCACCTGAGTCTCGCCGCCACGCTTGATGAGCGTTAGATCACCCACCAGAGAGCCGTCGTCGCGCAGGGCCGCGTCGATGCGGTTGTTGAAAGCCGGGAACTCGAACAGCAGCTCGCCCGCCTCCTGCACCACGCGGCCCACGGGCACCCGTTCCTCCCCGTTCTCCACCGTCGCCGTCAGACCTGTGGCCGACTCGGCCAAGCGAAGGGTGAAGGGCAGCTCACCGCCTGGCAGCTGCACCGTCGCGCGCCAGGGCCCTAGCGCCGGTGGCAGCGCAGGAATGGCGGGGGCGGTGCTAGCCTGCGCAGCGTCTCCTTCTTCAGGCGGCGCACTGGCCGTGCCCTCTTCGGTGCACGAGGTGACCAGGCCACTGATCACCAGCGCACCGATGGCGAGCATAGCCTGGCGGGCGAGAACGACGCGGAACGGACGGACGCGGGTCAGAGGTGCACTCATGCTGGAAATACTCGGCCTTCGCTGATCGATGGATGAGAAACGGCTGGCGATAGTCTACCGACCGCCGGGCAGCGCGAAAATTCGCTCGTGTCAGCGATAGCCCTCGGCCTGGAGCAGGAACAGCTTCGCGTAGCGTCCGCCACGCGCGAGCAGATCGTCGTGGGTACCGCGTTCGACGATGCGCCCGTCATCGACCACCAGGATCTGCGAGGCGATCCGAACAGTGGAGAACCGGTGGGAGATCAGGATCACCATGCGCCCTTCCGAGAGGGTCTGGAAGTGCTCGAAGATGGAGGCCTCCGCCGCCGCGTCGATCGCAGCGGTGGGTTCGTCTAGAACCAGGATATCCGCATCGCGTCGCATAAAGGCCCGGGACAAGGCGATCTTCTGCCACTGGCCTATCGACAGTTCGCGACCCCCTGGGAACCAGCGCCCGAGCTGAGTCGCATAGCCCTCGTCCATCTTGTTGACGAACACGTCGGCCTGCCCGCGAGACGCTGCGTCGCGCCACCCCTGCTCGTCATCGAAGCGATTGACGTCACCCACCCCGATGTTCTCGCCCACGAGAAACTGATAGCGCACGAAGTCCTGAAAGATCACCCCGATCCTCTCCCGCAGGCGGTGAGGATCCCACTGGCGCAGATCTAGCCCATCGAGTTTGATGACCCCAGCGGATGGCTCGTAGAGACGCGTGAGCAGCTTGATCAGAGTGGTTTTGCCGGATCCATTCTCGCCGACGAGGGCCAGACTCTCGCCCGTGCGAAGGTGAAAGCTCACATGCTCCAATGCCGGCGTGGTGCCGCCCGGATAAGTGAAGCTCACCTCTTCGAAGCGCAAACCATCGCCGGGGCTCGGCCCCACAGTGGCTGTGCCCTCGAGGGCCGCGACCGGTTGCTCGAGATACTCGTAGAGGATGGAGAGGTAGAGGTTGTCCTCGTACATACCACCGATCGAGGAAAGGACGGCGGACACGGACGACTGACCCTGCTTGAACAGCAGCAGATACATGGTCATCTCACCCAGGCTGATGGCGCCGCGAACCGCGGCGAGGGCGGTCCAACCGTAGGCGCCGTAGAACGCACCGGTGCTGAGCAGCCCCAAGACGAAACCCCAGAAGTCACGGCGCACCGTGAGGGCTCGGTCGCGCTCGAATAGCTTATCGAAGATCCCACGGTATCGATCCAGCAGCTGCCGGCCGAGCTGGAACAGCTTGACCTCTTTGACGCTATCCTCCCGCGCCAGCACGGTCTCGAGATATATCTGTCTGCGCGTGTCGGGAGAGCGCCAGCGAAAGAGACGAAAGGCGTCGCCGGAGAACTTGGTCTCCGCCAGGAACGCGGGTACGCCAGCCACGGCGATGATCAACACCGCCCATGGCGAGAACTGCAGGAGGATCGCCGCGTAGGAGACCAGCGAGATGCCGTTCTGCACGACATCAAAGGTCTTATTAACTAATCCGAGAGGTCGCGTAGATGCCTCGCGCCGCGCGCGGGTCATCTTGTCGTAGAACTCCGAATCCTCGAAGTGGCTGAGCTGCAGGGTAAGCGCCTTCTCGAGGATCATCGTATTCACGCGGTGACCCAGCATCGCACGCAACAGGGATCGGCATACGTTGATACCGCGTTGAGTGGCTGCGAGCAGGGCGACAAGGAGCGCTTCGATGGCAACGTAGCGCAGGATGGCGTCGAGCGCGGTCTCGCCGGTCGCCTCGTGCACGGCCATCGCTGCCACCACTGCATCCACGATTAGCTTGCCTACCCACGCGACTGCCGCAGGCAACACGCCGGCAACCAGTGTGAGCAAGGCAAAGGCGATGGTCAGGCGGCGGTTGGTCGACCAGACTAGCTCCACTGCCCTACTGCTGTAGCGGAAGACGCTCAGGAACTGGCGTATGCCGCGGGCGGGTTCGACCAAAGGTCGCCTGCTACTCACTGAGCTTCGAAGACGTGCTGCGCGCTAAGGGAAGGGACATCGAGATGATCCGTAGGGTTCAGTCGCGCGCTGACTGCTCGCCGACCAGCATCGAGGCCATGGCGCTAGCAAGGCTCACGATTACCCACGCGAAGAACGCCGTCGCCAGGCCCTGGATCTCAAACCCTGGTACGAGACTGCTGGCGAGTAGCAGCATGGCAGCGTTGAGCACGAACAGAAACAAGCCGAGCGTAATGATCGTGAAGGGGAATGTCAGGAACGTCAGAATGGGCCTGATGAAGGCATTGACTAGGCCGAGTACCGCAGCACTGATGAGCAGCGTGGGTAGATCATCGATGATGACACGGTCTAGGAGCTCATCAGCGACCCACAGCGCGAACGCCGTAACAAGCAGCTGAATTAGCATGCCTCGCATGCAACGCCCTCCTGCCGCGTCGGGTGACCAGAAGGGCTGATTATCGCAGGCGAGTGATCAAGCGCAAAATGCCTGGCGCCGGAACACCGGCGCCAGGCGGCAGTCCCTCAAACGTCGTGGTAACGGCGTAGGCGAATCGCGCCAAGGGTGAAGATCGCGGCGATGACCAAGCCAATCCAAAGACCTGGCGCTGTGAGCAGGGCGATCGGATCAGGAACCGAGAGCAGGGATAGAGGGCCTTCCATGTCCCCGAACTCGTCGAACACGTCGGCGAAGTCGTCGCCATTGAAGCGCACCTCATCGTCTTCGGTGTTCAGCGCGTAGTAACCGAAGTCCCGCACATGACCGCCGATCCAATCGACCAAGTTCTGGGTACGGAACAGCAACCATTCGAGGTACATGAGCGCCGCCGGTACCCCGAGCGCCCACAGGAACGGCGCGTTGCGTGCCGCCGACGAGACGAGCAGCAACCATGCCGCAAAGGGAGCGAACCAAAGGGCCTGCGCCAGCACCACGTAGAGCAGGAACAGAGGTCCTGAAATCCAGGGCGCAGGCAGCCAGAGCAGGGTGATCGGGTTCTCCCCCAGTGCGATCAAGCCTACCGATAGCACCAGGCCGTTCAAGGCGTAGGCGATGATCACCGCCACCAGCTCCACCAAGCCTACGGCGACTAACCCGGTCAGCAGTTTGGCTAAGACAGACTGCGTGTCCGACACAGGCAGGGACCGCCAGAACAGCACGCTACGATCCTTGCGTTCGCCGTACAGGCTGTCTAGCAGGTAGAAGCCCGCCACTGCACTCATCAACAGATTGAAGGGCAAGGCGAAGGGGATGAGCGTGAGCGCGAGCAGGCTGCGCAGCATGATGTGCACGCGCTCGGGATCCGCTGAGCGCAGCTCACGCAGGGCTTCGTTTACCTCGCTACCGACGCTCAAGCCCTTGGCTACCGCGAACAGCGATGCGGCCAGGATGATCAGCGTGAGGATCCCGGGGGCGAAGAAGATCGAGCGATGCTCGAGCAGCTCGCGCCGGACTAGGGTAAGGGCGGTATTCATGCTGCCACCTTCGAGCTGGGCGCCATCTTGGCCACAAACAGATCTGCTACGCTCGGACTGTGCACTTCCCCGAGCCCAGCCAGGGTGTCGCGCGATTGATCCTCGAACAGGAACACCTTCTTGCCGAACATGCTGCGCTCGTACACCGGACGCAGGGCCTGGGCTTTCTCCACCTGATCGGGGTGCACCAGCACCTCGAGGTAGCGATCGGCCATGTCCTCCATCGAGGAGTTCAGCACGAGCCGGCCACTGCGAATGAACATCAGATGCGTGAGGATGCGCTCGATCTCCTCCACCTGATGGGTGGTGACCAAAATGGTGCGCTTCTCATCGAAGTAGTCCGTGAGCAAGGTCTCGTAGAAGGCTTTGCGATAGAGCAAATCGAGGCCCAGGGTAGGCTCGTCGAGCACCAGCAGGCGCGCTTCGATCGCCATCACGATGGCCAGGTGTAGCTGCACGGTCATACCCTTCGACAGCTCCTTGATGCGTGCCTTGGGGCGTACCTCCGTGCGTTCGAGGAAGTCAAGGGCGCGAGAGGCGTCAAAGCGCGGGTGCAGGCCAGGCATCATGGCGAGCAGATCTTGCACACGAAGCCAGCCCGGCAGAGTCGCGACGTCGGCGATGAAGCACACCTCTTGCATGAGCTGCGAGCGCTGCGTGTAGGGGTTGAGGCCGAGCACGCTCAGCTCGCCGTCGCAGGGCTGCAACCCCAAGATCGCCTTGAGGACGGTGGTCTTACCCGCGCCGTTGGGTCCGATGAGGCCAACGATCTGCCCCTCTTCGATATCGAAGTCCAAACCGTGCAGCACTTCCTGACGACCGAAACGCTTGCTCAGGCCGCGGGCGGTGATCAGGGGGGTGGTCATGGCGCGTCGTCTCCATCTTCCTTGGCGGGCTTGGGCTCGCCGGCGTCGTTGGCGGCGCCACCAGGGCTCAACGCTCCCTGATCCTGCGCCTCGTGCACGGGGGCAGCCAGCAACTCCTCTAGGGACAGCCCCAGGCGGCGGATGGTCATCGCCACGCCAGGCCAGGTCTCCTTGATGAACCGGTTGCGCTCATCGCTAAGCAGCAGCGCCTTGGCCCCGGACTTCACGTACATGCCACGTCCTCTCTTCTTCTCCACCAGATCCTCATCCACCAGCGCTTGGTAGCCCTTCATGACAGTGAGGGGATTGAGCTGGTACTCGGCGGCCACATGGCGCACCGACGGCAGCGCATCACCGTCGCCCACGACATCCTCCAGGATCATCGCGACGACCCGGTCACGTAGCTGCCGATAGATCGGCTGCGTATCGTTCCATTTCGGTTCCATCGTCAGTCTCTTACGTTGCGGCCTGGGGCGGCCTCCCGTTCCGTCAGGGGGTGAGCCCAACCGGCTTAGTGAACTAGTGTTGTACCCAACTATAACACCTAGGCCGCTAGACGCAAGTCCCAGCCGCTCAAAGCGCGACCGAGATCGTGAAAACACGGGTAAACTGCGGGGCCCTCAACCCGAACCACTCGACCGAGCAGGAGCCCGGCAGACCATGCGACCGATTCCGGAAGACGAGCTGAAAACCATCCGCGACAACTTCGAATTCACCGACACGGACGGCGACGGCACCGTCGATTTTTCCGAGTTTTCTAAGCTATTACAGGTGCTTAGCCCGGAGTCATCCGTGCAGCAGGCAGCCGAGGCGTTCTCCATGATCGATACCAACAGCGATGGCTGTATCGACTACGAGGAATTCATCACCTGGTGGAAGCAGGTGTGGTGGGAGTACTAAGCGCCCCGCTCGCGCTCGCTTGAGAGACGGGCAGGCGCAGGCGGGGATCACTCTAGCCCTGCCAGCGCGCCAAAGATTAGCGTGCAGCCGCCTGGGCCGGCGGAGCCTTATCGCTCGCGCAGGCATCCCCCTCTTCCTGCCGTACCCACGTAGAGGTACAGGGGATCTTCGAACGGTCGCAACGGTCCGCGTACTTGGACGCTACATCGCGCACCTCGTCCATCAAGCCCTCGTCCAGCGTGGTGGGCTTGAGGCCGCGGTCCAGGAAGCAGTCGTTGGCCACCCGCAGGTCGTTCTCCGGCTTCTCTTTGCGTGGATTCGGCAGGTAGTCGACGTCGACCCCTGTGAGCGATGAGATCTTCTCCGCCAGGTCCCGCACCCGGTGGGTCTCGGTCATCTGGTTGAAGATCTGCACCCGGTCGCCCTTCGCCGGTGGGTTCTCCAGGGCGATTTCGATACAGCGCACGGTGTCTCGGATGTGAATGAAGGCGCGGGTTTGCCCGCCCGTGCCGTGCACGGTCAGGGGGTAGCCGATCGCCGCCTGCATCAGGAAGCGGTTCAGCACCGTGCCGTAGTCGCCGTCGTAGTCGAAGCGGTTGATCAGGCGTTCGTCGCGGCTGGTCTGCTCCGTCTGCGTGCCCCACACGATACCCTGGTGCAGGTCGGTGATGCGCACGCCGTCGTTGCGCGCGTAGTACCAGAAGAACAGCTGATCCTGGGTCTTGGTTAGGTGGTAGATGCTGCCCGGCTGCGGCGGGTAGAGGATCTCCTGGGAGACCAGCTCTCCGTTCTCCGCCTGCACCTGCACCTCGAGGTAACCCTCGGGGATCACCATGCCGGTGGTGCTGTAGCCGTAGACGCCCATGGTGCCGAGATGCACCAAGTGGATGTCCTGCTGGGCTTCGACGATGGCGCACAGCACATTGTGGGTAGCGTTCAGGTTGTTGCTCACCGTGTAGCGCTTTTGCACCTCGCCCTTCATGGAGTAGGGCGCCGCGCGCTGCTCGGCGAAATGCACGATCGCCTCCGGCTGGAACTCCTCGATCAGGTTCCGCAGGCGTTGGAAATTGTGCGCGATGTCGATGTTGGCGAACTGGATCTCGCGCCCCGTGAGCTCGCGCCAGGTATCGATGCGCTTGCCGATCGGCTGGATCGGCGTGAGCGACTGCACCTCGAGCTCATTGTCGATGTTGCGCCGGGAGAGGTTGTCGACGATGCAGACCTCGTGCCCCTGGTCGGACAGATACAAGGCCGTCGGCCAGCCACAAAAGCCATCCCCACCCAGAACGATTACTCTCATGCGAACGCCCCATTAGTCTTTTGTGCTCGACGTCGTCCAAGCCCCCGGCGACGCGACCCTCGCGACCCTCCCGCGTCCCGCCACCTCAACGGATGACGCCCCAAAACGCAGGGTTAGGAGTCGCGAATATTAGAAAGGCGGCAGTATAGTCCAACGCAGACAAGGTCATGCACCCATCGACCACGACACCAGGCAGGCGCCGAGATGGTATCCAGCTCCGCCGGTGAGCCCGCCGAGGCGAACCCGGCCGCACACGCTCCCGCGTCTTCGAAATCGCCGGCCCCGCGCCCGGGTGAGCCGACCGCTCGCTCCCTGCGTGCGTTGGTCAACACGCTCGAAGGCGGATTCCTCGCCCTGCTGATGATCACCGCCGGCATCGGCGGCCTGTGGGCCAGCTTCTGGCACGGTGCCTCCTCCGAAGCCGTGCGCATCAACACCTTGCTCTCGGGGGCACAGTCCCTGCGCGGTGATGTGTACCGGGGCGTGAAGGAGGTCACGCGCGCCCAGCTGCAGCAAGACCCCGACGCCCTCGACAAGTATTGGCGCTTGCTCTACGGCATAGACTTCTCCTTCAACGGCTTGGAACAAAACGCCACGGAGGCTCCCGAACGCGAGGCCATCACGGACATGCGCGGGGCGTACGCCCGCATGCAAACGGCCATGAACCGCGTGTTCGCCGACGCCTCCGACCTCACCGAGCAGGCGCGCACGGAGGAACTAGACCCCGCCTACGAACGCTGGATACTCGGCGACTTCGAAACCGCGTTCCTCGCTCTCAACGCGGCCATCATCGAGGAGCGACAGCAGCTCGAGCAGCGCCTGGACCGCTTCAACCGTCTGGCGCCGATGCTGATCTCGATTCCCATCGCTATCGGCTTAGGGCTACTGCTGTGGACCCGGCGACGCTTCCGCCGACACTTCGTCGGGCCCATGGAAGCGATCCGCCAGGGCGCCGCCACCATGCGCGAGGGCGCGCTCGACACCCAGATCGATGCCGACGATGCCGTGCGCGAACTGCGTGAGCTGAGCCTCACCCTCAACGACATGGCGCAGGAGCTCATCGCGAGCCGCGATGCCCTCGTCACCCAGGAACGTCAAGCAGCCCTCGGCGCCCTCGTGCCCGTTGTTGCGCACAACATTCGCAACCCCCTCGCGAGCATTCGCGCGGCCGTGCAGGTGGTGGATATGAGTGACACCGAAGAATGGCATGAGGTACGCGATGAGGTGATTGCCACCGTCGACCGCCTCGGGCGCTGGGTGAACTCACTTCTGAGCTATCTGCATCCCCTTCGACCACACCCCGTCGCCTGTACCCTGCCTCAACTCATCCACGGCGCGATGGCGCCCTGCGAAGCGCGCGCCGCGGAAAAAGGAGTCTCCCTCGAGGTCATCCACGCGGACGCACAGGAGTCGCTGACGGTCGATATCGACCTCATGGAACAGGCGTTGCACGGCTTGATCAACAACGCCATCGAAGCATCGCCCCGTGGCGCCACGGTGAGGATCGATACGCGCCTGGCGGGCGACGACGCCCACCTGGCGATACTCGACAGCGGCTCGGGGTTCACCCCCCAGACGGAACCGGAGCAGCTGCGCCCTGGCCCCACCACCAAGCGTCGCGGCACGGGGCTCGGCATCCCCTTCGCCTACAAGGTGATCCGCGGCCACGGCGGGCGCCTCGCCTTCAGCCAACGCGACGAGGGCGGCACGCGAGCGCTGGTCGAGCTACCGAGGGAAATTAGTAACGTTGAGGAACCCTCGCCGTGAGCCAGGCGTCACCCCACCTGCTTCTGGTCGAGGACGAGACCCTCCTCGCCTCCGCCGTGCGCCGCCACTTAGAACGAACGGGCTACAAGGTCCTGATCGCAGGCGACATCGCGTCGGCCCGAGACACCTTACGGACGACCGGCAAACAGGACGCCATCGATCTCGTGCTCCTCGACATGCGCCTGCCGGACGGCTCGGGCATGGACCTGCTGGAGCAGCTCAGCGATGCGCAGGATCCCCTAGGGGCCGGCAATCCCGCGGTGATCGTGATGACGGCCTTCGGCGGATTGGAAGACGCCGTAGCCGCGATGAAGGCCGGGGCAGACGACTACCTGCGCAAACCCGTAGACCTCGACGAACTCACCCTGAACATCCAGCGCGTACTCTCCCAACGCGAAGTGCGCCGGCAGCTGGCCGCGTCACGCTCGCGCGAGCGAGGCCAGGCCGGTGGCGAGGTGGCCGCCGACTACCTGGGCGACACCTCCGCCGCCGCCGCTCTGCGCGAGCAGGTGACGCGCATCGCCCGCCTAGGCGCCGCCCCCACGCCGCCGAACGTCCTCGTCCTCGGCGAGACCGGCACCGGCAAGGGCCTGCTCGCCCGCGCCCTGCACGAGCGCAGCGAACGGGCACAGCAACCCTTCGTGCACGTGGACTGCACGGCGCTCCCTGCGGACCTCGTCGAGAGTGAGCTCTTCGGTCATCGCAAGGGCGCCTTTACTGGGGCCACCGAGGAGCGCACCGGCCTGATCGAGGCCGCCGAGCGCGGTACCGTCTTCCTGGACGAGATCGGCGAGTTGCCGATGGAAACCCAATCGAAGCTCCTGGCGGTGTTGGAGCGGCGGCGCGTGCGGCGCGTGGGCAGCTCGAGCGAGGTCAACGTCGACGCCTGGTTCATCGCAGCCACCAACCGCGAGCTGGAGCAGGAGATCGAGGCCGGACGCTTCCGTGCCGATCTCTACTATCGTCTGAAGGTGCTGACCCTCGAGTCACCGTCCCTGCGCGAGCGCCCCGACGACGTGCTCAGGCTAGCGGAACACTTCGTCGAGACGACCGCTCGACGCTTCGGCCTGCCCACCCCCGCGATCAGCCCCGAGGCAGCGAACACGCTGAAGGCCTACCACTGGCCAGGCAACGTTCGCGAGCTCAGCCACGTGATGGAGCGCGCCGTGCTGATGGGCGGCGGCGAACTACTCACCCCCGCACTGGTTGCCGCGGACGCGGGACTGCAAAGTGGCAACGGCGGCAAGCCGCCTACGGGCATGGACGCCCTTCGCGGGCTTACGCTAGCAGAAGCTGAGCGACTTCTGATCGAAGAAGCTCTCGCCCGCACCGATGGCAATGTCTCCCAGGCCGCCCGGGAACTCGGCGTGACGCGGGAGACCCTTCGCTACCGCCTCAAGCAGCACGGCCTGAGCGGCACCTAGCCTGGATTATTCATGAGTCTTCGTCGCGAGGGCGACGAGACTAATCCAGGCTAGCTCCTAGGGGCGACCGTCGCCGGCGATGACCAGGCACACCGGCGTGTCCGGCTGGCTACGGCAGAAGTCCGGCGCTCCAACTTCTTTCCAATAAGCAATCATCCCCAACCGATCAGCCACGGCGGTAAATCGATCCGATAGTCGCAGAGCGGGTTTCTGTAGATCGTATAAGACAGCGGAATTGATGAACTCTCCATCCTCCGCCTCCCGCTCAGCCACCGAGAGGGCTCGCTCCGGCCGATCGAGCTCGATCAACAGATGCACCGCCCCGAAACCCGGCAACCGCCCGTCCTGGTACGCCGCCTCGATGTTCGTCGCGAGAGCATCGACAGCGTCACCATCATCCAACTCGACAGTGATGAACTCCATTAGTAATGTCGCCGTCCCCGGGAACGGGGATCGCTGCGCCCAGGCGCTCAGCGACTGGGGGTCGCCGCGCCGTCTCCCCACCATGCCCGTGCCGAACCAGAGGATCGGCGTCTCGATGCCGAGATCTTCGCGGATGACGTCGAGCAGTTCGGCGCCGCGCTGCGTCTCGTAGGCCTGGAGGTGGTTCATGGCGATTTCTGTGAGCACCGCCGGCGAGGTGGGCATGAGCTCGCGCGCCTGCGCGGTGAGCTCCCTGGCGCGCTCGAACATGCCGAGTTCGCGGAAATGGCTCGAGTACCACAGGATCAGATTGGCGTTGTCCGAATCCAGTGCCAGGGCTTGCTCGTAGATACGCTGGGACTCGGCCCAATCGCCCTTGCGCTGGGCGAAGAAGGCCATCAGGGAACGGGCTTCGGCGAGCGAGGGGTCCAGCTCGAGGGCGCGGCTGGCGGCGACGATAGCCTCGTCCAAGGCGCGGCCGTGGTCCGCTTCGATCACGTAGGTGGAGTAGGTGGCCCAGGCCATGGCCAGCGTCGACCAGGCAGCGGCGAACTCCTCATCGCGCTCCACGGCGGCACTCAGCATCTTGATCGCCCGTTCGCTGGCCTCGACTCCCCGTTGCTCCCACATGGCGCGACCGCGGTGGTAGAGCCCGTTGGCCACCGGATCAGCGGAGAGGACCACGCCCGGCGTGGGCCGCGGCTGGCGCTCAGGTACGTAGCGCAGCGCGATGATCACCCCCAGGGCCACCACGAGCATGCCCGCCACCAGCACCGTCAGCCGATTCGCGCCAGGCCGTGATGGCATCGCCAGCGGCGCTGATTCCTCGGCCGCTACCTCGGTCACCCCCAGCGCCGGGCCGTCGGCCGCGCGCTCGGCGAGCCACGCGTCCAGCTCGCCGGGCAAGGCAAAGACGGTGCTCTTGGTCTCGTGCACGTGACGGTAGACCGGCAGCCCCTCCTGCGCCTCCCAGCGCCGCGCCGTCCGCTCACCGCAGCGTAGGTGAGCCGCGATGCGCTTCCACCCCACGAGGCGGGGCGAGGCGATACCTGAATTGCCATCGGTCATCGCGCAACCTTGCGAACGCCAACCGCCACGGGCACCCCAGCCTCCGCGATCCGATGCGGCCAGGCACAGCCAAGCGCGGCCAGATGCGCCCATGACCGCCCGCCGGCATTGCTGAGCGCCACCGAAAGACCAAAGCATTTGCCTCGAACATCGCTCATCGAGGTGCCAACGTGCTGCCCTTTCGCCATGCCCATTACTTCGTGCTCGCTTTCCTGGTGATCACCCTGGCCGCCTTCGCACCGACCTACTTTCTGGTGCTCGACGACGCGCCTGCGGCGCACCATCTACACGGCATCACCGCCACCGCCTGGATCGTGCTGCTGATTTGCCAAAGCGCGTCCATCCACCGTCGTCGTTGGCGCCTCCACGCTTGGCTCGGTCGAGCCAGTGTGCTGCTCGCCCCCCTCATGGTGGCCGGGGGGCTGCTGGTCACGCAGGTCACTCTGCTGCGCGAGAACTCGCCGTTCAATCTTCTCTTCGGCCACGACCTCGCCGTCGCCGACTGGGTGGCCACCTTAGCCTTCGCCCTGTTTTACGGGTTGGCCCTGCGCCACCGGCGCGACCCGGAACGCCACGCGCGCTACATGCTGGCGACCTTGACCCCCCTTGCCGGCCCATCGCTGGCGCGCTTGCTCGCCAACTTCGTGCCCGGCTTCGCCATAAGAGCCCCTGAAGAATTGGCCAAGTTTGGCATGGCGATCGATGCAGCGATGGGGCTAACCACCCTCGCGCTGCTCGCGCTGCTGATTATCGATATCAAGCGACGTAATCCGGCGGATCCCTTTCTCCTGGCCATCGGGTGCTCGGTGCTGATGTACGTCGGCTTCGCCTGGTTCGGTCCCACGGCGCTCTGGGATCGCCTGGCAGACGCGTTCGCGGCGCTGCCGGTCGGCCAGGTGATGGCGATGGGCTTAGGCCTGGGCCTTGGTGCCGCGGCGATCGGCTGGTGGTGCCCGTCACCCACGCACCGCAGCGGGGGCGCACGGCGGGCGGAGCAGCTAGCCGCCGCGGGAACCTGAGGGAGGATCCTGGCAATGGAGTTCACCATGGCGAATGTACTGTGCTGGCGCCCGTTAGCCCTTGGCGCGCTTTCAATTCTCATAGGTTGCTGGACGCCGACCTCCACGATGGCCCAGACCGGGATTGTGGATATTCACATCGGTACAGACGTTCTGGAGAAGCTGTTGTGGGACTACTTCTACGTTCAGGAAGTCTGCGCGCTTGACGAGTTCGTCTTCGAACCGGGCAGCCCACCCGTCGTGTTGGACCGCATCGACATTCCGCGGCGACCCGGCATCACCGACTGGAACGGCACGTCGGTCCCTGCGGAGTTCTTCATGCGCCCACCGGACTGCCTGACACGCGATTGCGACGCGAGCGACATCCTCAGCCCCGCCCCATCGTTCTACGACACCTGGCCGGTGGAGTTGAAGTACAACTGGCGAATCGAGGGCGATACCAGGCCTAGCCTGTGCGCTTCGCTGGATGGTGTCGAATACGGCAGCTTTGAGAGCATCGCGCCTGACCAGCTCCCACCGGCGCTTGTCAGCGCACTCGGCGACATCCCGTGCTACGACCTTCCGATGGAACTGATCGAACGGTTCCTGCCGGATGGGGCGAGATTCAGCCGATGGGTAATTGGAGTGGTCGAATTCGGGCTGTTCATCCGGCTCGAGATCGATGGCCCTTACGCTGAAAACGGCGGCCCGGGCCTGACGCTGCCGAACCGAGGCAATTTGCTCTCTAGTGAGGATTGGTCGATTCGGTTCGGGAAGGACGTCATAGAACGGCATGTCCGGGAAGAAATGGCCCGCGAACTTGACTGTGTAGCGAACCCCAAGCGGGCCGGCTGTGAGCGGGATTTCGACGGCGACGGCGTGTTGTGTGAGCAGAACGACAACGATGACCCCGGATGCGATGCGATACCAGGATTCCGCCTGACGGCCGGTCCGGTCGCAGAATTGCGCATCTACCCGCCGGATGAGTATTTCGATATTCACCTGAGCGGTCAGGTACCTGCAGGCGCAACCGTCTGCCCGAACGATGTCGACGTTGATGTGATCAACATCGTCGACGTCTTTCGTGACGATCAGGCCACAGACGATTGGTTGCTGCATGACGTTTCCATCGCGGCGCAGGCCTCGCAGGCGGATCTTGAAGTCTGCGCGGTACAGGCCGGTCTTGGGAACGGACCTGCCTTTACCGCGGTGAGCGAGGCCGTGCTTGGAGCGCTCTCCGACGCGCTCAGTCAGGGCGTAGGCGACAGCTGCGATGCGCTTGATCCAGACTGCCGGTCATTCTGCGTTGCAGGGCCTTCGGGTGAGCTCCTGTGCCCGGAACGTTTTGATCTGTCGCGCGCCGTCGATTTCGACGGCCCATCCCACGGTAGGATCTCGCTGGAAGGGGCTCGCGCCGGGTCCCTGGGCGGCGAGAGCATGACGCTGTCTGGCAAGATCACGATTGAGCCTAAGCCGGCGTTCGCCAACACACCGGTGAATCCCGGCGTGCCGCGAAAACCGCTCGAGGTTGGTGACGGTGCGCTTCTATTCGGCGTCCAGGGCAGCTGCAGTAACCTGCACACCGGTTATGGCGGCAGTTTCACCATCGACGGACAGGGGGAGATGTGTAGCTCCCCGGCCATCCTCGGCGATCCGCCCAGCGATCAACCCATCGGGGTCGCGCGGATGTACGGCCTGGACTGGCCCGACGGGACGCCCGCGACCGGCACCCCGACCCCAAATGGCACCGTGCAAATTCAGTTTCCGCGAACGCCAGGTCAGGCAGCGCTCGATGAGTTCTTCGCAGCACCTTACCCCTTACGCGCGCTCATTCGCACCAGTACTGGGCTTCAACACCGCACGATCGACGCACCGGCGGAGGCAGCACCCGGCCAGGCGCTCGAGGAACTCACGGAGGCCATGGCGCAGTGCCTGGGTAGGCGCTGGCAGATGACCATGCCTCGGGCTGTGCTGGAAATGCTCTGGCTCGTCGATCCACCACCGTTTGAGGTGACGTTGGCCGGTGATCGCCTACGCCCGAGTGTCCGCGCCGTGGCGACGTTCAAGACATTCGAAGCCGCCCTGATGACCGACGTGGATTTCGAGGCATCGAGCAGCGGCGATCGCGTGTGGGCGGCACCGCAGGTGGCAATGCAGGGCGAACTCGCACTCGATTTCGGAAAGCTCGGCGTTTACACGCTTCCGTTCCGCGAGACGAGGGACCTAACGGCCGCGGTAACGGATCTCACTGCAGATGGCACTGCCGAACTCACGCTGGCGCGTCCATTCGGATTCACCGTGAAAGCAGGGCGCGAACACCTGCCCGACGGCATCGCGGGCGCCAACGTGACCGTAGAGATTCCGGCGCACGCGCTGCAGCTCAGCGCCCCGTGGCGCAGCGAACGTCCGCCGCTCGAGAAACGCCGCAGGCCGCCCTCCATACGAAAGAGCCCACCGACTTCGCTGCGCAAGAAAGGATCTTGAAGCAGTCCGAGAACTGACGTGGGCGTGGATGCTCGAGTCCGCCTCCGGCAGCTGGCAGCCTCGCCGCGGGCGCCAATGTCTCAAATGGACTGAAAAGCGTCGTTTCCGCCACCAGCATCCGCCCTATGCTGGCCTCATGTCAGCACCCATCACCATCGCCACCTTGCTCTACCCAGGGGTCAACGCCGTCGACGTGGCCGGCCCCTGGGAAGCCTTCGCCGCCGCCTTCCGGGCCGACGGCTCCCGCTCCTACGCCCTCACCAGCTGGGGGTTCGGGGAGACCCCCCTGGTCTGCGAGTCCGGCCTCAAGCTCTGGGCCGACCGTGACCTGCCGGACGCGCCGCAGGCGCACACGCTGCTCGTGCCGGGCGGCGTGGGGATACGCGAGCCACGCACCCTGCTCGCCCTCGCCCGCTGGCTGGGGCGTCACGAGCACCGGTTCGAGCGCATCGCCTCCGTGTGCACGGGCGCCTACGCCCTGGCCGAAGCCGGTTTGCTCGACGGGCGTCGCGTGGCGACCCACTGGGCCCACGCGCAGGCGCTGCAAAAGCGTTACCCCGCCATCGAGGTGGATGCGAACTCTCTGTTCCTGATCGACGGCCGCATGTGCTCCTCGGGCGGCGTCACGGCCGGGATTGACCTCACCCTCGAACTGATCGAATCCGACGTCGGCCGCGACGCCGCCGCCGCGAGCGCCCGCGAGCTGGTGGTGTACCTGCGCCGACCGGGCAGCCAGGCCCAGTACTCCGATCCCCTGCGCATGCAGCTCGCCGCCACCGATCGCCTCGGAGAGGTGTGCGCATGGGCGGCCACGCACCTGCACATCGAGCTGCCGGTGAGTCGCCTCGCCGAACGCGCAGGGCTCAGCGAGCGCCAGTTCACCCGACGCTTCCAGGACACCTTCGGCACCCCGCCGGCGCAGTTCGTGAAACGTCTGCGCCTGGATCGCGCGCGCATGTTGCTCGAACAGGGCGTCGCCATGAGCGAGGTGCTGCGAGCGACCGCTTTCGCCAGCGAAGACGGCCTGCGTAAGGCCTTCCGCAGCCACTTCGGTTGCACCCCCCACCAACATGCCGCTCGCTTCAAGCGAACGACCGCGTCAGGCTAAGGAGCCCCGAATGAATCGTCGAGAGCTACTCGCCGCCAGCCTCGCCCTGGCGGGCGTGGCCGCGTGCGGCCCGCGCCGCGGGGCGGCACAAGAGTCCTTCGAGTGTCCGCCCTGCGGGTGCGCGGCCGATGGGATCGAGTTCAGTGCCCCCGGCCAATGCCCGGAATGCGACATGACGCTAAGGCCCATTCATGAGCAGCGCCTCGGCATGGCCCCGACCGCATTGCCCCAAGGCGCGGGACAGTTTCGCCTCCCGGGCGGCGCTGGGCAGGAGAGCGCCGCGATCACGGTCCATTACTACCTACCGCCCGGCTTCACTTCCGATGCGCCAGTGCTGCTGGTGGTGCCTGGCAGTGGGCGGGATGCAGCCGAGTACCGCAACGTGTGGCTCGCGATGGCGCGCAGCAGCGGCAAGCTGATCGCCGCCCTGGAGTACCCCGCCGAGACCTACGGTTTCGCCGAGTACCACATGGGGGGCCTGATCAAGGACCTCACGTTTCCCGATGTACAACCGCGGCGAGTAGGTCGCGGCGAGGTGCTCGACGTGGTCGACGATGGGGACATCGCCTTCGCCGCCAATCCCGATCCGGCGCGCTGGCTGTTCGCCGACTTCGACCGCATCTTCGAGCACTTGAAGCAGGCCACGGGGGCAAGCGCCACCCACTACGACGTGTTCGGACACTCCGCCGGCGCGCAGGTCGCCCACCGCTTCGTGCTCTGCCGACCTCAATCGAAGGCTCGCCGCGTGATCGCCGCCAACGCCGGGTTCTACACGCTCCCAAGCCTTAAGGATGCGCTTCCCGTGGGTCTCAACGGCACCGGCTTGACATCTGAGACACTACTAAATGCATTGGGTAAAGAACTCATCATCTTGCTCGGCGCCGAGGACAACCACGACGGTGCCGGCGGCACCCTGCTCCACTCGCCCCTGGTCGATCAGCAAGGCCGACACCGCCTGAGTCGAGGTCAGTTTTTCTTTCGCACGGCGCAGGCCCTGGCCGAGCGCGAGCAAGCGCCCCTGCGCTGGCACCTCGCCGTGGTGGACGGCGTGGGGCACGACTTTCGTGCGATGAGCGAGGCCGCAGCCCCTTACCTCCTGCAGCCGGATGCCTAGCCGCCTTGACGGCTACGGTGAGCTCGTATCCTCGCCGGAGGCGAAGCCCTGCCAGAAGGTGCCCTCCGGCAGCGTGTCAGACTCGAGCCCGAGAGCGCGGGCGCCCGCCTCATCGACCAGTACCGCGAGGGCCCGCCCGACAGCTGCCCGCTCCGCTTCGCCGAAGCGCTGGGGGATACCCGCGCGGTACCCCTCGCGTAGTTCATCCAGTTGAGCTTCGACGACACCTAAGCCTAACTTAGGCTGTAGGCGAGTCCATTCCTCGTCGGACGAGGCGAGCAAGCGCTTGGCCGCGTAGCTTGCCTCGATGAAGGCCTTCAGGTCTTCCCCATGCGCGCTCGCCCACTCCTCGCGGAACACCCACCCAAGGAGGGGGATCGGCTCGGCGATACCGAGCTCCGGCAACACATCCCGGACACGCACCAACGCGCGGAATCCGCGGGACTGCAAGCGCACCGCATAGTTCCAGTTGGTGATCGCCAGGTCTATTTGACCGCGCTCGAGCAGGTCGTTGAGCAGTGGCGGCGGCGCGAATAACTGATCAGTGACACCGCGCAGGTCCTCGCGTAGGGAGCGCCGCGCGTAGGCGCGCAGGAGAATCCAGTTCTTGTCGTTGGGACCGCCAGAGATACCCACGCGCTGCCCGCGCAAATCGCGCAGGCGCTCGATGCCGGCACCCTCGCGCACGATGAGGCTACCGACCGCCGTGGAGTAGGGGACGAAGGAGTACTCACCGCCGCGCTGGCGCTCGCCCACCACCCACAGCCAATCCCCGACCATCAGGTCGATCTCACCCGCCTGCAGGGCGAGGGTCAGGGCGCTCTTGGAGGCGAGGGGTACGGTGTCGACGCGTACGCCCCGCGCTTCGCCGAAGCCGTGGTGGCGCAGGGTGTCGAGCTCCCAGTTCACCGTGCCGAAGCGCAGCAGCCCCACGCGCACGACGGGCAGCTCGTCGCTCGGTGTGGCTTCGAGCGCGGGCTCTTGCGCCCATGCGGCCGTGCTGGTGAAGCCAATGGCGGCGATCCACGCGAAGAGCGCGGTGATCAGGCGGGGAAACGCCGTGCTCGCCATAGATCCTCCTCGTCGGATCGCGGTAAAGAACGCATCCGCCCGGCGCTTAGGTCTCAGCGCCTCAGGCCCGAGCGTCTGTCCAGCGTGCCAGGCCGCCGTAGCGGAAGGCCAGGGCGGGCAGCACGATCAGGTTCAGCAGGGTGGACGACACCAAGCCACCGATGATCACCACCGCCATGGGCCCCATTATCTCGCGCCCGGGGTTATCACTGCCAATGGCGATGGGCAGCATCGCGAGACCCGTCACCAGAGCAGTGACCAGGATCGACGGCAATCGTTCCTGCGCGCCACGCACCGCCGTCTCCAGGCACCACTCGGCACCCTCTTCGGTGACGAGGTGGCGGTAGTGAGAGAGGAGCATGATCGAATTGCGCACGGTAATGCCGAAGAGCGTCACAAAACCCACCATCGATCCGACGGTGAGCACGCTCCCATCGAGCAGCACCGCGGCCACGCCGCCGACCAGGGAGAAGGGCACGTTGGCAAGGACGAGCGCCGTCGCCTGCACGCTGCGCAACGCCAGCAATACCAGCACCAGCACGCCAGCGCCCGCCAACAGCCCGTACACCAGCAGTTCCCGCCGGGCCTGCGACTGAGCGACCGCCGCGCCGGTGAATTCGATGGTGGTTCCGGGGCTCAAGGATACCTCCTCCAAGATGCGTTCGCGCAACTCGTCCACGTAACCCTGTTGGTCGCGATCGACCACCTGAGCCGTGATCGACTGCACGCGCCGCGTGGCACGGTGAAGAATGTTGTATCGCCCGGTCACCTGGGTGACCTCGGCCACCTCTGCGAGGCGTATCTGGCGGCCATCGAGGGTGGTGAGGGGCAGGGCGAGGAGGTCACTGCGCCGTTGCCGCGCCTCCGGCAGCAACACCACGGCAAGGTCGAAGGCCTGGTTGCCCTCGAACAGGCGGCCGACGAGTGCGCCGCCGAAGGCCACCTGCACCACGTCCAACACGTCTTGCGGGCGAAGCCCGAGATCGCTCAGGGCCTGCGGCCGCAGGCGGACCTGAAACTCCGGTCGACCTGGCGGTGCCCGTACCTGCACCTCCGCCCCGCCCTGCACTTCGCGCATCTGCGCGGCAACGGCGAAGGCCGTGCGATCGAGCTCGTCGAGGTCCGTGCCGTAGACGTTCACCACCACCGGCGCTGTATAGCCGGAGACGGTCTCATCGATACGCTCGATCAGGAAGGTATTGGCCTCGTAGACGATGCCCGGAAAATCATTGAGCACCTCGCGTACCGCATCGAAAAGCTCTTGCTGCTCCGCCCCGCTCAGGTCGCTTTCGAGCGTGATGTCGTACTCGCTGTAGTGGGATCCATAGGTGTCTGCGCCGCGTTCCGCGCGTCCCGCCCACTGGGAGGCCTTGATGACCCCGGGCAGCTGGGCGAAGCGACTGACCAGGGCCGTGCCGATGCGAAGGGATTCGTCGAGGGAGGTGCCCGGCATGCTGGCCGTGTGCACGATGTAGTGCCCCTCGCGCAAAGGGGGCAGGAACGTGGCGCCGAGGCGCGGCAGGGTGAGCAGGGCCCAGGCGAGCAGTACCGCCGTGAACAACGCGGCCAGCGCCGGCACGCGACACACCGCGCGCAGCACCGCTGCGTAGTAGGGCTGCATCCAACGCACCAGGGGCGGCGCCTGGGTGGGTAGATGGCGCGCGTTGGCGAGGAGCACGGAGCATAGCCCGGGCGTGACCGTGAGCGCGACCAGCAAGGACACCAACACCGCGAGGATGTACGCTTGACCTAAGGGATTGAACAGGCGCCCCGCCACCCCGCCCAAGGTGAGCAGGGGAACGAACACCAGCACCACGATAAAGGTGGCGTAGACGACAGATCCGCGCACTTCCATCGAGGCCCGGAAGATCACATCGGCCGCCGACCGGGGAGCCGCCAGGGAAGCGTTTTCACGCAAGCGACGGAAGATATTCTCCGTATCGATGATCGCATCATCGACCACTTCACCTAAGGCGATCGCAAGGCCACCCAACACCATGATGTTGATGCTCGCCCCCACCCCCGTCAGCACAGCGGCCGCGGCGATGAGCGACAGGGGGATGGCGACCGCCGAGATCAAGGCCGCGCGCCCGTCGAACAGGAAGGCGCCCAGCACCACCAGCACCAGCACGGCGCCCACGGCGAGGTGATCGAGAATGCTCTCTAGGGACCGTTCGATGTAGTCCGCCGGGCGGAAGATGTCGCCGTGCAGGACCACGTCGTCCTGCGCCAACACGGGGTCGAGCTCCCCCAGGCGCTGTTCCAAGGCCCGGGTCACCTCCAGCGTGCTGGCGCCGTACTGCCCGATGACCATCATGATCACCGCCGGCTCGCCCAGAATCGCGGCGGCACTGATGCGAGGCGCGGGCGCCTCCATCACCCGCGCCACCTGCGACAGGGCCAAGGTGCCGCCCTCGGCGCGGGTAAGCACGAGGTCGCGCAGGCGGTCCGCCGTGTCCGGCATCCCCGTCAAGCGCAGGGCGAACTCCTGTTGTCCGTTATCGAGGTAGCCGGCCGCCGGCACGCCCACGGCGCGCTCCACCGCGGCTTGCACCTCGGCCAGGGACACTTCGAATCGCTCCAACGCGCGCGGGTCCACCTGTACCTGGAGCTGGCGCTCCTCGCCGCCGAAGACATTGACGTCGGCGACGCCCGGCGTGCTGAGCAGCGCGGGCACCACCGTCCAATCCGCCAGCGAGCGCAGGGCCATGGGCGAGCGCGTCTGCGAGGTGAGGCCGATGGTCATCACCGTGGCCGATGACGAGGCCAGGGGCACGATCACCGGCGCCTGCACTCCGTCGGGCAGGCGATCCGCCGATGCCACCAGGCGCTCGCCCACCAGCTGACGGTTGCGGTAGACGTCCGTGTGGGGCGCGAACACCAGGGTGATGACGGACAGCCCCTGGATCGACTCGGAGCGCAGCTCCTCGAGATCCGTGAGGCCGCTCGAGGCAGACTCGATCGGCTGCGTGACCAGGCGCTCCACCTGCTCCGCCGTGAGCCCAGGGGCTTCGGTCTGCACCACCACCTGGCGCGGCGCGAACTCCGGGAACACATCGAGGCCGGCAGTGGAGATCAGGTAGCCCGCGTAGGCCATCGCGAGCCCGGCAAGCATGACCACCACCCCTCCCTGGCGAGAAGAGAAGCGGACGAGTTGGGTCAGCATTGGGCGGGTGACTCAGGGCGATGACGGTCAGTCGTCGTCATCATCGTCTTCGGTGGGGATTTGCCAGCGATACTCTTCCGACAGCAACGTCGTGGCGCCACTCACCACCACCTCCTGCCCCGGCGCGACGCCGGTCATCGCGAACCAGCCATCGAACTGCTCCGCGGCCTGCGAGAGGTCTTGGCGCGCGTAGGCCACGCCGTGGTCGGCCTCCTCGTCGTCATCCTCACCCTCGACCGCCACGTACACCCAGGGACGACCGTCGTGCCACACCACCGCCTGGCTCGGCACCAGGGCGCCGCGCTCGGCCGTGCCGTCGGCGGCCTCCACCTGCGCCGACAACCGCATACCCGTGCGCAAGCGCTGGCTCGGCACCGAAAGCCACCAGGTCTCCCCCTGCAGGCGGGCGTCGGTCTCGGTGGCGGGCGCGAGTACTTGCGCGGCCAGGCGGCGGGGCGCCCGCCCGGCGCCGTCGGGCAGGCGCACGTCCACGCGGGCAGCCTCGCCCGTGCCCTCGTCGGCGATCAGGGTGCGACCTGGGGGCAAGGTGAGGCGCAACAGCACCCTCTCACGCTCCACCACGGCCCGGATCAGCGAGTCCTCGTCCGCCAACACGGCGTCGGCCAGCTGCGGGCTCCAGGCCTGGGCCAGCTCGTCGCGAATCGTGAGTTGACGAATCTGTTCGGTGCGCACGAGGGCCTGCTGGCGCTGAAACTCGCCTTCGGCGCGGCGCAAGTCCTGGGGGGACACGATGCGCCCCCGCTCGCCGAGCTCCACCAGGCGCCGGTACTCCGCGCGGGCGGTCTGCATGTCCACGTCGGTGACCGACTCGGTGGCCACGGACAGGGCGTACTGGCTGCGGGCCTCGATCAGGGGCACCGTGTTCACCACCTGCACCCAGGCACCGTAGCTCTCCCGCCGCTCGCTCGCCACCAGGGCTTGCGTGCGCACGCCGATGGCGTCGCGCAGCTCGTCGTCGAGCACCACCGCCACCGTTCCACCCTCAAGCACGCGCACCGCCCCCTCGCCTTCGCCCGGCTCGTCGTCGTCATCGTCCGCGAGGAGTGGCCCCGAGGCCAGGACGCCAACGCACAGCAGCAGGCTCCCGAGCAGGCGAGCGCCACGCTGATGCGGACCGGGATCACGACGAGAAAGGAAGCGAAGAAGCACGTGCAGTGAACAGCGGAAAAGGCGAAAATATGAGCGCATACGCTAGCATCGAGGTGCCCGCCAAGGCCAGCTAGGCGCCAGCGGCAGTGGTACCATGCGAGCTCTGCAGATTACGGGCCGGCACGCACGCTCGGGCCCTCTTCGCCACCTAAAACGAAGGCGGTTGCCGCCTAGGGAGCTCTTCTCCATGACTTCGCCCGTGCGCGTCTCCATCACCGGAGCTGCCGGCCAGATCGGCTATCAGCTCTGCTTCCGAATCGCTTCCGGCCAGATGCTGGGTCCCGATCAACCGGTGATCCTGCAGCTGCTGGAAATCCCGCCGGCGCTCGGCGCCCTAGAAGGGGTGGCGATGGAGCTCGATGACTGCGCCTTCCCCACGCTCGCCGGCGTGGTGACCACGGACCAGGTGGAGACAGCCTTCGACAAGACGGACTACGCCATGCTTGTCGGCGCCAAGCCGCGCGGGCCCGGCATGGAGCGCGGGGATCTTCTGATGGAGAACGCCAAGATCTTCTCCACCCAAGGCAAGGCGCTAAACGACGTCGCCAACCGCGACGTGCGCGTGCTGGTGGTCGGCAACCCAGCCAACACCAACGCCCTGATCGCCTCCGCCAATGCGCCGGACCTCGATCCCGCCAACTTCACCGCCATGATGCGCTTGGACCACAATCGCGCCCAGGCTCAGCTGGCCGCCAAGACCGGCACCCACGTTAGCCAGATCCAGGGCCTGACGATCTGGGGCAACCACTCGGCGACCCAGTACCCGGACGTGCACCACGCCAAGATAGACGGCAAGGCCGCCACCGATCTGGTCGAACAAGCCTGGCTTACCGACGACTTCATCCCCACCGTGCAAAAGCGCGGCGCCGCCATCATCGCGGCTCGCGGCGCGTCCTCCGCCGCATCGGCTGCCTCCGCCGCCATCGACCACGTGCGCGACTGGGTGAAGGGAACGGCCGAGGGCGACTGGACCAGCATGGCGATCCCCGCCGATGGCAGCTATGGCATCGAGCCAGGCGTGATCTACTCCTACCCAGTCGCGTGCACGGGCGGGCGCTACGAGATCGTCCAGGGCCTGGACATCAATGCGTTCAGCCGTGAGCGGATGGCGGCCACGGAAGCGGAGCTGCGTGAGGAGCGGGCCGCAATCGCAGATCTGCTCGCCTAGGCCGATCGGGCGGCGCGGCCCCTGCCGGAGCTCGCGACGCCAACCAGCACCAAGGTGATCCGCACGTGACCGTCCTCTGGCTGCTTTTGGTCGCCGGTGTCAGCGTGGGCCTAGCCTACCGCCAGGCATCCCTAGGCCAGAGCACTCTGGTGGGGGTGATTCTGCTCAGCCCCGTTTTGCTGCTGCCCGGCGTGTGGCTGCCCTGGCGCGTGCTCACCCTCCTCGCGCTGCTCACCCTCGGCGTTCTCAACGTCAATGCCTTGCGCCGCGCACTGCTCAGCAAACCCGCCCTGCGTCGCTATCGCAGCGCGATGCCTGCCGTATCGGCCACGGAGCGACAGGCACTAGAGGCGGGCACCGTGTGGTGGGAGGGCGAGCTGTTCGCCGGCCAACCGAACTGGGATCGCCTACTCGGGTGCCCCCGTGTGCGCCTGGATGAGGACGAACGGGCCTTTCTGGATGGCCCTGTCAGCGAGCTCTGCGCCATGCTCGACGATTGGGAGATCACCCACGTGGAGGGCGATCTACCGCCGACGGTCTGGGAGTATTTGAAGAACAACGGCTTCTTTGGGCTGATCATCCCCAAGCGTTACGGCGGCTTGGAGTTCTCCGCCTGGGGCCACTCTTGCGTGCTGGCCAAGATCGCCGCCCGATCGATCACCGCGGCCTCGACTGTGGCCGTGCCCAACTCCCTCGGACCCGCTGAGCTGCTGCTCGAGTACGGCACGGACGCGCAAAGAGAGCATTACCTGCCTCGCCTCGCGAGCGGTCAGGAGGTGCCTTGCTTCGCCCTGACCAGCGCGGAGGCCGGATCTGATGCCACCGCCATCACCGACATCGGTGTGCTCTGCTACGACTTTCACGAAGGCGAGGAGGTGCTTGGCATTCGCCTCGACTTCGCCAAGCGCTACATTACCCTCGCCCCTATCGCCACGGTGATCGCCCTGGCGTTCAAGCTGCGTGACCCAGAGAATTTGCTAGGCGGCGCAGTCGAGCTGGGCATCACGGTGGCGCTGATCCCAGTTAGCACGCCCGGAGTGCGCACGGGGCGCCGGCACTTCCCCCTGAACAACCCCTTCCAAAATGGTCCGGTGTTAGGGGAGCGGGTGTTCATCCCAGTCGACTACATCGTCGGCGGCGCCGAACGTGCTGGCGATGGCTGGCGCATGCTGGTGGAGTGCCTCACGGCTGGCAGGTCCATCTCACTGCCCGCCAACGCGACCGGCGGGGCTCGCGCCGCGCTGGCCGCCAGCAGTGCCTACGCAGCGCTGCGACGCCAGTTCGGTCGGCCCATCGCCGAATTCGAGGGCATCAAAGCACCTCTTGCTCGCATCGCCGGCAACGCCTACCTAATGGAGGCGGCGAACCGCATGACCCTGGCCGCCATCGATCTTGGGGAAGCACCCGCCGTCGCCTCGGCCATCATGAAGTATCACATCACCGAGCTTGGCCGGCAGGTGGCCAACGATGCGATGGATATCCACGGCGGCAAAGCCATCATGCTCGGACCTAAGAACTACCTTGGGCGAGGATATCAGAGCGTACCCGTGATGATCACGGTGGAGGGCGCCAATATCCTGACCCGCTCAATGATCATCTTCGGCCAGGGCGCTTTGCGCTGCCACCCGTGGTTGGCAAAGGAGATGCGCGCCGCCGCAGGCAACCCCGAGGAGCAAAGCGAAGGCGATGCCGTTCGCTTCGACCAGGCCCTCTTGGGACACCTAGGCCATACGCTGACTACGGCGGCACGGGCCTTTGTCGACGGCGCCACGCGGGCGAGGTGGGTGCCGACACCGGGCGAGGGTGGCGTGCGGCGCTACTACCAACACACGACGCGTATGAGCGCCGCACTGGCCTTCGCCACGGAAGTGGCACTCAGCACCTACCAAGGACGCCTGAAGCGCCACGAGGCGGTCAGCGCACGCTTGGGGGATGTTCTCTCCGCGCTCTACCTGACGAGCGCGGCACTGAAACGCTTCGAGGACGAGGGCTCCCCGGAGGAGGATCTGCCCGTTGTGCGCTGGTGCTGCGAGACACAGCTTTCACGCGCCCAAGGGGCCCTCGCGGCGCTGGTCAGCAATCTGCCCGGACGCGCAATCCGGGCCCTGGCGCAGCTGGTCCTGCTGCCAGGTGGTCGGGACCTGCGGCCGCCCTCGGATGCCTTGACCCACCGAGTCGCCGAGCTCATGACCACCTACTCAAGCACGCGCTTACGCATCGTCGAGGGCACCTATCTAGCTCGCGAGGCACACAATCCTATCGGCCTGCTCGACGGTTTGCTGGAGGAGCTCGACGCACTGACCCACTTGCAGGAGCGACTTCGCACGGCCATCCGTGAAGGCCGTGTGGCAAAGGGTGAGGGATCGAAGTGGACCGACCAGGTCACTGCGGCCGGGCGCGCCGGTGTGCTGGAGGCGAGTGAGGTCAGGACGCTCACCGAACACGCCGAGCGCGTGAGCGAGTTACTGGCCGTCGACGACTTCGACAGCTACGAACTCGGCACCCGGCGCAAGCGACCGGTGAAGGGCCCTCGCGGCAGCCGCAGTGTGGCGGGGACCTGACCGACGGCATGAGCACACGGTGCGGCAACTGCGGTGCAGAGCTGACGGGCGATTACTGCTACGCCTGCGGCCAGCCGCGCAAGAGCCCGATCATGTCTATCGGAGACCTTACGCGCGAATACCTGCGCGATGTGTTCTCTCTGGATTCACGCGCTTGGCGCACCCTTGCCTACCTGATGTTCCGTCCCGGCGCGATGACGGCTGACTACCTGTCGGGGCGGCGCCATGCCTACACTCCGCCCGTACGCCTTTACCTGCTCACGAGCCTGCTTTTTCTCGCTATCTTCACTGTCCCACTTCTCGTCGAAGGGCTGGGGGAGAACTTTCAGATCACCACCTCGATGGCGGTAGGGACCGATGGCGAATCCGTGTCTTCGAGCGCCGTCGAAAGCAGCGCGGACCTCGGCGACGCGCAGATCGAAGAGACCGCACGCAACGAGGCGCCGCAGGTCACGCCCGCTGCGCCAGCCGCCAGCGCTGTTGAGACGCCCAGCGACCCAGTGGGGCCGGCGGAGGATGAGTGCGCTGACCTGGACATCGAGATGGAGGGCATCAGCGCACCGTGGCTGCGCGCGCTGCTGCGCCAGCGCGCTGAACGTGCCTGCCAACTCCTTACCCGAGAGGGAGGGCCACAGCGCTTCGCGGGCGAGTTTCTCGACGCCCTACCGGCGATGTTGCTCGCCATCCTGCCGCTGATGGCCCTGTCGCTCAGCGTGCTCTACCTGTTCAGCGGCCGCCGGTACGTGGAGCATCTGATCCTGCTCGCCCATTACCACTCGTTCGTGTTTCTGCTGGTGGGTCTCACGGTGCTCCTCGCCGGCCTGCCCCTGTGGGGTTGGATCAAGGCGCTGCTCATCACCTACACCTCGGTATACACGCCGTGGTACCTGTACCGTGCCATGCGCACCGTCTATGGCCAGGGGCGCATACTCACGGCCGTAAAGTTCTCGCTGCTCAGCTTCGCCTACACCGTGGGCCTGGGCACGGCCCTGATCATCGGCCTGGTCTTGGCGGTGGAGTCGTTCACGCGCTGAATCCGACACCGTCAAAACCGCTAAGGTGTTGGGCAAGAGCACGCTTGTCCTTTAGTTCCTTCGGGAAGGAGTTCCCTCAGATGTTTCGATCAACTTGCGCCCTGTGCGCTGCTGCGCTCGCGCTTCTGTCAGGCGCTGGCGCCTCTGCCGCCGGATACCGCCTAGCGCCGGCCGATGCATCGGTAAACTTCATTTCGACCAAAGCCGGCACTGTTGCCGAAGTTCACCGCTTCGCCAATGTGACCGGTCGCCTGGGCGAGGAGGGTGGCGTTCGCCTGGTGATCGACCTTGCCAGCGTGGATACCGCCATCGAGGTACGAAACGGACGCATGCGCGACATGTTGTTCGAGATCGGCCGCTTCCCCGAGGCCATTATCCGTGCCGACATCGATCCTGCGCTCTGGCACGACCTCGCCCCAGGCGAGCGCAACAGCATCGAGGTGCCCGGTTCCCTCGCCCTGCACGGTGAGGAGGGCAAGATCCGCCTCGTAGTGGACGTGGTCGGTGCCGCCGACGGTGGACTCATCGTCACCAGCCGGCTGCCGGTGATCGTCAACGCTGGGCAATTCACCCTGGCCGAAGGGGTGGAGCGCCTGCGCGCCGTGGCTGGGTTGCCGAGCATCAGCCCGGCAGTGCCCGTGACCTTCGCCCTGCACTTCCGCCCCCAGGAGTAGGGTCGCGGCGCGGTCAGCGAGTCGATATGGGCGTCGCTCAAACGCCCGAGCGGGCGATCCTGCACGTCGACATGGACGCGTTCTACGCCTCCGTCGAGCAGCGGGATCGGCCCGAACTACGCGGCAAGCCACTGGTCGTCGGCGGCACGACCAATCGAGGCGTCGTGGCTGCGGCCAGCTACGAGGCACGCCGCTTTGGGGTACGTTCGGCGATGCCCATCCGTCAGGCGCTCGAACGATGCGCCGAGCTCGTACGTGTCCCGGTTCGCATGGCGCGCTACAGAGAAGTCTCCTCGCAGGTGTTTGCTATCTTCCACGAGCACGCCTCGCAGGTACAAGGACTCTCCCTGGACGAGGCCTACCTAGACGTTACCGAGGCCGTGACCACCAGCAACATCGAGACCATCGGTAAGCTCATCAAGGACCAGATCAAAGCGCGCACAGCACTCACCGCCTCCGTGGGCATGGCCCACAATATGCTTCTCGCCAAGATCGCCTCTGATCTCGATAAGCCTGATGGTTTCGTTCACATTCGCCCGGAAGAGGCGAGCCAGGTACTGGCCGAGCTGCCCGTGAGACGCCTAGCAGGGATCGGTCCACGAACGGCGGATCGCCTCAAGGAGATTGGCATCGATACGCTGGCGCAGCTGCACGCCGCCAGCGAAGCACGCCTTAGACCTGTATTGGGTAATCATGCTCGCGTGGTTCGCGATCGCGCTGTCGGCATCGACCATCGACAGGTAGTCAGCGATCGTGAAGACCGCAGTGTCAGCGCCGAAGACACCTTCGAGCGGAACATCACCGCACCAGCGGGACTGCACGAGGAGCTGACCGTGCTCACGGCCCGCGTCGTCGAACGGCTCAACGCCAAGGGCCTGCGCGGCGCGCTGGTGCGCGTCAAGATCCGCCGCCGCGATTTCACCACCCTCACCCGCCAACGGCGCATAGCGCCACCGACCGACGATGGATCGAGCCTGCTCGCCGTGGCCCAGGAACTGCTCGACGAGTGGATCGCCAGTGAGCCCCAGTTCAGCGTGCGCTTACTCGGCGTCGGCGTCGGCGAACTGCAGCAGCGCGATCAACTGGATCTGTTCGGCGCCTGACGAACTCATCTGACGCTGGGCGTGAGCCGGCCCACAAGTCTCGCCCCGTAACTCCATCGAGCCTCAACATCATCTCGCCAGCGCCGTTAGCGAAGGCAGGAGTGGAAGAGCCACGAGGCCTGCATGTCGTTCCCGATCAACCCCCCCGCGGAGCTGTTTCCGAGCCCGCCGCCCAGCTCACCGGAACCGCCGCAGGTGGCCCCTGTGGCCGCGGCAAGCGAGAGCGGTAGCGCAGGCGATGCAGGTCAGGCAGGCGTCGGCAGCCAGGGTGGGAATGCGCGACGAGAAGGCGGTGAACGACCGGGGAAATCGCTCTCGGATGCGCGCGAGCAGGTCGCCGGCGAGGCTCGCGAAGTTCAGCCAACCCTGACCGAGGCGGAGCAACGCGAGGTGCGCGAATTGCGGGCAAGGGACCGCGAGGTTCGCGCGCATGAGGCCGCCCACGCGGCGGCGGCGGGCAGCTTGGCGCGGGGCGCGCCCACCTACACATACGTGCGAGGGCCGGATGGGCGACAGTACGCCGTTGGCGGTCAAGTACTGATCGATACCAGCCCAGTCGCAGGAGATCCCCGCGCTACGCTGGAGAAAGCCCAGCGCATTCGACGCGCTGCCCTGGCCCCAGCCGAGCCGTCAGCACAGGACCGGGCGGTGGCCGCCGCGGCGACGCAAATGGCCGCTCAAGCCCGCGCGGAGCTCAACCAAAGCAGCGCAAGCAACGGCGCCGAGCAGGATGGGGCCACCCGACGAGGGCTCTCGATCTACGCAGAGGTGGCGGGGATCGAGCCGCCGAAGGCCACGCCAGCCTCCCCTGCAGCTCGCGGCCTTGTTTGATCGACTCGCAGCGAACTCCCTGAATTAGCTGGTTTCGCGGTACACTGGCCGGCCGTTTGAAGCATCGCGGCCCGCCGCTTTCGTCCATGTACACGAGCTATTTCGGCCTTCGTGAAAAACCGTTTTCGATCACGCCCGACCCTCGCTTCCTGTATCTCAGTGAGCGGCATGCGGAGGCGCTCGCGCATCTCCAATATGGGGTACTCGAGAGCGGAGGCTTCATTCAGCTCACGGGCGAGGTAGGCACCGGCAAGACCACAGTTATGCGGGTTCAGCTGGCCAAGCTTCCCGAGCAGGTTGAGGTCGCCGCCATTCTCAATCCGCAGGTCGATCTTATCGGGTTCCTGCGCACGATCTGCCACGAGTTCGGCATCACCCCCGCCGAGCAGGACCACAAGTCGCTGCTCGACGCCCTCAACGCTCACTTGCTCCTGTGCCATGCAAAAGGCAAGCGCGCGGTGCTCGTCATCGACGAGGCGCAGAACCTCGATCGCTCCGTACTGGAGCAGATCCGCCTGCTGACTAACCTGGAGACGGAAACGGCCAAACTCCTGCAGATCATCCTGATCGGCCAACCGGAGCTGCGCGAGACCTTGGCCCGCACAGATCTGCGCCAGCTCGCGCAGCGGATCACGGGCCGCTACCACTTAGGGCCCTTGTCGGCCCAGGAGACTGCCGACTACGTGCGCCACCGCCTGGATGTGGCCGGCGCGACCACCGACATCTTTGCGCCCGCCGCCTTGCGAGAAGTGCACCGGGTCTCCGGCGGCGTCCCGCGCCTGGTCAACGTGGTGTGCGATCGCGCCCTGCTCGGTGCTTACTCAAAGATGGAACGCCAGGTGAGCCCGCGCCTCGTACGTCGTGCGAGCGAAGAGGTGCAGGGACCGCGCATCAACCCCCGCGACGGGCAAGGGCCTGGTTGGGTGCCGCTGGCCGCCGCCGCGGGTATGGCTGCCGTGGCCACTGGCCTCGGCGGCTGGTGGCTGGCGAACAACGGTGCGCCGCTACCGCCCAACGCCGTCGCTGAGACTCGCGAGGCTAGGGTGGCGCTCGAGCCCTCTCCTCCGCCGACCGCTGACGCCTTCGCATCTGCGCAGACCGACTCGACGCGCTCGGCGACCGCCATCGACACGAGCGACCCTGTTGCGGCAGCAGAGCAAGCCCCACCTGCGCCCTCCCTGGACGAGCTGCTGGTGACCTACGCGAGCGAGACAACCACGGCACGCGCCTTCGACGCTCTGTTCGCGCGTTGGGGTCTACCTGGCGTCGCTCTGGATCAGGAGCCCTGCGACTGGGCTCGCCGAGAACGCCTGCGCTGCGAAGTCCAGCTCGGCTCTTGGGCCTTGCTGGAAGCGATGAACCGACCGGCGATCCTCTCTCTGGTCGACCTCGGCGGGGAGCGTCATCACGTCGTGGCCACACGCTTGGAGGCCGGAGAGATCGACCTGCTGATCGGCGATGAGTCGTACACGCTCGCGCTCAACGACGTAACGCCGCGGTGGATGGGTGAGTATCTGCTCCTGTGGCGCCCCCATCCGGATGCGGACGGCCTGCTGCGCCCCGGCTCGCGAGGGCCTGGCGTCGCTTGGCTTCGAGAATCACTCACCAGCCTGTCAGGAGAGTCCCTACTCACGAGCGGCTCGACCACGCCAGATCTGTACGACTCTGCGCTGACCGCGCAGGTGCGTGACTTTCAGCGGGAGGCGCGACTAACCGTGGATGGCTTGGCCGGCTTACACACCTTGATCGTGCTTAACGCCGCCCTCGAGCCTGACGGTGTCCCTACCCTATCAGACAGCCGTGCCACGGATGGCACGAGCAGTGGCGACAGTGCCCGCTTTGCGAGCGGCCGCCGATCGTCCCCTGGTGAGCAGGAGTAAGTACCGGCATGTCACTCATTCTCGATGCCTTGCGCCGCGCCGAGACGCAGCGACACACGCAGAGCCAGCCGGTCTACTCTCTACCGAGTGGCCGCCGCACGCGCAGTGACGCCGTACCGCTGCCCCAGGGGGCGCTGATCGGAGCCGCGGCCGGCGCGGTGATCATCGCTGCTGTGGCCGTCACCTGGACAGCCATGCGAACGGGTGAGGGTGGCGACCCGAACGCCCCTACTTTCGCCCAAACCACCCCCGCCCCGCAGACGGCTGAGGAGGTCGTCGCTCAGCCCGATAGGCAAAGGCGAACGAGCACACCGAGGGCATCGCGCGACACGCCACGTGAGATGTCGAGCCTCACGGCCCTGGCAAGGGCCGATGATCTCGTGGTAGCGAACCCCAGCACATCGACTGTGCCGACGGTGAGCGCGGGCAGCGTGCAGGTGGTCGAAGCCCGCTCCCCCGACGCCGCCACCCCGAGCTCGCCAACGCCCGGCAGTGTGACGCCGGGCACGGTGGTCGTGCGCGACTTGCTCGCCGAGGAAGGCATCACGGCAGGCGGGGGGAGCATCACCGTCGCCACGCCGGCGGCGCCGTCGCCGGTTACTGCGCAAGTAGCGCCTGCGGCGCCCCCGCCGGAACCCACTCGAGTGTCGCCCAGCGTTGCCAACCTCGCCTCGGCGCCGACGCAGTTCACGCTCAACATGCTGAGCACCAGCCCGGACCCAGCGAACAGCTACGTCTATATCAACATGCGACGTTACGCGATCGGCGACCAGACCTCTGAGGGCGCGATCGTCGACGACATCAGCAACGCAGGCGCTGTCATCCGTTATCGCGGCCAGCGCTACCTGCTCAAGTCACGGTAGGACTTCATGTTCGACGACGAAGGACAGTACGAGAAACACGTGAGCGAAGCCCAACTCATCGACAATCGTCTGCGCGCGCCCGCAATCAACTACCTCGATGGTCAGCGCCTGGCGCGCGGCCTGCGCGCGGGGATTGCTCGAGTGATGGCAGACAAGGACGCATTGAACAAGATCAACGTGTTCCCGGTGGCCGATGGCGATACGGGCACTAACATCGCCTCCACCTTAGGCACAGTGCTAGTGCGCCTTGACGAGTCGGAGCAGCACGCCGGACGCCTCCTGGCAGGTGTCGCGGACGCTGCCCTCGACGGCGCGCGAGGCAACTCCGGAGCCATCCTCGCCCAGTTCTTCCAAGGGCTCTCCGACCACACGGCCGATCTCCCGCGCCTCGACGCGACGCAGTTCGCGGCCGCCGTGAAGCGCGGAGCGCGCTACGCGCGAGAAGCCTTATCTCAACCGCGTGAAGGCACCATCCTCTCCGTGCTCACCGAGTACGCGAAAGCCCTCTCGCAGCAGCGCCAACCCAAGACCGGCGCCACGGATATGCGAGTCGTCCTCCAGCACGGCCTCGCCGCCGCACGCCGCGCCCTTGCCAACACCCCGAAGCAACTCGAAGTGCTGCGCAAATCCGGCGTGGTGGATGCAGGTGCAAAGGGCTTTGTCGACTTGCTCGAAGGAGTTGACGACTACCTGCGTAGTGGATCCCTGCGCGAACAGACGCACGTGGCTGATCTCGCCGAGGCAGATGCCTTCGCAGCCGAACTGGAAAGCTATGAGGAATCTGAGTTTCGCTACTGCACCGAATGCCTGATCACCGGCGATGACATCGATCGCCGCAAATTGCGCGAGCAAACGGCTGCGATAGGCGACAGCGTGGTGATCGCAGGCAGCCGCCGCAAGGTGAGGCTGCACATCCACACGGACCATCCGGATCAGGTGTTCGAGCTCGCGGCGCACCAAGGGCTGGTGAGCGGCCAAAAGGCCGACGACATGCATACGCAAGCCGGTCTCGTCCATCGCAAATCCGCCCAAAAGGTAGCGGTGCTGATGGACAGCGCCGGCGATGTGCCTGAGGACCTGATCGAAGAGCACAACATCCACCTGGTATCGCTGCGCGTTCACTTCGGCGAGACCAACTTCCTGGATAAGGTCACGCTGACCCCGGAGGAGTTGTTCGAGCGGATGAAGACGGATCCCCAACACCCGTCCACATCGCAACCGAGCCCGGCGGATCTACGGCGGCAGTTCGACTTCCTTGCCTCGCACTACGAGTCCGTGCTCTCGGTCAACGTCACTTCGAAGGCGAGCGGCACCTGGCAGGCAGCCGCCAGCGCAGCCCAAAGGGCGACCACGCCAGAGAAGCTCCACGTTCTGGACACGGGTAACGCCACCCTCGGCCAGGGCCTCGTTGCGGTCTATGCCGCCGAGTGTTCGAAGGCCGGCTACGACCTCGAGACCACCTTGACCCTTTGCGATGCAATCGGCAAGCGAACCAAGGCCTACGCCTACGTGCGCGACCTGCGCTACGCCGTGCGCGGCGGACGCGTCCCGGCGGGTGTCAAAGCCGTTGCGGATATGCTGCGCCTAACACCTATCTTGGGAAACCGCAGCGACGGGCGTATCACGGCAGTCGGCGTGCTCGCTGGCCGCACGAGACTTCCCGAAAGATTGACTCGATTCCTCACTGCTCGCCACGCGAGCGACTCTCGCCTGCGTATCTTCGTCGGCCACGGAGACGCGCTAGCGGACTGCGAAGAGCTAGCTCAGCGCCTGCGCGCTGCCTACCCCTCGCATGAGAGCTGCCACCAGACGGAGGTGGGCACCGCCCTCGGCGTGCACGGTGGCCCCGGACTGGTCGTGGTGGGGCTCCAACACTACTTACCGCCGGCGGAACTCGCGGTGCAGCTCGGGCTCGAAGTCTGAGAGGTATCCTACGGGAGGTCGCCAGCTGCCCATGTGTCCACCTTCGCTAGGCGACTTGAGAGTCCTCCGGCGGCTCGCGCTATTGGTTTGTGCGCCGCTGAGCTTCGGCGCGAGCGCCGACGAGCGCCTTCACCGCTACGAGGTTCAGGTCGACGCTGACCTCCAACGCATCTCCGTGCACGCCTGCCTCGACGCAGGTACGCGCGAGCGCGAACTCGGCACGGGCAGCAGCCGTGCGAGCAGCTTCCTCATCGAATCATCGCTCTCGGACAATCTGCGTCGGCGAGGCAACGGGCGGCTGAGCCTGAGTGGGGATGGCGGTGGACGTTGCTTCGACTATGCAGTTTCGCTGCAGCGCGCACTCGGCGCCAACGACTCGCGATTGGTCAGTCGCTACGAGTCAGATCTCGTCACACGCTCAACCCTATGGCTATGGCGCCCGCTCACTTCACGAGAGAATGAGGACATCGAGCTGCGCTTCGCCTTACCCCCCGGACTCAACGTCTCTGTGCCGTGGCAGCGCGTGAACGATGCGCCAAGGCACACCTACCGCGTCGGTAAGACCTCACGCTATTGGCCAGCGCGTACCGCATTCGGTCGCTTCGACACGCGGACCCTGCGCGTCGCCGGCGCGCGACTGCACCTGGCCTCCCTAGCCGGTACTCGAGCACGGGAGATGACGCAGTGGTTGAAGGAGGCCGCCGGCGCAGTCACCGAACTCTACGGGCGCTTTCCGGTGCCAGATGTTCAGGTACTCGTCATTCCCTACGGCCGAGGGAATGAGGCCGTCCCGTGGGCGCAAATCGTGCGCGGCGGCGGCAGCGCGGCGCTGTTTTTCGTCGACCCTTCCCGCCCACTGCGGGAGTTCCGCGAAGACTGGACGGCGACTCACGAGTTCAGTCATCTGCTGCTGCCCTACCTCAACCGCGACGACGCCTGGCTATCGGAAGGACTTGCTAGCTACTACCAAGAGGTATTGCGTGCGCGCGCCGGATTGCTCGACGAACGCCGCGCCTGGGAGCGCATCGAGGCAGGCTTCGATCGCGGCCGCGCCCAGAGGAAATTCTCCTCACTCGCCTACCTTTCGAGCGAGATGGGCCGTGAGCGGGCCCACCGCCACGTGTACTGGAGCGGCGCCGCGTTCTGGTTGGAGATAGATGTGATCCTGCGCCGGCAAGGCCAATCGCTCGACGAGGTACTCGCCGCCCTGGGGGATTGCTGCCTGCCAGCAGCGCAAATGTGGACCGGCGAACAGCTGCTTCGAGAGCTCGACCATCTGAGCCACTCCAGGCACTTCACGCGCACCGGCGAGCGCTACGCGAGTCAACGGGGATTTCCCCCTATGCAGACCCTGTTCGCGGAGCTTGGGGTGCAGGTCTCCGGTGCAGACTCCGTGCGCCTCGACAATGGCGCGCCGGATGCACGAGTCCGCCAGGCCATCATGGCGGCATCCACCGTGAGCGCACCCTCATCAGGCAACTGACGCGCGCAATTCCGCTAGCCACGCCCAAGCCACACCCTGTCAATCGTTGCCGCGAGGATGCTTCGCGCGATCGTCTTTTCGCTGCAGAGGGAACAGTCCGCTCTTCGGGTAAGCCCGCGCCGCGGGTCGATCGGGCCTTATGGTAGACAGTGCCAGCCCTGGGGCGTCATCCTCTGCTGCAGTCCAGCTCGAGGAATTCCCCATGGCCATTCAGATCACCGTGAACGGCGAGCCGCGCACGCTCGACGTCGACCCGCAAATGCCCCTCCTGTGGGCCATCCGCGATCACCTGCGCTTGACCGGCACGAAATTCGGCTGCGGCATCGCCCAGTGCGGCGCCTGCACCGTGCACGTAAACGGGCAGGCGCGCCGCGCCTGCGTCACGCCCGTAGGCACTGTCGCCGATCAGGCCGTCACCACTATCGAGGGCCTGCAAGGCGACGAGGCCGTCGCCGTGCAAGCGGCGTGGCAAGCGCTGGACACACCGCAGTGCGGCTACTGCCAGTCCGGTCAGGTGATGTCGGCAGTGGCGCTGTTGAAACGACAGCCGAAGCCCACCGCGCAGGACATCGATGCCGCCATGAGCGGCAACGTGTGCCGATGCGCCACCTACGTACGCATCCGCGAGGCCATTCACCTCGCCGCCGACAGGTTGGAGGGCTGAGTCATGTCATCGATCGCACCTCCCACCGACCCGTCGCGACGGCAGTTCATCACCGGCGCCAGCACGCTGGTGGTGGGCGCCAGCCTGCCCCTGGCCCCGAGACTGCAGGCCGCCACGGGCACGAGCGCTGAGGCGAGCACCTTCGTACCCAACGCTTTCGTTCGTATCAATGAGGACAGTACGGTCACAGTGGTCGTCAAGCACATTGAATTCGGTCAAGGCCCCTGGACCGGCCTCGCCACCATGGTGGCCGAAGAGCTTGACGCGGATTGGTCTCAGATCCGCGCCGAACACGCCCCGGCCAACGCAGCGCTCTACGCCAACGCCGCCTTCGGCGTGCAGGGCACGGGCGGCTCGACCGCCATCGCCTCCTCCTATCTGCCCATGCGCCAGGCTGGAGCCGCCGCGCGGGCGATGCTGGTCAGCGCCGCCGCGCGGGCCTGGGGCGTATCCGCCGCACAGATCACCGTCAGCAGCGGCATCATCACGCACGAGGCTAGCGGCAAGCAGGGCACCTTTGGCGAGTTTGCTCGCCTCGCAGCAACGGAGGAGATACCCGCCGAACCCGCCCTGAAGTCGCCAGATCAGTTCACCCTGATTGGACGGGACACGCGCAAGCTCGATACACCGGCGAAGACCACCGGCGTAGCGACCTTCACGCTGGATGTGTACCGCCCCGGCATGCTTACGGTTCTCGTGGCACATCCGCCGCGGCTCGGCGCCAAGGTCGCCGGCGTGGACGATAGCGCTGCCCGCGCCGTCCCCGGCGTGGTAGACGTTCGGCGGATCAGTGCCGGCGTCGCCGTGTACGGCCAAGACACCTTCTCCGCCTTACAGGGCCGTAAGGCTCTGAAGATCACCTGGGACGACACCGGCTCGGAGAAGCGTTCATCGGCACAGTTGGAGCAAGACTGGCTCGCCACCGTGCGCAAAGGTCCGGGAACACTCGCTGGCAGCCACGGTGATATCGAGGCCGGTTTCGGCGCCGGCACCAAGACCTTCGAGGCCGAGTACGTCTTCCCCTACTTGGCGCACGCGCCGATGGAGCCGCTCGACGGCGTAATGGAACTCGGCGAAGACGGCAACCTCGACGTGTGGATGGGGAGCCAACTGCAGACCGTCGACCAAGGGACGATCGCCGCCGTGTCCGGCATGGAGCCCTCGAAGATACGCATCCACACCATGCTTGCCGGAGGCAGCTTCGGCCGTCGCGCCCAACCCACTTCGCACTTCGCTGCAGAGCTAACCGAGGCGTGGAAGGCGCACGGCGGCGAGGCGCCAATCAAACTTGTGTACTCGCGCGAGGACGATATCCAAGGAGGCTGGTACCGCCCTCTCACGGTTCATCGCCTGCGCGGAGCCCTCGATGACGAGGGCAATATCGTCGCTTGGGATCAAACCATCGCTAGCCAGTCGATCCTCCTCGGCTCGCCCTTCGAGGGCCTGATCCAGAACGGCGTCGACACCACCATGGTAGAGGGTGCGCGGGAGCTGCCGTACGCCCTATCCAACATGCGGGTCACGGCGTATATCACCGAAAGCCCAGTCACTACCTTATGGTGGCGTTCGGTCGGTCATACGCATACGGGCTACGCGGTGGAGACCTTCCTAGACGAGCTACTAGAGGCGGGCGGCCAGGACCCAGTCGCAGGTCGACTTGCCATGATGAGCGACAAGTCGCCCCGACTTGCAGGAACGCTAAAGCGCGTCGCGCAGATGGCTCAGTGGGGGCGTGAGGCCGAAGCAGGTCATGCCTTCGGTGTCGCCTCCGTGGAGTCCTTCGGCAGCTTCGTCAGCCAGATCGTCGACGTCTCACTCGGCGCCGACGGCATGCCGAAGGTGCACAAGGTCTGGTGCGCTGTGGACTGCGGCGTGGCGGTCAATCCAAACGTCGTGACCGCCCAGATGGAAGGGGGCATTGGCTACGGACTCGGCGCCATCTTGCACAACGCTCTGGAGCTTGGCCCTGGGGGCACCGTGCAGCAGTCCAACTTCCACGACTACCCGTCCTTGCGCCTGAACGAAATGCCCGAGGTGGAGGTGGCTGTGATGGCCTCGCGCGAGGCGCCCACCGGCGTGGGTGAGCCCGGCGTCCCGCCGATCGGGCCTGCCCTCGCCAATGCCGTGCGCAAGCTAACGGGGGCGACGCCTCGCTTGCTGCCGATGCGCCGTAGCTTGAACGCTTGACCACCGTAGTGTGCTAGCCGGGCCCGCGCGCGACGCGGGCCCCCTCCCCTTAGGAGCGCATTCCCGTGCCCTGGCGCATTAGGTGTATCGCGAACGCGTAGAGCACTAAGGCGAAGGCGATGATGATCGTAAAAGCGGTGGTGATGCTCACGTCAGACTCCCCCAGGATGCCGTAGCGAAAAGCATTCACCATGTAGAGCACAGGATTCACTCGCGAGATCTCCTGCCAGGGTGAAGGCAGTAGGTCCACCGAGTAGAACACTCCGCCTAAGTACGTCAGGGGCGCCAGCACGAAGGTCGGAATGATCGAGATGCCTTCGAAGTCTTTGGCGAAGATGGCGTTGATGAACCCGCCGAGGGAAAAGACGACGGCCGTGAGCAGTACCACGGCAATGGTGACGGGCAAGTTGACCACGCTCAAGTTGGTAAACAGCAGGGCAATTACGGTCACGAGGGCCCCCACGAGCAGCCCGCGCAGCACGCCCCCGCTGACATGGCCCAAGATGATCAACCAATTCGGCATGGGCGAGACCAGCATCTCCTCCACGTGCTTGCCGAACTTCGCCCCGAAAAACGATGAGACCACGTTACCGAAGGAGTTGTTGATCACGGACATCATGATCAAACCAGGCGCGATGTACTGCATGTAGTCGAAGCCGGCCATAGGGCCGATGCGCTCGCCGATCAGCGTGCCGAAGATGATGAAGTACATGCTTACGGTGATCACGGGCGGCACGATCGTCTGCACCCAGATGCGCATGATGCGCGAGTACTCCTTACGCACGATCGTCATGAAGCCGACCGTGTTGGTCGCTACGCTCACCGGCTTCCCTCCGCGGCTACCGTCCCCGCTGTCCCTGCTGCCTCCTTGGCCTGCTGACGGTCACGGTCCTCTACGAGGCGCACGAACAGCTCCTCTAGGCGATTCGCCTTGTTGCGCATGGTCGGCACGCGGATGCCTGCGCCCGTAAGTGCCTGGAAGATGTCGTTCAGCCATTTGCCTTGCTCTTGGAACACGTCGATCTCGATGGAACACTCATCCACGAGGCGGGTTTCGAAATCGCCGAGCGCCGCACGCGCCGCCTCGGCCTGGGGGGCAGCCAGATCGAGGACGAAGGTCTCTACGTGCAGCTTGCGCAGCAGGCTGCTCATCGCATCGCGCTCGATGATCTGCCCGTCATCGATGATGGCAATGTTGCGGCAGAGCGTCTCCGCCTCTTCCAGGTAGTGTGTGGTGAGAATAATGGTGGTCCCCTCTGCGTTGATTTTGCGCAGAAAGTCCCACATCGATCGGCGAATCTCGATATCGACCCCCGCCGTCGGCTCGTCGAGGATCAGCAGGCGCGGCGTGTGCACCAGGGCGCGGGCGATCATCAGGCGACGCTTCATACCGCCGGATAGGTCGCGCGCACGGTCGTTGCGCTTATCCCACAGCTTTAACTCGCGCAGGAAGTACTCGGCGCGCTCCGCCGCCTGAGGGCGAGGAATGCCGTAGTAGCCGGCCTGGTTGACCACGATGTTCTGCACTCGGTCGAACAGGTTGAAGTTGATCTCTTGGGGGACCAGCCCGATTTGGGCCTTGGCCAGCTCGAGTTCCCGATCGATGTCGTGGCCGAAGACGCTGACTGAACCCGCTGTCTTGGAGACCAGGGACGTGATGATGCCAATCATAGTGGTCTTACCGGCACCGTTCGGGCCGAGTAAGGCAAAGAAATCGCCCTCATCCACATCCAGATCGAGGCCGCGAAGCGCCTGTAGGCCCGTGGCGTAGGTCTTGGTTAAGCCGGAGATCGACAGTGCTTTCATAGCCGTCCAATAGTGGTGCGCCATCACGCTGGCGCTCGCGCGGTGGGCGCACGATGCATCGCTGAAGGGTGGCGGCGTCGGGAATTGGGAGGCGCTCAGGGCCGACGGAAGCGGATTTTGGGCTGGTCCACCGGGTCTGAGGCCACTGCGTTATCATATCACGCGTCCCCTGGCCCCCTTTTTTGAGCGGTGGGCAGCACCCGCCCGCAGCTGTCAGGGCCGGTACTGGCGCAACCCAGTTCCACGCCGGCAGTGTTCGAACCAGACCCGAAGATGTCAGACGCTTTCCCAGCCAACGTGTTTGCCGGCGGACACCCGCAACGCGCCGTACACCGACGCAAGGACGACGGCTGGTTGCGCAGCGAGCGCACTGTTCGTGACGCCCTGTTCGTGCCCGTCTGCGACGATCACACGCTCATCGAAACCGAGCCGAACCCTAGGGCTCGGCTCCTGCGCTACGCCGAGATCACCACCCTCGAGCTGCAACATCAGGATCGGATATTCCTCGGCGTGCACCGCTCTGAGCACTACTTCGCCCTGGATTGCCCAAGCCACCTCGCCCAGTCCCTGTGCGAACTCGGCCGCCTAGAGTCCCTGCGTCGCCACGCCACCTTGGTCGCCCGTGAGGATGCGGGCCTGCTCGCCTACGCTCGCGCCATGGTCCTTTGGCATCGAACCCATCGCTTTTGCCCCCGCTGCGGCGCCCCCACGGAGAGTGCCGAGGGTGGCCATATGCGCCAGTGCACGAATCCCCCTTGTGGCGCCCGCCAGTTCCCACGCCTAGACCCCGCGGTGATCGTCCTTGTCAGCCGCGGCGAGCGCTGTCTTCTGGGGCGCCAGCCAAGCTGGCCGCCGGGTCGCTACTCGACGGTCGCCGGCTTTGTAGAGCCCGGCGAGGGCCTGGAGGACGCGGTGCGCCGCGAAGTGGCGGAAGAGACGAACATCCAGGTCACCAACGTGCGTTACCACTCATCCCAACCCTGGCCCTTCCCGTCCTCGCTCATGGTCGGCTTCACCGCTGAGGCAACTAACACAGAAATTCGCCTCAACGATAAAGAGCTGGAAGACGCGCGCTGGTTCGATCGCCAGCAACTGCTGCAGCAGATGACCGCCATTCGCGCTGGGCGAACGATGGAGCTTTCGATCGCCTTTCGCCTCATCGCACACTGGTACGACCAGGGGCAGCCAGGGCGCCTGGTCGGTGAGCTCGAACGCGCCCTCGGCGGGGCCGGCTGATCCATGTGCCTACTGGCGATCGCCTGGCGCTGCCACCAGCGCTACGACCTCGTGTTCGTCGGCAACCGTGACGAGTTCTACGAACGCCCGACCCAGGCTGCCACCTGGTGGACAGCCGGCGAGCGGGACATGTTGGGAGGACGCGATCTGCTGGCCGGCGGCACGTGGCTCGGCCTGCGTGGCGATGGCGCCTTTGCCACGGTCACCAACGTGCGTGAGCCGCGAGCTCGGCGCGATGGTGCCCGCTCTCGCGGGCATCTGATCACCGCCCTGATGCGCGCCGATGATCCCCTTGGTGCTCTAGCGGGCCTTCGCGAGGATGGCGAGCGCTACGCCCACTACAACCTGCTGGCGGGCACGTTGACGCCCACCCCCCGCTTGGCCTACCTCAACAACGTCGAAGGCGATCTCCGGCAAAATCTGCCTGCGGGCGTGTACGTGCTCAGCAATCACCGCCTTGATACCCCTTGGCCAAAGGCGCAGCGCATACGCCGCGCGATCCAGAGCCTGGTCGATGAACCTTCCCGAGCGAGCGATGATCAAACGCTCATCGACGCCCTCTTCACCGTCATGAGCGACCGCAACCCTGCGCCCGACAACACGCTCCCGGCCACCGGTCTCTCCCCCGACCGCGAACGCGCCCTGTCGTCGCCGTTCATCGAGACTCCCGGCTACGGAACGCGGGCGACCACCGTGATCCTGGCCCGCGCAGGCGGCGAGGCACGCTTCGTCGAGCAGGGCTACGAGGCTGGGGGCGTTGCCGGGGCGCGCGTCGACGAGCGATTTTCGCTAGGCCACAGAGCCTGATGGGCCAGATTCGCTTGCTAGGAGTGCGGCCGAGGGCCGTGGCCGCCAGAGCCATTTCGCTGTTGCCGCTCATCGCGCTCGCGGCAATGGCGGACACGGTGTCGGTCAGCCTTGGCGGCGTAGATGGGGAAGAGGCGAAGAACGTTCGCGCCTACCTAAGCCTAGCCCGAGCCGATGATGACGGTCGCGAACTCAATGCCCTCAACATACGCACTCTTCACAGCCGCGCCCCGCAGCAGATTGCCGAGGCGCTTCGGCCCTTTGGCTATTACGAACCCAAGGTAAGCAGCACGCTGACGGCGCCCATCGAGACGGATCAGGGCCAAGCTCCTTGGCAAGCGCGCTACGAGATCACCCTTGGTCCCGCCGTGCGCCTACAAGCAGTCGACCTGCAGCTGAGGGGGGAAGGCGCCGACGACCCTCGACTGGTCGGTCTGGTAGCCGCGATCCCCTTACGCGAGGGTGACCGCCTATCCCATCCAGCGTACGAGCAGAGCAAGGGTCAGCTGCTCGAGATCGCCCAGGAGCTTGGCTACCGAGATGCCACCTTCACTACGGCTCGTCTCGAAGTCGACCCGATGCGCGCCGAAGCCAAAGTCCAGCTCGCGTTCGACACCGGTATCGCTTACCACTTCGGTGAACTGCAGCTCGAGCAAGCGGTGATACTGGAGTCGCTCCTGCGTCGCTACGCCACCTTCAGCGCCGGCGACCCCTACTCTACGCAAGCACTGCTCGACTTCGAGTACCGCCTATTCGACTCGGGCTACTTCGCCACCGTTACCTTAGAGCCCCTGGCGCCCGAGGGCGACGTAGTGCCGATCCGCCTCACCGCCACACCCGGCCCGCGTCGCGCATGGAATCTGCGCGGGGGCTATGGCACGGACACGGGCCCCCGCATCGGCGCAGGATTTGAGAGTCGCCGCCTGAACAGTCGCGGCCACCGCCTGCTCGCCAACCTCGAACTGTCTCTACCACAGCAAGAGCTCGGTGCGGAGTACATCCTGCCCCTCAAGCGCCCCGCCAGTGATCAGCGCAGCTATCAACTGGGCATAGCTAATCAAGAGCTTGGCGACACGGACAGCCGACGCGTCGAGACCGGGGTGCGCGAAACGCGACGGGACGGACCCTGGCAACGTATCCGCTACTTGCGCTACCGCGCCGAGCGCAACATCACAGGCGGTGACGAGAGTACTGCGCAGCTGCTGGTGCCGGGATACACGCTCGTACGCACCAGGAGCGACAACGTAACCTACCCCACCCGAGGTACCTACCTAGAAGCGGATGTACACGGCGGTCTGGGCGATCTCCTCTCCGATACTAGCTTCCTGCAGCTGCGCACGGACTTGCGTTTCATCCATCCTATAGGTAAACGCAATCGCCTGCTTTTGCGCGGCGAACTGGGCGCGATCATCGCCGAAGACTTCGACCAGCTACCCGCCTCGGAGCGGTTCTTCGCCGGCGGCGACCGAAGCGTCAGGGGGTTTGCCTTGAACGCACTCGGCCCACGCGATGAGGAAGACCAGGTGGTGGGAGGGCGCTATCTGCTGGTGGCGAGCGCGGAGTACGAGCAACGCATCGTCGGGCAGTGGGGCATCGGTGCATTCGTCGATGCGGGCAATGCCTTCAACGGCAGCGTCAACCTCGAAGCAGCTGCCGGGGTTGGCCTGCGTTGGCTGTCGCCGATCGGCATGGTGCGTTTCGACCTCGCTCACCCAATCACCGATGGCGGCGACGATTGGCGAATCCACTTCACTTTCGGTCCTGAGCTATGAGGCGAACTGCTCGCTGGTTGGCACTGGGCAGCGCCGCCACTGTGGCGATCGTTGCGCTCGCAGGCATCCTGCTGCTGGCCACACCCCTGGGGACCTGGGCGGTGAGCCGTCTGCTGTTGCCGAACGCGCTGCCGAGCGGCGTGACGGTAAATGGCTTATCGGGTCGGCTCGGCAGCGAGCTGCACTTCGCACAGGTGCAGGTAGTGGCGGATGGTCTGGTGGTGGACGTCTCCGATGCCACCGTCAAGTTCAATGCCTGGGGACTGCTGCTGGCGCCTCGGTCACTAATCGTCGAGCGGCTAGCGATTGCTCGCGTGCAGGTTGAACAAGCGCCCACACAGGCCATCCAGAGCGCTCCGGTACCGGGTAACCCGCTACCGCTCGGTGCTCCCGAACTTCCGATCCACATCCGCGTTGAGGCCGTCGTCCTCGACGCGGTGGACGTAGAGAGCCTGAGCGGCGGGCATGCCACGATTACAGGGCTTCAAGCAGCTGCGCAGTGGAACGCCGATGGCGCCACCGTCGAAGACTTTCGCCTAACGGCAGAGCTAGCTTCGTCGCAGGCTACCCTTGCCAAGCTGCAGGCGCGCGGGCAAGCGAGATGGCCGAGCGATCCGCAGCAATCCACCCGGGTGCAACTGACTTTGGAAGGCAGTGCGGAGGGCTTGCCGCCGCTGGCGATCTCTACGAGCGTCGAGGGTGCTCTCGCCAAGCGCCCAGCATTTTCGATACGCAGCGCCGCACCACTCGCGGGCGTGCTCGAAGGCTGGGTGGAAGGGCTAGAGAGCCCGGCAACCCTTGAAGGAGAGGCGCGCCTGGTGGTAGCAGAGCCGATCGACCTTGCCACTATGGACGCTCGCCTGCCCCCGATCACGATGCGCGGCGAGCTTTCTACCCGACTGCAGGAGCGAACCTTAACGTCACAGCCTGAGTTGGAATTCGGCCTCGAGGCCTTCCACACCATCCCTTCCGACCAGCGCACAGCCACCTTGGAAGGCTCGCTAGCCTTACGCGGGGACATAGCGACACCCGATGGCCTTATCATTGAATCCCTGACGCTTCTTCTCGGTGCGAAGGAAGCACCTGCAGGCCGGATCAGCCTGCAAGGTACGGCAAGCACAACGCCCTCCGTCGAGGCCCGGCTGCGCATCGACGGACTGAACCCGGCCTGGATGGCGCCGCCCTGGGACGGGCGTTTGGACGGGCGTATCGCCGTCACGGCCTCGCTTGAAGACGGCGACTCACTGCCGACCATCGACCTGACCGAATTAAGCGTCGAAGGATTGCTGCGCGAGCAGCCGGTCGCCGTACAAGGCCGCGCTAGGCTCAACAGTGTAGGTCGCCTTGCGATAGACGGGCTCAGCGCCCGCAGCGGCGAGGCCACCCTCGAGGTCGATGGCACGCTTACCACACGTCCGAGCGCGGGTTGGCTACCGACGGCTGCGGACCTCGATGCGAGCTTGACGATTCCGGCACTGGAGCAAGTGCTACCCGCGGGAGCCGGCCGCGTGTCGGGCCATGCGCTGCTACGAGGCGACTTGCAGCACCCCACGGTCGTGGCCACCCTGGGCGCCCAGGAACTGCAGCTAGACGGCACTGTCGCCCTGGACAGCGCCGAAGCGAGTATCAAGATCGACGGGCGTCAAGCGCTCAGCGTCGACGCGCGCGCGGAACGACTGCAAATCGCTGGCGCCACCCTGGCGCAGGTCACAGCGAACGCCGCGGGTAGCCTCGAGCAACACGCACTCACCCTCTCGATCACCAACCCAGAAGGTACCTTGCGTACGGCCGTGGACGGCGCGGCGGATCTCGACGACTCGCGTTGGATCGGCACCATGCGCGACTTCTCGCTGAAGGCCCTCGATCGGGAATGGCGACTAGCCGCGGATGAAGATAACCCAGGCGTCGGGGAGCCGCCCAAGTTGATCGTGTCGCAGCAGGAGCAACGGCTCTCGCCCCTCTGCGTGGCTGCGCCACCGCACCCTGATCGCATTTGCATCAGCGGCGCGAACGCGGGCGGGAATCTCGATACGCAGGTGTCTTTGGATGCCGTCGCCCTTCAACCATGGACAAGCCTGCTCGGACTGCCCATTCGCCTCGATGCGAGCTTAGCGGGGCATGTTCGGGCCCAACGGGCGGCTGGCGAGATTCCGGTCATTACCGGCGGCGTGCGCCTGTCGTCAGGCGCGCTGAACCTGCGTGCGGTCGATCCCGAGCAGTCCGATCTGAGCGCTCTGCGGTGGGACGAGCTGGCGGCGGAGCTTGCCACGATTGAGAGCACACTCATCGCCACCGCCACAGCGGACCTCACCGATACGGGCCGACTGGACGCGAAGGTGCGCTTGCCGCAAACCATCCTCGGCACTACGACCGATCTCTCCGCTCAGTTGATCGACGCGCAACTCCAGGGAGTCCTAGAGATCCCCGAGCGCCTTGCCGACGCCCTACCCGGCGTAAGCGACCTGCGCGGTCGTGCCACCGTCGACCTATCGGCGAGCGGCGCCCTGAACGCGCCGCGCCTGCTGGGCCGTGTTGAATTGCGCGGCGTGGAGGGGGATATCGCCCAAGCAGGACTCCACGTTCAGGAGGGCGAGCTCACGCTGATCGCGGACGGCAACACCCTCACGCTCAACGCTAGCGCTGCGACCGGCGAAGGGGATTTGCAGACCCAAGCAAACTTCGAGCAGGGCGATGCAGGGTGGCGCGGCGACTTATCCCTCGAGGGCGAGCGGGTGCTGGTCATGGACACGCCACAGGTGCGCGCACTGATCTCACCCTCCCTGCGTGCACAAGTGGATACGGCTCAGCTGACCATTGAACTGGATGGGTCGGTCCTAGTGCCCGAAGCGCAGCTACGCCCCATCGATCTGTCCAACGCAGTGCGTACCTCGAACGATGAGGTGATCGTCGGTCAAGCGGCAGCAGAGTCGACCGAGGGTTGGCGCACCAAAGCTGACCTAATGTTTACACTAGGCGACAAGGTAAGCTATCGAGGCGGTGGCTTCAAGGGGCTCCTGCGAGGTGAGCTCGCCGTGCGGGAGCGACCGGGCGAAATCCCAACGGGCAATGGCGAGCTAAGCGTTGCCGACGCTCGCTTCTCGGTGTTCGGTCAGACCTTAGAGGTCAACCGTGGGCGCGTGGTGTTCATCCGCTCGCCCCTGACCAATCCCGGCTTGGACGTGCAAGCCACTCGTACGGTGGAAGACATCACCGTTCGAGTGGACGTACGCGGGACCTTGCGCGATCAAGTGATCACCGTGTCCTCGACACCGGCACTGCCCCAGGCCGACGCCCTGTCGTACCTAGTGGTCGGCAAACCCGTCAGTGAGCTGCAAGGCGGTGGCGACTCGGAGCTACTGGCGAACGCGGCGCGCCAGGGCGGGCTGGCGGGCGCTGACCTGCTGGCCCGTCGAGTCGGACGGCGCATCGGCCTCGATGATTTCGCCGTAGAACAAGACCAAGCTGGCGAGAACGCCCAGCTAGTGGTCGGTAAGTACCTGTCGCCACGGCTTTACGTGCGCTACGGGCTCGGTCTCTTCGAGACCCTGAATACGTGGCTGCTGAGGTACGATCTATCGCGGCGCTGGGCCGTGGAGACGCAGACCGGCGCGCAGAATTCCGTCGACGTGCTGTACTCCATCGAGAACTGATCCCGGCGTCACAGGGCCCCCGGGTATCGGCGCACCTCGCTCCGGGGCCCAGGGAGAGTTTGCCATGACCCGCCACATCAACGCCGGATGGTCCACGATCGCTGTGGCCGCGCTGATTTGCAGCACGGCCCTCGCCGAGCCTCACAAGAGCCCACCGATCTTCGATCGCATGGACGTGTTCGACCTCGAGTACGCCGACGATCCGCAGGTCTCCCCCTTCGGCGACAAGGTGATCTACGTCCGCCGGGCCAACGATGTCATGCAGGACCGCACTGCGGGCAGCCTCTGGGTGATCGACGTGGAGTCAGGTGCCCATCGCCCACTGGTCACGGGTGAGGGCAGCGTGGGCTCCCCGCGCTGGTCGCCCGACGGCGAGCGCCTTGCCTACGTGGCCGGCAGTGACGCCGGCCCGGTCATTCGCGTGCGCTGGCTCGACAGCGGTGAGACCGCCGCCGTTGCCACCCTCGACAGCAGCCCCGAAGGCCTCATCTGGTCGCCGGACGGCCGCCATTTGGCCTTCGCCATGGACGTGGACGCCTCTACGAAACCGCTTGCGGCGCCACCCGCGGCTCCCGAGGGCGCTGAATGGGCGCCCGGGGCGAAGTACATCGATCACACGTACTATCGCGCCGACGGTGCTGGAATGTTGCAACCGAGATTCACTCACGTATTCGTCGTTCCCGCGGACGGCGGGACGCCGCACCAGCTCACCGACGGCGACTTCAATCATGGCGCGCCCGTGTTTACCCCAGACGGCAGCGCCGTGCTGTTCTCCGCCGATCGCAGTGCGGACTGGGACCAAGATCCACAGGAGAGCGAGATCTGGTCTTTGCGCCTTGAGACCGGCGCGCTCACCCAACTCACCGCTGATCGGGACGGCCCAGACTTCAGCCCCCGCCCGTCACCGGACGGCCGCCAGATCGCCTACCTGGGTTTCGACGACGAGCGCCTCAGCAGCCAGCAGACGCGCCTTTACCTAATGAATGCTGACGGTAGCGAATCACGTCCCCTCACGGCGGATTTCGATCGCTCCGTAGGCAATATCCAGTGGGGCGACGACGGCAATCTCTGGTTCCAGTTCGATGACCACGGCCGCACCCAAGTCGCAGCGATCCGTCCCGACGGCAAGGACCGGCGCGTAGTCGCCGAGGGCCTCGGCGGCACCACCCTCGGCCGTCCCTACACGAGCGGCAGCTTCTCCGTTGCAGGCGGCACGATCGCCTACACGAGCGGCGGCGGCGCCCAGCGTCCCGCTGATATCTACGTGCGCCGCGGCGAGCGCGAGCTGCGCATGACCGCGCTAAACGAGGACCTCCTCGGCCATCGCACGCTAGGCCGGGTGGAGCGCCTCGCCTGGAAGTCGAGCGCCGACGAGCTGGAGATCGAGGGCTGGCTGGTCTATCCGCCGCACTATCAGAAGAACGAGACCTACCCGCTGATCCTCGAGATCCACGGCGGCCCCCACGCGGCCTACGGGCCGGCGTTCTCCTCGGAGGCTCAGCTATATGCGGCGGCCGGGTACGTCGTGCTCTACACCAACCCGCGCGGCAGCACGAGCTACGGCCAGGCCTTCGCCCAGGAGATTCACCACGCCTATCCAAGTAAAGACTACGATGATCTGATGTCCGGCGTGGACGCCGTCATCGCCCGCGGCATCGTCGATGAACATCGGCTGTACGTTACCGGTGGCTCTGGAGGCGGAGTACTGACCGCGTGGATAGTGGGCAAGACCGACCGCTTCCGAGCCGCCGTGGTGGCCAAGCCCGTGATCAACTGGCTCAGCTTCTCCCTCACCGCGGATGGCTACCCATACTTCACCCGCTACTGGTTCGCCTCCATGCCCTGGGAGGACCCCGACAGTTATTGGGTGCGCTCACCGCTCTCGCTGGTGGGCAACGTGAAGACACCGACCATGCTACTTACGGGCGAGCAAGACTTTCGCACGCCTATCTCGGAGAGCGAACAGTACTATCAGGCACTGAAACTGCGCGGCGTGGACACGGCGATGGTGCGTATCCCGGGCGCTTCCCACGGCATCGCCCGCCGACCCTCACAGCTGATCGCCAAGGTGGACAACATCCTGGCCTGGTTCGCGCGGTACTCGGGGAAAAGCGAGGCGGCGCGTTAAGCGGGGCCGATCACCCCGGCGATGAAGCTCCCCACCGCACGGGCCTCCTCCAGGCACACGGAGTGGCCCATCGCGTAGCGCTTCCAAGTAACGGCGTAGCCGCGTTTCGCCAAGGCGTCGCGCGCAGCCTCGCCGAGGGCGACAGGAATCGTTGGGTCCTGGGCGCCATGAGCGGCGAAAATCGGCGGTGCATGCGGACCACCCTCAGGCAGGGCGCAGGCCAAGCCACCCGCAAAGGGCAGATAGCAGGAGAGGGCTACTACGCCGGCCAGCGGCTGGGTTCGGCGCAGGCCCGCGTAATAGGCGAGAACCCCCCCTTGGGAGAATCCCGCGAGCACGATCTTCGAGGGCGGCACACCCCGTTCGATCTCGGCATCGATCAAAGCGTCGATAGCAGCGGCACTCTCGCGAATGCCGTCCTCATCCTGCTGGTTGAGGCGGTCGAGGGAGTAGATGTCGTACCACGCGCGCATGACAAAGCCGTTGTTGATGGTCACGGCGCGGTGGGGCGCGTGAGGGAAGACGAAGCGCAGCAACAGGCCCTGCGGCAGATCGAGCTCAGGCACGATCGGCTCGAAATCGTGACCGTCGGCGCCTAGCCCGTGCATCCAGATGACGCTGCCCGCCACTGGCTCGTCGGCTTCGCCGCTCGAACTGCGCGGTGCATCACCACCGCCTCGATACGCCAATTCGATCCGCTCTAACAAGGCCCGCTCCCCCGGGATCTGCCTTCGCGTGCGAAGTATAGCCGCCAGCGCCGGCAAATCTCCTCCTAATCGCAGCCCCACAGGCCGGTTGTGTATGCTTCAAACGCTACGGTTCCGCCGGGAGTGCACTGAATGATCTGGAAGTCTGCCCCAAGCCTCGAGCAACTGAACGCAATGTCGCACGACACGCTTCTCGCGCACCTTGGAATCACCTTTACCGCCATCGGTGAGGATTACCTGTGCGCCACAATGCCCGTAGATAGGCGCACGCGGCAGCCCTTCGGTCTCCTTCACGGTGGGGCGTCGGTGGTGCTGGCCGAGAGCCTGGGCAGTACGGCGGCGAGTCTGGTGGTGGGCCCCGATAGTCCCTGCGTGGGTCTGGATATCAACGCCAACCACGTGCGCGGCGTCCGAGACGGCATCGTGACCGGCCGGGCATCGCCCAAACACCTCGGCCGCAGCACCCACGTCTGGCAAATCGATATCGCTGACGGGCGGGAGCGCCTGGTGTGCACCAGTCGTCTCACCATGGCCGTCCTCGGTGCGGTGGCCACTTCGTGAAGGTGCAACAGGGACTCGTCGTCGCCCTCCTGCTGGCCTTCACGGTCAGCGCCTGCGGCCAACGTGGTGTCCTTTATCTCCCAGGAACCCCGGATCCGGCAGAACAGACCCAAGGCGGGCCCGCGGAGGATGAGGAGCGCGACGAGGAGCCGGGCGCCTGATGGCATCACTTGTGGATGACGCCTTCGTCTCACACGACGGCACCTTGCACTGCGAAGGGGTGAGCCTCGCGCACCTAGCCGCGCGCTTCGGCACCCCCTGCTGGGTCTACTCCAAACGCATGCTGCTCGACGCCTGGCGCGCCTACGATCGGGCCTTCGGCGTCCATCCGCACCTTGTCTGCTACGCGGTGAAGGCGAACGGCAACATCGCCCTGCTGCAGCAGCTGGCCAGCGTCGGGGCGGGCTTCGACATCGTCTCAATCGGAGAACTGCAGCGAGTACTCGCCGCCGGTGCCGACCCTGCACGAGTGGTCTACTCCGGCGTCTGCAAGACCCCCGAAGACCTCACCATCGCCCTCGCCCGCGGCATCCGTTGCTTCAACGTGGAGTCTGAAGCAGAGCTAGACACGCTCGGCGAACTTGCCGCGCAAGCCAGCGCGCAGGCGCGAGTCGCCATCCGTGTGAATCCCAACATCAGCGTCGACACGCACCCCTACATTGCCACGGGCCTCAGCGATCACAAGTTCGGCATACCGATCGCCGAGGCCCCCGCGCTCTACCGGCGCGCCGCTCAACACCCAGGCCTGCAGGTGAGCGGGATCGCCTGCCATATCGGCTCACAGATTCGCCAGCTCGACGCCTTCTCGAGTGCAGCGGGGGCACTGGTGACGCTCGCTGACGAGCTCGAAGCAACAGATGACATCATCATTGATCACCTCGATCTTGGGGGCGGCCTCGGCCTGAACGGGGATCAAAACCAGCGCACGCCAGGCATTGATGCCTATGTGCAGTGCTTGGTGAAGGCAGCGGGTCAGGGAAGCCGTGGACGCGAGATCGTGATCGAACCGGGGCGCTCCATCGTCGCCGAGGCAGGCACCCTGTTGACACGAGTGCACTACGTGAAACGCAATGGCGATCGCACCTTCGCCCTAACCGACGCCGGCATGAACGACTTCTTGCGCCCTGCCCTCTACGGGGCCGAGGTACCTGTGGCGCCTGTCCATGCGGCGGGCGAGGGTTGCCTGCCTGTGCGCTGCGATGTCGTCGGCCCCGTTTGCGAGAGCGCGGACTTCATCGCCCGCGACCGCGCCCTGCCCCTGGCGCCGAAGATGCTTCTGGCCGTGGGTGAGGCCGGCGCCTACGGGGCGAGCATGAGTTCACACTACAACGCCCGGCCAAGGGCGGCGGAGATTCTCGTGGACGGCCTAGATGCGCACCTAGTACGCGAGCGCGAGCCGCTGGAGGCGTTGATGCGCGGTGAACATCTTCTACCGGCACGGAACGCTGGCCTTGGCACCGGCAGCGCAGGCTAGTGGGTCGCTTGGTAAACAAGGTAACGCTCAGTCTGCGTAGGGGCAGCGTCGGCAAGGCGCGTCGCGCAGCCAATGGCATCGCCATTGGCAAGCGATGCAACGCCGCGGACGCTGCCCCTACGCAGACCCGAAGGGCGAGTAGCGCTGAGCGTCACCTTATTTACCAACCGGCCCACTAGGCACCCCAATCATGGCAGCGAGCACGAGCAGCAAGGCCGGTCAAGGCCAACGGAACACCCTCTATCTCATCGATGGGTCCTCTTACCTTTACCGCGCCTTTCACGCCTTGCCCCCATTGACCAGCGCCGATGGACGCCCCACGGGAGCTGTCTACGGCGTGGTTAATATGCTCAATAAGTTTCTCCAGGAGACCGAACCGACGCACATCGCCGTACTGTTTGACGCCCGCGGCAAGACCTTTCGCGACGACATCTACGCCGAGTACAAGGCCCAACGTCCATCCATGCCCGACGATCTGAAGGTGCAGATCGAACCTCTGTATGCCACGGTCCGCGCCCTTGGAATGCCCATCGTGCAGGTTCCCGGAGTGGAGGCAGACGACGTCATTGGCACCCTGTGTACACAGGCCCGCACAGCCGGGTGGAAGACAGTGGTATCTACTATCGATAAGGACATGGCCCAGCTGGTCAACGACGACGTACGCTTGGTCAACACCATGTTCGATACGCAACTCGACCGTGAGGGTGTGATCGCGAAGTTTGGCGTACAGCCGGAACAAATCGTGGACTACCTGGCCCTCGTTGGCGACACCTCTGACAACATACCCGGTGTGCCCGGCGTTGGACAGAAGTCCGCCGCGGGTCTGCTCGGTACCTTCGAACACTTAGACGGCATCTATGCCAATCTGGATAGGCTTGCCGAGGCCAAGGTGCGCGGCGCCAAGCGAATCGGCGAGAAACTCTCGGAGCATCGCGAGGATGCCTATCTCTCCCGTCAGCTCGCGACTATCCGCTGCGATCTCGATCTGGAGGTGAACGCGACGGGCCTTGCCCGCGAAGCGCCCGACGTAGGCGCGCTGCGCACGCTTTACACAGAGCTTGAGTTCGGTACCCTGCTTCGCCAGCTACCCCACGATGCACCTGGCGCCAGCCACGCCCAGCCCTCCGCGCCCCACGGCGAGCAGACGAGTGAGCGGTCGCTGCAGCTGGTGAGCGATGAGGCAACCCTCAAAGACCTAACGTCAACACTCACCACGCAAGCTCGCATTGCCCTCGACGTGCACACGCTACGACCGGAGCAGCAGTCCGCGGCGGATCTCGTCGGCATCTCGGTCGCGTGGGAAGGTGGCGCTCGGGTAGCGTACTTACCGACGGCGCACCGCTACCCAGGCGTGCCCGATCAACTGCCCGTGAATGCCCTGATCGAAGCCTTGCGCCCTCTTTTGGAGGGCACACCCTCACTGGTCGCCCACGACGCGAAGCGGGTCCGGCACGTGCTCGCCTACTGGAATGTGGCGGCAACCGCTATCGACAGCGATCTCATGCTCGCCTCCTACGTGGTCAATAGCACCACGGGGCGTCATTCACTCGATGAGCTCGGCCTGAAGTACGGTGGCCTGGCCCTGGATGACTATGTGTCCATCGCCGGCAAGGGAGCTAAGCAACTCGGCTTCGACGAGCTTGAGATCGAGCGTGCGGCCGAGTGGATCGCGCCGCGAACGGCCGCCATGCTGAGTTTGCACGACACGCTGATCGGACAGCTCGAGGCAACGCCCGCACTCGCCAATCTCTACCGCGACCTCGAATTGCCTTTGGCCGAGGTGCTCCGTCGCATGGAAGCACGAGGGGTTCTGGTGGATGCCGAGCAGCTGGCCGAACAGGGCAAGGAGATCGGTGCGCAGCTGAAGACGCTCGAGACTCGGGCCTTCGAGGAGGCCGGTGAGACCTTCAACCTAGGCTCACCAAAGCAACTGCAGGAGATCCTCTTTGGCAAGCTCGGCTTGCCAGTGAGTCGCAAGACACCGAGCGGTCAACCGTCTACAGCGGAAGATGTGCTGGAGGAGCTGTCGCAAGACTTCGCTTTACCTCGACTGATCCTTGAGCACCGCGCGTTGGCAAAGCTCAAGTCCACCTACATCGACAGCCTGCCGCGAGTCGCATCGGAGCAGGACGGGCGTGTACGCACGACCTACCACCAGGCGGTGGCGGCCACCGGACGCCTGTCGTCCGCAGACCCCAACATGCAGAACATCCCCATCCGACGACCGGAGGGTCGACGCATTCGTCGCGCCTTCGTGCCTGCCCCAGGATGGCGGCTGATCTCCGCGGACTACAGCCAGATCGAGCTACGCATCATGGCCCACCTGTCCGACGACGAGAACCTGGTGCGCGCGTTTGCCGAGGATCGTGATATTCACCAGGCTACCGCCGCTGAGGTCTTCGGTGCGCTCAGCGTTGAGGAGGTTACCGCCGATCAGCGCCGTTCGGCGAAGGCGATCAACTTCGGGCTGATCTACGGCATGTCACCTTTCGGGCTGGCGCGTCAGCTGGGCATTCCTCAGTCAGCCGCCCGTGAGTATGTCGATCGCTACTTCGAGCGCTACCCCGGCGTGCGCAGGTTCATGGACGACACGCGTGCCCAAGCGCGTGAGGACGGGTACGTGGAGACGGTGTTCGGGCGGCGGCTGTATCTGCCGGAGATCAATTCGCGTAACTACCAGCGCCGCCAGTACGCGGAGCGCAGCGCGATCAACGCGCCGATGCAGGGCACCGCCGCAGATATCATCAAGCGCGCCATGATCGCCGTGGAGCAGTGGCTGAGCGACGAACACGCTCGCGATGCCCGCCTCATCATGCAGGTACACGACGAGTTGGTGGTCGAGGTTAGCGAGGACGCCGTCTCGGACGTGAGCAGCGGGCTCGTGCGGAGGATGAGCGGCGCCGCTGAGTTGGCGGTACCGCTGAAGGTCGAGGCGGGGGGCGGCAGGAACTGGGAAGAGGCCCACTGATAATTTTTGCGACGCGGGTGGAACTCTTCGGTGCCTACCCGCATCTATATCTGTGAGCGTTGTTAGTGCGCTTGCCCGTTGTTCTCCCTAGACGGGCTCCGCGGCCTGGCTTTCCCCGGCCAGGCGCGACACCGCTGACCCCGGTGGCTGTAATTCCCCTGCAGCCACCGGGGTTTTTTTCCCAGAGTTCATGCGCCAGGTCAAGTCGATCGTCGGGCCTGAATCGAATTGGCTAGATCGGCCGAATCCCCCTCCAACCATCGGCGCGTCACCTGGCGAGCCTCGTCGACACCAACCCGACGCAGCCCAGAGAACAGTTGAACGCCTACGCCCTCGCCGAGTTCGCGCCGCACGGACGTCAGGGTGCGCGTGGATTCGTTGCGGTTGAGCTTGTCGGCCTTTGACAAGAGAACATGAATCTCCGGCTTGTGGGCTTGCGCGAAGGCGAGCATCTGCCGGTCGAAGGGTCCGAGGGGGCGACGCGCGTCCATGATCAACATCATGCCAACCAAGGAGCGACGCTGAGCGAAGTAGCTTTCCATGAGCTGTGCCCACTGCGCTTTCACCTTAGGCGGCACCTGAGCGAAACCGTAGCCCGGCAGGTCGGCGAGGCGACCGAGGTCTTGGAGATCGAAGAAATTGATGAGCTGCGTGCGGCCGGGCGTCTTGCTCGTCCGGGCCAGCCCGCGGCGATTGGTAATCGCATTGATAGCGGTTGACTTGCCGCAATTCGAGCGTCCCGCGAACACCACTTCACGACCGGAATCGTGAGGGAAACCCCTGACCTCGGCGGCGCTGGTAAGAAAATTTGCAAGTGGAAGGGATGGGCTCCCGGTCGCGTTCATGGGCGCCCCCTTTGCTGTACAATTCGCGCCCCGTGGCGCACCGCAACGATATCGGAACGGAGCATTAAAGAGTATGCATATAGCAGCAAAGCACTGTGCAGTTGCCTTGGTCACCGCCTCTGCCCTGCTGATGGGAGCCGCCCATGCCGCCGGCTCGCCAGAAGCCGGTCAGGGTAAATCCGCTGTTTGCGCTGCATGCCACGGCGCCGATGGCAACAGCTTCAACCCAGAGTGGCCCGCGCTCGCCGGTCAGCATGCGTCCTACATCATTACGCAGCTTGAGTGGTTCCGTTCGGGCAAGCGCCAGAACATGTTGATGTCGTCACAGGCGGCGAATCTTTCTGACGAGGACATCAAGGACCTCGCCGCGTACTTCTCCAGCCAGACGTTGAAGGTCCCGGGTGCCGTGGAGGGAACAGTCACGAAGGGTGAAAAGCTCTATCGCGGCGGCAATGCCACCACGGGACTGGCCGCTTGCATGGGATGCCACGGGCCGTCAGGGCGAGGTAACCCCGGCGCCTTGATGCCAGCCGTAGGCGGTCAGCAGGCGACCTACACTGCCAACGCACTCAAAAACTACCGCTCGGGTGAACGCGAACACCCGATCATGAGTGCGATCGCCCAGCGATTGACGGATGCGGAAATCGACGCCCTCGCCGGGTACCTGCAGGGCCTGTACTAAGACTCATGCGGGTACCTGCGGCGGCCCCCAGGCCTTACGTGGCGGGGCCGCCGAACTTCCGCCGGCCGCCGCCGTCAGAGCTAGCGACGACCCAGGGCGGCACCCGATCGCCCATTGTTCAGGGAGACAGAATATGAAGTTCCTCGCCGGCCTGACCCTGGCCGCCCTCACCGCCTTCTCCGGCGCCGCCTGTGCTGAGCAGGCGCCCACACGGCTCGCCCAGGCACTGTTCCAGGAGGGTGTGCACTTCGAGCGCCTACCCCAGGCCCAGCCGACCTCCAGCCCCGCAGGCACCGTGGAGGTCACCGAGTTCTTCATGTACAGCTGCCCGCACTGCTTCAGCTTCGAGCCGCACGTAGAGAACTGGCTAGAGCGCAAGCCGGCGAACGTCAATTTCGTTCGCGTGCCAGCCAGCTTCAATCGCGTCGCCGAGCTGCATGCGAAGGCCTACTACGCGGCCGAGAGCCTAGGCGTGCTCGAGGACGTGCACGGGGAGTTTTTCCGCGAATTCCACGTGCGCAAGAACCGACTGATGACGCCGAAAGCGCTAGGCGCGTTCTTCGTCGAGCAGGGAGTGGATAAAGCTGCCTTCGAGAAGGCTATGGCTTCATTCCCCGTGGATGCGAAGCTGAAGAAGAGCAACACGATGGCGGAACGCTACCGCCTGCAGAGCGTGCCTTCCGTGTACGTCAACGGTAAGTACCGCACAGACGCTAGCATGGCGGGCAGCTACCCTAATCTGCTGCGCGTGATCGACTATCTCGTCGCCGTGGAAAGTGCGAGCGACACGGAGGATGCGTCCGCTAGCGTCAGCGCCCCAGCAGGCAACGACGGGCGCGGCTAGGCGCCCGCCCTTATTCGCGGCGGGGTGGCCTCAACCGCTCCGCCGCGATTCGCCACTGCCCAGCGCCGTCCTGACGCCAGTACTGGCGGTACCAACCGCCTGACGTATCGCCGTAGCTAGCCACGACCAGATCCGGTGTGGAGGGATCCTGAATCAACGCCAGACGCCGCATCTCGGGGGCGTCGGCCGCCTCCTCAACGATCGGTCGAGCGCGGCCAAGGGCCAGCGCGGGCGATTCGTAGAATGCTGCCAACGCAGCATCGTCACCGCCCAGAGCCCACACCCTCAACCACTGCTCGATGCGCTCCCCTAACGTGGCGGCATCCGGTACGGGCGGCCCCGCTACGCTCCAAGGCACGCGCTCGACGATTACCACCGGCGTTCGCCGTGGTGCCAAGCGCTTCGCCATCCATTGGATGTCTGGGTTCGTCAGGGCCACGCAGCCATCGCTGTCGAGCGGGGGCCGCGAGTAGGTCTGCGCCGGCACGCCGTGAATCCAAATGCCACGCCCCGTACGCTGCGCTCGCCGGTCCCATGCGTTGGGGTAGTCCAGGGGAAACGCGTGAGCACCGTAGCGCTCTGCCAGGCCCTCCTCATCCATTCGGCTGAGCGTGAAGTAGATGCCCAAGGGCGTGCGCTCATCGCCCTCCATGTTCTTACCCGGGCCACGGCGCCCAAGAGACGCGTACAGGTCACGCTCCAGCCGCAACCCCTCTGGCTCATTGCGGAAGAGAAACAATCGCGAGCTTGAGGTCTCCACCACTATCAGGTGACGAATCGATCTGTCGAGGGCGAGCACAAACGGCACCGAGGAGGGTACGGGGTAGTCTCGATGGCGCCACCGTTGAACAGCCTCATGCGCAAGCAGCGAGGTGTCGTCCGTCGAAGAGCTCCTGTGCGACGGCGCCGCTGACGCCAACCAGCGCGCCTGCAGCAGCGCCATCGTGGAGGCGTCGTGCGCAGCGCGCAGATCCTCTCGCAGGGCGTCGAGCAGTGCAAAACCGCTCACCGTGGACGCTAACGTATTCGAAAGCTCGATGGCTTGCTTGCGATCACCGGCGCTCACCGCGTCAAGAATCCTGAGCAAGCCCTGCTCCGTCGGTGCCAAGCTATCGAACACCGACTGCTGTGCCGATTGCTCCAGCGCCGCGCCTGCGCTTGGCGCTGCCTCTAGGGCGATGAACAAAAATGCTAGGTTGCAGGTGACGTAAGCGACGGCTCTATGCATAGGGCGAGATGAGCTCAGAACAAATCGAGTTGCGGCTCACTCTGCGATGCGCGCGTGAGCCGTGCAAGTAGGGATGGTGGCACGGCGAAGGCCGTGGCATCCAGGCGCGTGCGATCGGCCGAGTCCGTCAGGCCGAAGCGGACACGGGCGAGGTCGAAGCGCCGCGCAATCAGCTTCGCCAGCACACCCTGTCCCGCCTGGCGGCGCCCCCATCGAGCATCGTACAGGCGGCCGCCTCGCATGCCCCGCACGGCGTTCAACACGCGCCCCTTGCGGTCGGGGTAGTGTTGCTCCAGCCAATCCTCGAACAAGGCGGCCACCTCGTGGGGTAAGCGCAGGATCACGTAGCTGGCGCCGATGGCGCCGGCCCGGGCCCCGGCCCGCAGAATGTCCTCGAGCTCTGCGTCATTCACAAAGGGGATGATCGGCGCGGCCAGTACGCTCACCGGCACCCCCGCGCCAGCCAGGGTCTCGATGATCTGCAACCTCCGCTGGCCACTGCTGGCGCGCGGCTCCAGCTTGCGCTTCAGGTCAGCACTCAGGGTCGTGACGCTGATCGCCACGTTGACTAACCGCCGTGCCGCAAGCTCGGTGAGCAGATCGAGATCGCGCTCGATCAATGCACCCTTGGTGACGATGGAGACGGGATGGCGACAGGCCAGCAGGGTCTCCAGTACCCGGCGCGTCACACCGTAGCGACGTTCAATGGGCTGGTAAGGATCGGTACTCGCGCCCAGGGCGATGGGCGCGCAGCGGTAGGACGGGCTGGCTAGCTGGCGCAGCAACACCTGATCCGCGTCCGCCTTCCAGACGAGCTTGGTCTCGAAGTCGAGGCCGGGCGAGAGATCCAGATAAGCGTGGGTAGGGCGCGCGAAGCAGTACACACAGCCGTGTTCACACCCGCGGTAAGGATTGACCGTGCGATCGAAGGGCAGGTCTGGCGACCTGTTGAAGGTGACGAGAGTGCGCGGCACCTCCCGGCGCACTTGGGTGTGCGGAGCGCGCTGCGGCTCGGGCACGGTCCAACCATCGGGAGTTGTCTCATGCTGAATCGCGAGAAAGCGCGGTTTGGGCGAACAGGTCGCCCCACGACCGCTTACAACGCGAGCGTCCGTCATCTTCGCCACCTCGTGGATCACTGATTATCTACACAGTACCAAGAAATGAGCGAACGTTGAGGACGCGGCGCGTGACCACCGGCTTTCGTGGGTCAGAGATGGCGCGCCTGACAGGATTCGAACCTGTGACCCCCGCCTTCGGAGGGCGGTACTCTATCCAGCTGAGCTACAGGCGCTTTGGGGGTGGCGTGACCGGCGGGATCGCCCTGTCGAGAACCAGCGCGCAATATAACCGCGCCGGTATCACGACGTCCACGACACGTGCGAACGGGCGCTTTCTGCTGCCTTGCCGCACCGTTATACTGCGCGATCTCTTCCGGCCCAGATGAGTCAAGGTTGCAAACGTGACTGCACAAGATATCCGGTTTTTTCAGACCTTTTCCTACGTGCTCGCCTCGCTGGTGGCATTCACGATTTTCATCTACGTGTTAGCGAAAGTGGTCGATGGCAACACTCAAGATCAATGGGTGAGCGCGGACCCCGCTCGCCTTGAAGCCATCGAGGCCAGGACGGCACCCGTCGGCACCGTCGCGGCCGCAGGGGACGGCGTAACCGTCAGTCCAACGGGGTCCACCGCTCTGACCTTTCGCGACCCGCCCCCCGCCCACGGTGACTCAAGTCACGGCGGCGATGGCCACGGTGACGCAACCGAGGAGCACCACGCCGAGGACGCTAGCGAAAGCCATAGCGAAGGCGATTCCCCCGCTGAGGCCGTCGTCGCAGCCACGGAGTCCGTCGGCGCGCCTGTCGAGGAGGCCGCATCAGGGGCCGCAGAGGCGGTCGAAAGCGCCGACGACGGTGTCGCAACCGCATTGGACACAGCGGAGGCGGCGGTGGCGCAGGCCAAGGAGGAGGTCACCGCGGCGGTCCCAGCCATCGACGGCAGCGCGATCTACAACCAGGGCTGCAACGCCTGCCACGCAGCTGGTATCGCCGGCGCGCCGAAGGTGGGTGACGCCGCAGCGTGGACCGCTCGTATCGCACAGGGCAACGAAACCCTCTACGCGCACGCAATCAACGGGTGGAACGCGATGCCAGCGAAAGGCGGCTTCGCGTACCTCTCAGATGATCAGGTGAAGGCTGCGGTCGACCACATGGTGACCGAAAGCCAGTAGCTTCACGGCTCTCCCGACGCTGGCGCCCCGCTCTGCAGGTCGGGGCGCCCTCGAGCGGCCCCTCTTGCCTCTCCAACACCCGCCGAGTGCACATCTAGCGACACCCGCCAACCTAGTGCTTCTGAAAGGTGACTCGTTGTCACCTCTGATTCTCCCTCTAAGTCGGCAACCGTCCGCGCCACCCTCAACATCCGATGGAACGCGCGGACGGAGAGTCCAAAGCGCTCAACCGCCGCGCGCATGAGCGCTCGCCCCGGGGCGTCTGGTGGGCACACCTGCCTCAGCTGCCTCGGCGTCAGCGCGTTGTTCAGGCACCCGCTTCGCGCACGCTGGACCTCGTGCACGGCGGCCACACGTTGGGCGACGTTGGCACTCTGCGGCGACGCTGGGCGCACCGGGTCCAGGTCGCTCGGCGCGGGACGCGGCACATGAAGCTGCAGATCGATGCGATCGAGGAGCGGGCCGGAGATGCGCTGACGATAACGATTGACCATCGCTGGCGTGCAGCGGCAGCGCGCCTCGCCCAGGTAGCCGCACGGGCATGGGTTCATCGCCGCCACTAGCTGAAAGCGAGCCGGGAAGCACGCTGTGCCGGCCGCACGCGCAAGCTGCACCAGCCCCGCTTCGAGCGGCTCCCGCAACCCCTCCAGCACGTCTCGGCGAAACTCGGGAAGCTCGTCGAGAAACAACACACCCCCGTGCGCCAGGGAGATCTCGCCCGGCCGCAAGCTCGAACCACCCCCCAGCATAGCGGCGGCCGTCGCGCTGTGATGGGGCGCGCGGAAGGGTCGCTCCAGCTGCGGACCCACCGCTGCGCCCGCTAGCGAGTGAACGACGGCCACCTGCAGCTGTTCATCGGATGTTAGCGCAGGCAATAGGCCTGGCAGACGCGTTGCCAGCATGGACTTCCCGGTGCCAGGGGGCCCGACCATCAGCAAGCTGTGCCCCCCTGCCGCCGCGATTTCAAGCGCTCGCCTCGCCGTGGCCTGACCCTGTATGTCACACAGGTCGAGAGCGTCGGCGGGTTGGACAGGCGGCGGGCGGCGCGGCGGCGCGCAGGCGCGCAGGGGACGTCGCCCACACAGATGGGCGCAGACCTGCTCGAGGGTGGCTGCCGCGAAAACCTCGGCCTGCCCATGCAGGGCGGCTTCCTCGCCGTTCGCTACGGGCACGATTACGGCGTGCTTGGCCCTCGCTGCTTGAGCGGCCACGCAGATCGCACCTCGGATCGGCCTCAACGTGCCGCCCAGAGAGAGTTCGCCGTAGCACTCGATGGCCTGCAAGTCGTTGCCGGGCAGTTGGCGCGTCGCTACGAGCACGCCCACCGCGATGGCCAGATCGAAGCGGCCACCCTCTTTGGGTAGGTCGGCGGGCGCTAAGTTCACCGTGATCGGCCGCGCAGGGAACTCGTAGCCGCTCTGCATGATGGCGGCGCGCACCCGCTCGCGAGCCTCACGGACGGCCGTCTCCGGGAGCCCGACCATCGTGAAGCGAGGCAGGCCCCGGCCCAGGAACACCTCCACGGTGACCTGCGGCGCCTCAACCCCCAACTGAGCTCTGGTGAGCACGCGTGCCAGCGTCATCGTCAGGTCTCCCGCGACCTTTGTTAGCATTGCCTCTCACCAGCTCCCTCGGAGCAGGCGAGACGGCACTCCGAGCCGAGTGTGCGCGGGATCGCCAGCGCCTTGGGCACGGATTTCTGACGAAGATTCCGAGTTACGCGATGTCCGCTGGGCGCAAGGTTGGTGCGGCGGACGCGACGAGGACCTCACCATGAGCAACCCAGGGTTCGACCCACGATTCATCGACGATCTCGCACGCCGCCTCGATGCGGCCATGCCGGAGCGACTGCGGGCCCTACGCGAGGACGTTCACGGCAACTTCAAGGCCGTTCTGCAATCAGCGCTCGGCCGCATGGACTTGGTCACGCGCGAGGAGTTCGATGTGCGCAACGATATGCTCAAGCGGCTCTACGAGAGCGTCGAGCAGCTCGAGGAGCGCATCGCTGAATTGGAGGGTAAGTCCCCTCAAGACTGACCGTCGCCGCGTCACTACCGTTGATCGGCGTCACCCTACGGAAACGTGCGGTCGTCGAGAATTCATGTCCAACAGCGGTGATAGACTGAAAATTGTCATTGGGATCTTCTTCGAGACCTGTAAGTGATGGCTAAGCAACGATCGCACTACGCCGCCGCCGCCCTGCTCACTGTGCTCGCGAGCGCCAGCTTGGCCGAGGAGCAGACCCTGTTCACATGGGTCGACGCCGACGGCACCGTGCACTACAGCGATAAGCCCGAACACCCGGGCGCCCAGGCGATGGAAATGGCCAGCCGGCGTACGGATGAGGCGCGCGTAGCAAACGAAGTAGCCACGCGCGAAGCGCAGGAGGCCGCTCGCGAGCAGGCTGCTGAGGACGCACAGCAAGCCAGCGTCGAGCGTGAACGCGAGCGGGAGCAACGACGCTATCGGTGCGACCAGGCTCGTTCTCGCCTGCGCACCCTCTCCGTGGCACGACGCCCCTTCCGCGTCGATGAGAACGGTCAGCAGATCTACCTGAACGACGGGCAGATCGCCGCCGAACAAGCGCAGGCCCAAGCGGCCGTCGACCAATGGTGCAGCGGTAACCCGTGACGGTTCTCTGCAAATGACTACCCTGCGCGCAGGCGTTCTGGGCCTTGGCGCGATGGGCGCCCCGATGGCTGCTAACCTCGCTAAAGAGGCGCTGCTGGGCGGGGTCTGGAACCGCACCTCAAGCGTCGCAGCGGAGCTCTCGGAATCATTAGGTTGCCTGCAGACGAATACGCCCGCTGACCTCGCTTCTGACTGCGATGTACTGATCACCAACGTCAGTGCAGACGCGGACGTGCTGAACGTGGTCGACCAGCTACTGCCGGGTCTACGCGAGGGCAAGCTCGTTCTCGACTGCTCCACCACCTCGCCACAAACCGCTCGCGATGCGGCGCAACGGGTGGCGACGCGCGGCGCTCAATTCTTGGATTGTCCGGTCACCGGCGGCACCGAGGGAGCCGTCAACGCCACCCTCGCCATTCTCGTCGGCGGCGAGTTCGCAGCCTTTGAGCGTGCCTTGCCCGTACTCAGTGCCCTTGGCCGGCGAATCACGCACATGGGGCCGGTGGGCGCAGGGCAGGTGACGAAGGCGGTCAACCAGATCATGGTGGCGGGGATCAACCAAGCGGTGAGCGAAGGGATGGCCTTGGCGCAGGCTGAAGACCTGGACCTTGAGGCGGTCATCGCTACCTTATCGACGGGCGCAGCCGGCAGCTGGTTCCTGCAGCAGCGGGGCCCGAACATGCGCAACGACACCTACCCACTAGGATTCAAAGTTGCCCTACATGCCAAGGATCTGGCCATTTGTCGGGCCATCGCTGACGAGCACGACGTGCGGCTGCCCGTGGTCGAGATGACCTTGCTGCACTACGAACGCCTGCTCGCACGCGATCCCGATGCGGAGGAGGACATCTCATCGCTGTTCCGCCTGAAACGGGGAATGTTCGCCGGCGACGACAGCTGAGCGAGGCCCCGACCGGGTCCGACACCTCCCCGTCGGCGCTCCTCGACGCCTGCTACCTCCCCGACTTCTGCCAACCGCGCATGGCGCTAACGGTGGTGCTGATCGTCGAGCTGGTGGCGATCGTGCTCACCTTCGCTCGGGTCCCGATCGGCGAGCTCTTCTGGCTCGAACTCGCGCGGATCTCCCTGCTGTTGATCTGGATCGCTCTGACAGGCACCGCGTTGCTGTGCAGCTTGCGCCCAAGACTCGCGCCGCTCGGGACGTTGGGCCTATCGATCGGCTGCTTTTTGGTGATTCTCGGCGTTACCGCCGTGATTGCCGAGGCGACCTGGTGGATTGGCGTCCTCACTCTCGGCGGCACAGGAGGAGGCCCTCAACTGTTTTTCCCACAGCGCCACGGCCCCTTCCTGCTCGGCAGCCTGGCAGTAAGCGCCGTGGTCTGCGCGCTGTTGCTGCGCTACTTCTACGTAGCACACCAGTGGCGACTGAACCTCGAACGGCAGGCGAAGGCGCGCATCGGCGTGCTGCAGGCACGGATGCGACCGCACTTTCTCTTCAACAGCATGAACACCATTGCCTCCCTGACCCGCTCCGATCCACCGGCGGCGGAAGCCGCGGTGGAAGACGTGGCGGAACTGATGCGCGCTAGCCTGTCCGATACCGGTCAGCGCATCCCACTCGCTCAAGAGATCGAAATATGCCGAGTCTACGCGCGGGTCGAACAGCAGCGGCTTCGCGAACGTTTGGTCGTAGATTGGCAGGTAGAGGATGTTCCGATGAACGTGGCCATTCCCGCGCTAACGCTGCAGCCGCTCCTGGAAAACGCCATCTATCATGGCGTCGAGCGCCTGACGGACGGCGGCACCGTCTCCATTCGGGGTCAGGTGATCGAGCAGTGCGTCCAGCTCATCATACATAATCCGGTGCCACGCCTGAAGCAGACTGCTGCGCCGCCGCACCAAGGAAATCGGATGGCACTTGCGAACATTCACGAACGTTTGGCGCTTATCAGTGAAGGTCGAGCGCGGCTCGACACTCACCGTGGGCAGGACGGCTTCCGCGCCACGCTCACGCTGCCCATGGACCAATCCAGGGACGAAAGTCAGTGAAGATTCTTATCGTCGACGATGAAGCTCCGGCGCGCGAACGCCTGCGCCGGCAATTGGTAGACATCGCGCCCAGCAATAAGGTTACCGAAGCCATGTCCGGGGAAGACGCGGTACGTCTGTGCTCGCAACAGGAACCAGACGTGGTGCTGATGGACATCCGCATGCCCGGCATGGGCGGGTTGGAGGCTGCGGTGAAAATCAGCAGCATGCCGAGCGCACCGGCGGTGATCTTTACGACGGCTTATGGTGAGCACGCTCTGGAGGCCTACTCGGCGAGCCCCGCAGACTACCTGGTGAAGCCCATTCGCCAGGAAAAACTCGCCAATGCCTTGGAGAAGGCGAAACGCCCGACGCGTCCCCAGATCCGCGAAATCGAGGCGCCGCCCGCCCCCAGCAAGGAGCAGCGGACTACCATCAGCGCGCGTTGCGGCGAACGCCTTCAGGTGATCGCCTTGGACACGATCGTCGCCTTCTGTGCAGACAATAAGTACACCAACGTGATCCATCACGCTGGGGAAGTGCTCATCGACGAGTCCTTGAAATCACTGGAGGCTGAGTTCCCAGAGCGCTTCGTGCGTATCCACCGGGAAACGCTGATCTCGCTCCGACACCTCGACGCCCTGGAGCGCACCCGGGAGGGTCACTACCAGGTTCGGATGACCGAGGCGAGTGGCGAAGGCCGTTGCTTCCGCGTCAGCCGACGACACGCTGCCTCCGTCAAGCAACGGCTGCGGGCACTCTGACTTAGGCGACCGGCAACTCGCGCGCTTCATGTCGGGAGCACAGTCGGGCACACTTGCGGTTTGACCTGAGGGGGTAGCCGCCTACAGCCGCTACTCCGTTCGATTGCGATTGCCGTTGCCCTGCGAGAGACATCGCAGGCGCGGCAGCCGAAGGACCGGAGCCCGCATGTCCAGCCTACGCATCGCCACGCGACGCAGTGAACTCGCCCTCTGGCAGGCGCATTACGTTCAAGACGCCCTCGCCACCGCTCACCCCGATCTCGCCACCGACCTGCTCCCGATGACCACGCAGGGCGACGAGATGCTCTCCCAGTCTCTCGCCGAGATCGGTGGAAAGGGGCTGTTCCTGAAAGAGCTCGAAGTGGCTCTCGTGGAAGAGCGTGCACAGATCGCCGTGCACTCTATGAAGGACGTGCCTGCCGACTTACCCGACGGCATGACTATCTGTGCCGTGCTGGAGCGAGCAGATCCTCGCGACGCCTTCGTATCCCTCAAGCATGAGCGCTTTGCGGATCTACCCGAAGCCGCGCGCCTTGGCACTTCCAGCCTCCGCCGCCGCGTTCAACTGCTAGCAAAGCGGCCGGATCTGCAGATCGGCACCCTGCGCGGCAACTTACAGACACGCCTCAGCAAGCTCGAGTCTGAGCAGTGGGATGCCATCGTGCTGGCAGTCGCTGGGCTGGAGCGACTGGGCTTGGGAGCGCGCATCACCGATGCGTTCGACATCGAGACGTCCCTACCGGCGATCGGTCAGGGCGCGGTCGGCATCGAGTGTCGCGAGGCTGATGCACGAGTGATCGAGCTCATGGCCACCATCAACCACGTGCCAACAGCCACCTGCGTCGCGGCCGAACGCGCGCTCAATATGGCCCTGGAAGGCAATTGCCATTCTCCGATCGCGGGCTTCGCCACGCTCGCCGATGATGGAGAGCTCACCCTCAGGGGGCGCGTGGGCGCGCTCGATGGATCGCGTCTGCTCGAAGCAAGCGCCAGCTCGCGCGGTGATCCGAAGGCCCTGGGGCATGAGGTCGCCGAAGCGTTGCTGGCACAGGGCGCGGCGAAATTGGTCGCCGCCCCCAGCGCTTGAGGGACCATGCACAGCCTAGCAGCAGCCTACGGGGCCTACGCGCCCTCATAACGCGTCCGGAGCCCTCCAATCGAGCACTTGCCGATGCCGTAGAACGGCGCGATGGCGAGGCGGTCTGCTTGCCGGCGATCGAGACCGAGCCTGTCGATCGCCCTGCGCTCGTTGGCCAGCTCGCGCAGACGCGTGACGTGGGTTTGGTGATTTTCGTCAGCGTGCCCGCCGTCGCCCACGGCAGTTGCTTGCTCACTGAGAACCACGTGCGCGGCCGGCAGGTCGCCGCAATCGGTAGTGCCACGGCCAAAGCACTGGCTTCGCGCGGCATCCGCGTAGATATAACGCCGGAGAATGACACCTACACCACCGAGGCCCTGCTGGGGCATCCTGCATTGGCGCATCCCGAAGACCAGTCCGAGGTGCTCATCGTGCGCGGCGTGGGCGGCCGCGAGTTGCTCGCCAGCACCTTGGGCGAGCGCGGTTTCGATGTGCGCTACGCGCAGGCATACGTCAGGCGCCGGCCGGGGCCCGAGCGCGCCGTTGCCGCAAGGGCTGCCATTCGGTCGGCGGGTGCCCCACACATCATTACAGCAACTAGTTTAGAAATTCTGGATAATACGTTGTTATTGCTCGGTGCTGAGGCCGATTTAGTGCGGAGCTCATCGCACGTGATAGCGCCGAGCCGACGGATCGCCCAGGCCGCCATGAGCGTGGCTGGGTTCAAGCTACCGCCCCTGACAAGCCGGGGCGCCGACAACGAGGCGCTGCTAAGCGCCATGGAGGCATGGTGGGGATCACGACGCTAGCGTTTCGCCGCTCCGTCTGGAGGCGCCGGGCATGAGCAGCACCACACCCGAGCCGGAGAGCGCCTCAGCAGCCGACAGCAGCCGGCAAACCAGCACCTCGTCCAGCAACCATGAAGATACGTCGGCGGCCACCCAGAACCCGCTTGGGTTCGCGGCGTTGGTGCTGGCGGCCGTGGCCTGCATCGCGGTCTTTTCCTTCTGGCAGAACCAATCCTCGCTCCTGCAAGACCTAGGCTCCGCAAGGGAAGCAGCCGGCGCCGCCCGCGCAGATGTGGCCAATACGTCGAGCGCCATCGAGATGCGCCTCGCTAACCGCATCGACAATCAGGAAAGCACCCTGCGTCAACTCGCGCCTGCCGTTTCGGCCCTCGAGGTACAGAGCGCTCAGGGGGATGCAGCGATCGAGGCCCTCGGGCGCACAGTGGAGGGCCTTACCTTACAACTTAGCGAGGTACGACAGAGCATTAGTCGCAACGAGCAAGCACTGGCGGATGCGGGCGGTGTGCTCCGTAACGCCCGTGATCGATGGGTGATGGCCGAAGCCGAGTACCTAATGCAAACGGCCAATACGGCGCTTGCCCTGGCCGGCGATCGGCAGGTCGCCCTCGCGGCACTAGAAGCGGCGGACGACCATCTAGCATCGCTCACCTCACCACGCCTGACGACTGTTCGCGAGGCGCTAGCAGCGGACATAGGGGCTGTGCAAGCGATGCCGCGTACCGACGTATCGGGCGTGGCGATTAGCTTGGGGGCCCTAGCTGCCCAGGCGCTGGAACTGCCCTTGCTGGAAGACCGTACGCGCAACCTTCTCGTAGAGGGCGGGGATCCACAGGAGCCGGCAGGCTGGGGCCGCGCTCGGGCAGCGTTTCAGGGCGCTCTTTCGAGTCTAGTGTCTTTTCGCCGCGACGACTCACCGGTGATTCCCTTACTCGAGCCGGACGAGAAGTTTTTCCTCCACCGAAACCTCGAGCTGCAACTGCTAACGGCACGCCTAGCATGTCTGAAAGGCGATCAAATCAACTATCGCGTGAGCATAGAAGCGGCGCAACGGACGCTGACCGGCGGCGGGTTTGATCTGCGATCAGGCTCGGTGAACGCAATGCGCGAGCAACTCGGCGCCCTATGGGAAGTGCAGATCGCGCCCGAGCGTCCCGACATCAGCGCATCTCTAGTAGCCCTGCGCGAGGCCTCGGAGCGTTCGCCATGAGGCTTGGCATCGTTCTGCTAATCGGGCTGTTCCTCGGCGCGTTCAGTGCCCATTTTCTCCTCGAAGACCGGGGCTACGTGCAGATCCGATTCCTCGACGCGAGCCTGCAAACATCCGTTCCCGGACTGATCATGATTCTGGTGGCTCTGTACGTGGCCATCCGCATACTCGCCCAGGTACTGGGTGCACCCAGACGTATCGGCAGCGCCCTAGGCGCACGTGAGAAAGCGATTGCCCAGGGTGCGCTCACACGGGGCCTGAGCGAGATCAGCGCCGGAAACCTAGCGCGGGGCGAACGCATCCTCACTCGCCAAGCGGTGCGCGGCGATGCGCCGGTGCTCGCCTACCTGGAAGCGGCAAGGGCAGCGCAGCGTCAGGGTGCACGCGCGCGTCGAGACAGTTGGCTGAAACGCGCCAACGACCACGCGCCGGGCGATGCCCCTGCAGTTCTTATTACTCAGGCCGAGCTCGAGATCGGTGAGGGGGATCTCGACCGCGCGCTCAAAACGCTGAGGCGCTTGGAGACGATCCGCCCCCGCCACGCGCGCTGCCTCGCCCTTCAGGCGCAAATCTACCAGCAACGGCAGGAATGGAGCCTGTTGGACGAGCTCTTGCCGCGCCTCAAGAAGGAGAAGGCGCTCCCGGCCCTCAGCTTGCAAGCACTCGAGAGCGAAGTGACGGGCCACGCTATTACGATTGCGGCGAAGCGCCTCGACGGGCCAGGCTTGAAGCGTCGTTGGAAGCAACTCGGCAGGAAGCAGAAAGACCCTCGCCTCACCCACTGCTACGTCGGCGCACTTATCCAAGCCGGCGACGAAGCCGAGGCGGCCGAGGTGATCAAACGCAGTATGCGGGACCAGTGGCAGCCGGAGCTGCTGTACACGGTCGGTCAGCTAAGCGAGGCGCAGCAACGCAGGCTGCAGCCCCAAATCACCGCCTGGCGACGCAAGCGCCAGGAGGACCCGGCGCTGCTCTTCGCTGCCGCAGCGATCGGCGCAGCCCATGACCCCCTGAAGGCGATTGCGCGCCTAGAGTCCTCCCTCGAGCAAGCCCCTCGACTCGAAAGTCTCGAGCTGTACGGCCGCCTGTTGGACGAGCAAGGTCGCCACGCGGAAGCCACGATCGCCTTTCGTTCAGCTCTTGCCCACACCACTGAGGGGCGTAGCAGCGGCGTTCCGGCGAGGCTGGAGCAGCTCGCAGTCAACGATCGCCCGCCGCCGGAACCCGCCATGGTGGGCGTCGGGGACGAGACGTCAGACTCCGCCGGTGCAACACGCGGGCCACGGAGGCCCGGAAGCCGGGGGCGCAAACGCCGCGCCAAACCTTAGCGGTCCTGGATACCCCGTTGCGCCACAGCCCCCCTGAGCCTCTTCCGCCGCTCAAACCTACCGGCTGCGGAGCGGAACCCGGCGTTTCTTTGGATTCATTGCGGGAAAGCGGAGGAGCCCACGGCAAGAATTGCGTGTAATCCCGTCCTGACACATGCATCTGTAATGCAATCTAGACACAAATGTGGTCAGATGGACTTACCGCGACGGGTCCCTAGGGGGCGCGCGCGGGGATTTGCACAAGGCCAGAGATCACAACGGCGGGGCACGCCCGCTCGCTCACTGGCCCCAAGATGGGATGACGGCAGTGGCAGAGTTCGATCCTGACAAGATCAAGACGGAGTCGTTTCGCGATAACCCGCGACTCGCCCGGGTGAGGCGGTATTGTGAGGACAATCCGACCGCGCGTATCTCCCTCGTCGACGCTGCGCGAGTGGCCAATCTGGAAGCTAGCTACTTCTCGTCCTTCTTCCACGAGAAGACGGGTGTTTGTTTCCACAGCTGGCTCAACTACACGCGCGTCCTGAGAGCGATGCACCTGCTTGCGGACACGGACCTGAGCATCACCAATGTCTCGCGTAAGGTTGGCTTCCGTGACTTGCGCACGTTCCAGCGTGCCTTCAAGCGCTTTGCGAGCGTTACGCCCACGGAGTACCGCAAGCAAGCACGGGCCGAGCAGGCAGAGCGCGATGCCCGGGTACCGGTCAACGCGGGACATCGCCTGGTCGCGGCGCACTCGAACGGCAACGGTCATCTGACTCACAGCAACGGCCACTACGGTGTTGTTGGCAACGGAAATGGCAACGGCCACTCCGAGCGTCGGAGCAATGACCAGGGCAGCGGGGGTGGTACGTCCGAACGCGCCTCCGACGACGCACGCCTGCAGCAACGCGACGATTCGGCCTAAGCGAATCGTCCGTCGCCGCGCGGGGGTTCGCCAAGCGCGCGCGCCTAGTCGATACCGAGATCGCTCCACATCGCGTCTACGCGCGCGATAACCGCGGGATCCATCCGAATGGGCGTTCCCCATTCGCGATCGGTCTCGCCTGCCCACTTCGATGTAGCGTCGATACCCATCTTCGAGCCCAAGCCCGCAACGGGCGAGGCGAAGTCAAGATAATCGATAGGTGTGTTATCGATCATCGTAACATCGCGCGTGGGGTCCACGCGCGTAGAGATCGCCCAGATAACGTCCTGCCAATCCCGCGCATCGATGTCGTCATCGAGAACGATCACGAATTTGGTGTACATGAACTGGCGCAGGAAAGACCAGACTCCCATCATCACGCGCTTCGCGTGGCCCGGATACTCCTTTCTCATCGTGACTACAGCTAGGCGGTAGGAGCAGGCTTCCGGCGGCAGGTAGAAGTCGACGATCTCTGGGAACTGCTTGCGCAGTATGGGGACGAAAACCTCATTGAGAGCGACCCCTAGGATGGCCGGCTCGTCCGGTGGGCGCCCCGTATAAGTGCTGTGGTAGATCGCCTGATCACGCCAGCTCATGCGATCCACCGTGAAGACCGGAAAATCGCTGACCTCGTTGTAATAGCCCGTGTGGTCACCGAAAGGGCCCTCCGGTGCCGTGTCACCGGGCCGGAGGTGGCCTTCGAGCACTATTTCGGCACTGACAGGCACATCCAGTCCCGTCAGGTCACTCCTCACGGTCACCGTGCGCGAGCCGCGCAGTAGGCCAGCGAACGCATGCTCGGACAGGGTGTCAGGCACTGGTGTCACGGCGCCCAAGATCGTCGCCGGGTCGGCGCCGAGGGCAACCGCGACGGGAAAGGGCTCCCCTGGATGCGCCTGCTGGAACGCCTGAAAATCCGTAGCACCACCACGATGGGCGAGCCAGCGCATGATCAAGCGGTTGCGCCCGATCAGCTGCTGGCGATAGATGCCCAAGTTATGGCGCTTTCGGGCGGGCCCTCGGGTGATCGTCAGGCCCCATGTCAGCAGCGGCCCAGCATCGCCGGGCCAGCACGTTTGAATCGGCAGGCGCTCCAAATCGACTGCATCACCTTCCAACACGTTGCGCTGCCACGGCGCACTTCCTGTGCTTTTCGGCGCCATTGACAGCACTTGACCGAAAATCGGCAGCTTCGACCACGCATCACGCATACCCGCCGGAGGCTCCGGAGACTTCAGGAAGGCCAGCAATTCGCCCACTTCGCGCAAGGCATCCACCGAGTCCTGTCCCATCGCCAACGCAACCCGCCGCGGGGTACCGAACAGATTGCCGAGCACCGGCATATCGTGCCCCTTCACCTTCTCGAACAGCAGCGCGGGCCCACCCTTGCGCAGGGTGCGGTCACAAATCTCCGTCATCTCCAACTTAGGATCGACCTCGATCTGCACCCGTCGCAGCTCACCGATCGCCTCGAGCTGCCCCACGAAGTCCTGTAAGTCGCTGTATTTCATGAAATGGCTCGGCTCCACTGGCAAGGGCCGAGATGATACCCCGACCGCTCCTGGGGCCACCATGCGCGGACGAATCACGCACCACTAGCCACGAACGATGCTTGTTCGCGGAGCGCTGATGGGTAAGCTCGAAGCCCCTATGGAGCTGAACTTCGACAAGATGGAGGGCTGCGGCAACGATTTCGTGGTGCTGGACCTCCTCGAACGGCCGCACGGGCCACTCCTGCTGTCTCCTTCCCTCATCCAGGGCCTAGCAGACCGCCGCCTTGGCATCGGATTTGACCAGCTGTTGCTCGTCGAACGCACCGCAAGCGGGGCGGAACCCACGGCGGAGTTCAGGATCTACAACGCTGACGGCTCGGCCGCAGGACAATGCGGAAACGGCGCCCGATGCGTCGCCGCCCTATTGCATGAACGCCATGATTTCCCAGGGGAATTCACCATTGGAAGCCCAGCTGGCACGATCCGGGCACGAATCGAACAAGGGCGCGTCAGCGTCTCGATGGGCGTGCCAGAGTTCGCCCCCGCGATGGTGCCTATCGCGGCGAAGCCGGGGCCGAATGGGGGGTACCGGCTCGATGTGGCCAATGAAACGGTTACACTGGGGGCCGTCTCGATGGGAAACCCTCACGGCGTGCTCTTCGTCGAGGACGTCGACGACGCTCCCGTCGAACAACTCGGCCCTGCAATCCAGCAGCTAGACGCCTTTCCGAAGGGCGTGAACGTGGGCTTCCTGCAACCCCTTACTGACCACCGCGGAAGGCTGCGAGTCTTCGAGCGCGGCGTCGGCGAGACGCTCGCCTGCGGCTCTGGCGCCTGCGCCGCAGCCGTGGTTGGTCTGCGCGTCGGAAAGTTCGTCGGGGGGGTGGTAAGGCTGGCGCTGCGCGGCGGAGAACTGGTGATAAGCTGGCCCGGCGAGGGCCACCCCGTGTGGCTCGAAGGGGCCACCCGATGGGTGTTCAGGGGACAAGTAACAGTATGAGCTCACAACAAAAAACTGGAATCTCGGGTCAGGATCTCTCCGAAGAGGCGATCGCTCATTACCTGCAGATGCACCCCGACTTCTTCGAGCGCCACGGCCCCTTGCTCAGCGCCCTGCGCCTGAGCGATCCGAGCAGCGGGCCCGCCGTGTCGCTGATAGAGCGCCAGGTGGCCATCCTGCGTGCTCGTAACGTGAAGCTCGAGCGCAAGCTGCAAGAACTTGTCTCGATCGTCGGCAGCAATACTGCGCTGGCGGAGAAGATCCATGGCTTGGCGGAGAAGTTGCTGGCGACTCGCTCTGCCGACGAGGCCGTGGCCGAGCTCGAACGGTCCCTGAACGAGGACTTCAGCGCCGAGTTCTCGGTGCTGCTGATGTTCGAAGACGCCCTGGAGGCAGGCACGCCAGCCGAAAGCGCATGGGTTCGGCATATCGATCGACGTGATGAGAACGGTGATTTCGTCTCCTTGCTGAACTCCGAAACACCACGCTGTGGGCGTCTCACCGAAGCGCAGCGCACATTCATCTTCGGCGAGGAGGACGGGAAGCGCGTGGCCTCCGCCACCCTCACCCCACTCGGCGATCCCGCCATTGGCATGCTCGCGATCGGCAGTATCAACCCCGATCGCTTCCTGCCGACCATGAGCGTTGATTTCCTAAACCGCGTCGGCGGCCTGGTCGCCCAGGCGATCCGCCAACGGGAACGGTGAACCGCGAGCAAGTGAGCCAGCAGGCGGACAACGGACAGGCACCGGCAGCCGATCCCCTGGACGCCTTCTCGCCCGCCTTGCGCCGCGGCGCCCAACGTTTCTTGCATGGACTCGCGGTGGAGCGGCGGGCCTCCGCGCACACCATCAGCAACTACACCCGCGACATCGCAAGCGTGCTCGCGTTTTGTCGAGACCGCGAACTCGATACCCCTGCTGAACTCGGCGCCTCGGCACTGCGCGATTGGCTCGCCCGGGAACACCGACGTGGGCTTGCCCCGCGCAGCCTGGCGCGGCGCCTTAGCGCAGTTCGGCAGTGGCTCAACTCCCTCGTGCAATTCGGCGAACTCCCCAACAATCCCGCTCAGGACTTACAAGCGCCCAAGGCAGATAAGCGCTTACCCGCGGTGCTGGCGCCGGACACGATGGCGCGTCTCCTACGGGAGGTCGATGATGATCCGCTGACACAGCGTGACCTCGCGATCATGGAGTTGTTCTACTCCTCAGGCCTTCGCCTCGCTGAGCTCACCAGTGCCAATCTCAGCGACCTCGACCTTCGCGACGGTACGATCCGAGTCACTGGGAAGGGCAACAACATGCGCATCGTGCCAGTGGGCAGCCAGGCCCGCGATGCCTTGACGCGCTGGCTTCGGGTGCGCTCGGCGCGGGAGGGCGAGCAAGCTCTGTTCACCAGTCAACGGGGCAGGCGACTGAGCAGACGTTCGGTCCAGCAACGGGTGAAGCAGTGGGGGCGGGCCCAAGGCCTAGATCACACGGTGCATCCGCATTTGTTCCGCCACAGCTTCGCCACCCATGTGCTCGAATCGAGCGGGGACCTGCGCGCAGTACAGGAACTCCTCGGCCATGCGGACATCAGCACCACACAGGTGTACACGCACCTGGACTTCCAGCATCTGGCGAACGTCTACGAAAGCGCTCATCCGCGCGCCGGGCGCCGCCGCTCCACCGATCAAGACTGATCGCTGACGCCTAGTCGGCGGCCCGCGTGTCCACGCGAGGCGCCGGGAGACAAATTAATGAGTCATCAACCCTTCTTCGACGCCCACGGCACCACGATAGTCTCCGTGCGCAGGGGCAACCGGGTTGCCCTCGGCGGCGACGGGCAAGTCACCCTCGGCAATACGGTGATGAAGCACAACGCGCGGAAGATCCGCCGACTTGGCGACGATCGGGTCATCGCGGGCTTCGCCGGCGGCACAGCGGATGCGTTCACGCTCTTCGAGCGTTTCGAGGGCAAGCTTCAGCAATACGGCAGCCTTACCCGGGCGGCGATCGAGCTGGCCAAAGACTGGCGCGCCGAGCGCTCCCTGCGCCAGCTCGAGGCGTTGCTCTGCGTGGCGGATCAGGAGCGCTCCTTGATCGTTAGTGGTAACGGCGATGTGATCGAGCCACCCAACGGTCTGATGGCCATTGGCTCCGGGGGTGCCTTCGCTCAGGCCGCTGCCCGTGCCCTCATCGACCACAGCACCCTTGATGCGCGCAGCATCGTCGAGCAAGCACTGCATATCGCGGCCGACATCTGCATCTACACCAATGACCAGCTCACGATTGAAGAGCTGGAGAGCACCACCGCGGAGTGAACGCGGCTGAGCCGCGCCCGCGTTGACCACCGAACGGTAGGTTTCACCATGTCTCAGATGACACCGAGAGAGATCGTCCAGGAACTGGACAAGCACATCATCGGCCAGGAAGACGCCAAACGCGCCGTGGCCATCGCCTTGCGAAATCGCTGGCGCCGCTCCGCCGTCGACGAACCCCTGCGCCACGAGATAACGCCGAAGAACATCCTGATGATTGGCCCCACGGGCGTGGGTAAGACGGAAATCGCGCGGCGCCTGGCGCGACTGGAGAACGCCCCGTTCGTAAAGGTGGAGGCCTCGAAGTTCACGGAAGTGGGCTACGTGGGGCGTGAGGTGGACAGCATTGTTCGCGACCTCGCCGACGTTTCGATGAAACTGGCCCGCGAACGCGAGGTGGCGCGCCTGCGCCATCGCGCAGAGGATGGGGCGGAGGAACGAGTGCTCGATGCACTGCTCCCCGGATCTAAGCGCGACAGCTTCGCCGAAGCGGCCGACGCCTCGAGCAGCGATACGCGCCAGAAGTTCCGCAAGATGCTGCGCGAAGGCAAGCTCGATGAACGGGAGATCGAAATCGAGGTAAGCACTACGCCCACCTCCTTCAACATCATGACGCCGCCAGGCATGGAAGAGCTCAGTGGGCAGATCCAGAACATGTTCCAGGGCCTGAATCAGCAACAGCGCCGAGCGCGGCGCGTGACCGTGCGCGAAGCGATGAAACTCCTTACGGACGATGAAGCCTCACGCATGGTCAACGAAGAAGAGCTGCAGGCGAAGGCGCTCGAGGCTGTGGAGCAGTCGGGCATCGTGTTCATCGACGAGATCGACAAGGTGACGCGTCGCGCCGACGCGAGCGCTAGCGGCGCCGACGTTTCCCGCGAAGGCGTGCAGCGCGATCTGCTGCCCTTGGTCGAAGGCTGCACCGTCAACACCAAGTACGGCATGATCAAAACGGACCACGTGCTGTTCATCGCCTCCGGCGCTTTTCACCTTTCCAAGCCTTCGGATCTAATTCCCGAGCTCCAGGGGCGATTCCCGATTCGAGTGGAGATGAACGCGCTCACCAGCGAGCACTTCCAGCGCATACTCACGGAGACCGATGGCGCCCTGTGTGAGCAGTATTCCGCGCTCATGGCGACAGAAAACGTTAGCTTGACTTTCGCCGATGAGGGCGTGCAGCGCATCGCAGAGGTGGCTTTTCACGTCAACGAGCGGATGGAGAACATCGGCGCCCGTCGCCTGCACACGGTGATGGAGCGCCTGTTGGAGGAGATCTCCTACCACGCCGCAGACTGGGGCGGGCGCGAGATCGTTATCGACGCGGCATACGTGGATCAGCATCTGGGTGATCTGCTCACCGATGATGATCTCACCCGCTACGTGCTGTAGGCGAGCCAGCCGCCATGAGCGAGCATGACCAGCGCAGCGCAGAGCGACGCTTCGGGGAGCCCGTGCCGAGTGAGCTACGCCTGCGAGCGAGCGGAGGCGAACTGAAGGTCTCCTACGCGAGCGGGGGGTCCTTCTCGCTTAGTGCCGAGTACCTGCGCGTACACTCCCCCTCAGCCGAGGTGCGTGGGCATGGCGGGCCGGGTCAGGAAAACTGGCCGCTCGATAAGCACGAAGTGGTGATCGAGCGAATCGAACCGGTGGGAAACTACGCGGTGCGCCTCGTATTCGACGATGGCCACGACTCGGGGCTGTACTCTTGGCGCGTGCTCTACGAGCTCGGCCGAGATCACGATGACAACTGGGCGAAGTACCTGGCGCATGTGGATGGATTGCATGGAGCAGATGAGTCATGAGCGACGATAAGACCACGGCCCACGAGGCGCCGCGGCGAGATGACGGCAGCACTCCCGGAGACACCACCCACTTCGGCTTCTCGAACGTACGCAGCGAGGACAAGGCCGGTCGCGTACGCGAAGTATTCGACTCAGTCGCCGATCGCTACGACCTGATGAACGATCTCATGTCAGGCGGAATGCACCGCATATGGAAGCGCTTCACGATCGACATCGCTCGCTTGCGCCCGGGCCAGCGCGCCTTAGACGTGGCTGCCGGCTCCGGTGACCTCTCGCGCTCGATGCTACGCGAGGTCGGACGCGAGGGCCTGGTGGTGATGTCAGATATCAACGCGCGGATGGTCTCACGCGGGCGGGATCGCCTGCGCGATGCCGGCGCTGGGGCCAACTGCGCCTTCGTCCAGGCCAGCGCTGAGGCCCTGCCCTTTCCGTCGAACTTCTTCAATGTGGTAACGATCGCCTTCGGCTTGCGCAATGTCACCGACAAGCCCCGTGCCCTGCGCGAGATGCGACGCGTGCTGCAGCCCGGCGGCCAGCTGCTAGTGCTGGAGTTCTCCCGCCTCACCCTACCGCCCCTCCAGCCGCTCTACGATCGCTACTCTTTCGATGTACTCCCGGCGATGGGCAAACTGGTAGCGAACGACGCGGACAGCTACCGCTACCTCGCTGAGTCCATCCGCATGCACCCCGATCAGGACACGCTGCTGGCCATGATGGAGGACGCGCAATTCGGCCGCTGCCGGTACCATAACCTCATGGGTGGTATCGTCGCGGTCCACCGGGGTTATCGCCTGTAGCCCACTGCGTGCGGTCTAAGGAGATCCGAGATGCCTTTGCCTGACTCCCTGTTGATGCCCTTGGAAGCGCTCCTCAACCGGCGCATCGCGGCCGCCTCGCCTGCCCATGACCTGTGTGCAGACCTCGAGGGTCGAACGCTCGTGATCGATCCGACGGAGGCGCCTGCGATCGCCTTCACGGTGGTCGAGGGTGCCCTGCGCTTGAGCTTCGAAGTGGTCGAACAGCCGAATGCGATCGTCTCTGGGCCCCTGCTTGAGCTCACTCGCTTCGCTCAAGCGGGCAGCCTCGAAGCGGCCCGCGATGTGGAGGTAAACGTGCAGGGCGACGTACGGACTGCCGGTGGCTACGCTAGCCTATTCGCAATCGCTCGACCGGACTTTGAAGCGGAGCTGTCACGGTTAGTCGGTGACCTGCCAGCCCACCAGTTGGGCTCGGCCATGCGTGGCCTTGGAGACTTCTTCGTACGCGCCGGTAGCACCTTGCAGCGAGACCTCAGCGACTTTCTGAAGGAGGAGAGTCGGGACGTGCCGCCGCGAGATGAGGTGCAGCGTTTCGAGGATCGACTGACCGCCTTGAGCGAGCGCATCGACAGCTTGCGCGAGCGCGTCGAGGCGATGGGCCGTCGTTAGGTGATTCGATAGGTAGAAAGCACACTCCACGTGTCCGTAATTCGTCAGCTCCTACGCCTGGTTGCCATCGCCCAGGTCCTCGCCCGTCACGGCTTCGAGCACATCGTCGTCAACCTGCGGCTCCTGGGGCCCTACCGCTTTGTGCTGCTCCTGCGTCCCGGTCGCAGGCGTCGGCGTGAGAGCGCACCGGCGGGTGCACGCCTGCGGGCTGCGCTGGAGGATCTCGGCCCGATCTTCGTCAAATTCGGCCAAACACTGTCCACACGACCAGATCTACTGCCAGACGATATCGCCACCGAGCTAACGCGCCTCCAAGACCGAGTACCCCCGTTTCCGGGCGCTCAAGCGCGCGCCATCTTGGAGAAAGCGTATCGCAAGCCACTAACGGAGGTTTTCGCTGAGTTCGATGAGAAACCACTGGCAGCGGCGTCGATCTCCCAAGTTCACGCCGCCACCCTCCCCGGCGGCCAACGGGTGATCGTCAAGGTGCTGCGCCCGGGAATCGAGAAGACTATCCACAGTGATGTGCAGGTGCTGCAGACGCTCGCTGGACTCGCAAAGAAGTACTGGCCTGAAGCACGACGACTGCGCCCCGTGGAAGTGGTGAGCGAGTACCGCAAGACCATTCTCAACGAACTCGACCTCATGCGAGAGGCAGGCAACGCGGCGCAGCTGAGGCGCAACTTCGAGGAGAGCGATCAACTCTACGTACCGGAGGTACACTTCGAGTTCTGCCGTCCCAACGTGATGGTCATGGAGCGAATTCACGGCATTCCCGTGAACGACGTTCCAGCGCTCAACGCGGTGAATGCGAATCTGGAACAGCTAGCGCGCTACGGCGTCGAGATCTTCTTCACGCAGGTGTTCCGCCACAACTTCTTTCACGCGGACATGCACCCGGGAAACATCTTCGTCAACGCTAGTGAGCCAAACAACCCGAGCTACATAGCCGTCGACTTCGGCATCGTCGGCACCCTGACCGCGGAAGACCAGCATTACCTCGCCGCCAACCTCCTCGCCTTCTTCAAGCGCGACTACAAGCGTGTAGCCCAGCTACACGTGGAGTCCGGCTGGGTGCCGGCCGGGACCCGCGTAGATGAGTTGGAAACGGCCGTTCGCACCGTGTGCGAACCGGTCTTCAACAAACCTCTGAAGGAAATCTCCTTCGGCATGTTCCTACTGCGCCTGTTCCAAACCGCTCGCCAGTTCGACATGGAGATTCAGCCGCAGCTGGTCCTGCTACAGAAAACCCTGCTCAACATCGAAGGTCTGGGCCGCCAGCTCTACCCGGACCTGGATCTTTGGGTCACGGCAAAACCGTTCCTCGAGGAGTGGATGACCGAGCGCCTGAGCGGTCGGGAGACGCTCGAGAAGCTGCGCGCTCACCTGCCGCAGCTGCGCGAGGATGTGCAGTCTCTGCCGTCCCTTGCACTCGAGGCGTTGCACCACCTTTCACGGGGTGATTTCCGCCTGCGCTTGGACAGCGCACCGATGGAGCAGCTGCAAGGCGCCATGCGCGAGAACGCGCGCTGGCGCCACGGTGTCTACGTCGGTGCCGCCCTGCTGGTGGCTGGCGCGATTTTGATCGGCCTCAACGGCGGTCAGCCGCCTTGGCTCGGGTGGGGAATGGCGGGCCTAGGCCTGGCCTTAATGCTCGTGTCCAGACCCAACTAGCGCCGATGGCTGAGGCGGCCGTCACCCCACAACGCTTCCTACCGCGGGCCGCCGTGGTGCTCGGCATCATCTCATTATGCAATGATCTTGCCGGGGAGATGCTCGCGCCAGTCATCCCCCTATTCCTAACGACAACGCTCGGTGCGGGCCCTGCGATCGTCGGGCTCGTGGAGGGGTTCGCGCAATCCTGCGCGAGTGTACTCAAGCTGCTTGCCGGACTGCTCGTTGACAACGGTGTTCGACCCAAACGCCTCATGCTCGCCGGTTATGGACTCGCCAGTAGCGTACGGCCACTGATCGGCATCGCCAGCAGCTGGGGCCTCGTCCTGGCCCTACGCGCCCTGGACCGTATCGGCAAGGGGTTGCGTGGCGCTCCGCGCGACGCCCTTCTCGCGGCCTCCGTGGACGATGCTCGCCTGGGCCGCGCCTTCGGTTTCCATCGCGCGATGGACTACGTGGGCTCCGGCCTAGGGCCCGCGATCGGTGCCGGCGCCCTCACCCTAGGGATGTCGCTCAAGGGCCTTTTCGCCCTAGCGGTGATCCCGGGATTGGCGGTGATGGTGTTGATTCTCTTCGGTGTGAGTAGCGAGCGCCTAGGGTCGCGCTCGGCAGACAAGCCTCGAGCGCTACCTGCATGGGCCAGCTTGCCCGGGCGTCTTCGTGGACTGCTTCTAGCGGCCACCTTGCTCGCCGTCAGCGCCGTGCACGACGCCTTTCTCGTGCTCTGGCTGGCGAAGCAGCTGGACCACATCGCCTCCGTACTCCTGGTGTTCGCCCTGATCAACGGTGTACGCGCCGTCGTCGCTATGTTTGGCGGCGAACTCAGCGACCGCCTTGGCACCTTGCCGACGATCCTAGTCGGCTGGACCCTGCGCATTGGCCTACTGCTGTGGATCGCGAGCGCTTCGTCCGCGCAGGCGACGACGCCCGCAGCGATCTTGTGGGTCGTGTCACTTGCGGCGGCGATGGCCTGGAGCGCCCCCGCTGAGTTGGCCCTGCTCACACGAGCGGCGCCCGATGGCCAGCGTGGCACGCTCCTCGGTACGTACCACATGCTCACGGGCCTAGCGATGCTGCCAGGCACCGCCCTATTCGGGCTGCTTTGGCAGCAGTTCGGCGTGTCAGTGGCCTTCCTGAGTGCCGCGCTCGGCTCTGCCTTGGCAGCCCTCACTTTGCTCATTCTCTCTCGCGAAAAGAGGCCCAACCCATGACCCGTGCAGACTCCCGAGCCGCCCTCGCACGGGTGCGCGCCCTTGCCGCTGACGCCCCCTTCGTCCGTTGGCTAGGCGTGGAAGTGGTGAACGCCGGGCAGGGTTGGGTCGAGACCGAACTGCTGCTAACTCCGAACCATCTGCAACAAACGGGTGTTGTGCACGCAGGGGTTCAGGCCACCCTGGCCGACAACACGGCCGGCGCCGCAGCGACCACGGTGATCGACGACGCGCAAACAGTCGTTTCCGTCGAGTTCAAATTGAACCTGCTGCGGGGGGCGCGCGGCAACAAGTTGCGCTGTCGCAGCGAAGTGCTGAAGTCCGGCAGGCGGATCGTGGTCGCCGAGTCAGCGGTGATGGTGGAGGCAGAGCAGGGTCCGCGCTTGGTGAGCAAGGCGACGGTCACGCTGATGCCGGTGCGAGCTGCCCGCGAATAGCATGGTGAGCCTGGGACGCGCTATAGCCCGTAGAAAAGCGTCAGCACCACCGACAGGGTCAACCAGATGATTAAGGTCAGCGGCACACCCACGCGCAGGAAGTCACTGAACTTGTATCCCCCGGCACTCAGTACTAGCAGATTGGTCTGGTAGCCGATAGGGGTGGCATAGCTCATATTGGCACCGAAGAGAACCGCTAGTACGAAGGGCTGAATCGGGGCACCTAGGCTTTGCGCAATGCCAATCGCAATCGGGGTACCAATAACCGCAGCGGCGTTGTTCGAGACCACGTTTGTGATCACAGCCATTAGCAGCATCAAGCCACTCATCACGATGGGAATGGGCAGATTCTGCGTCAGCCCCACGTAGGAGTCTGCGAGGAAGGCAGCTCCCCCCGTTGCCATCAGGGCCGAGCCTAAGGCGAGGCTCACTACGATCACCAGGATGACGGGCGCACTCAGGGCGGAACTCAGGTCGCGCCAAGTCAAGCATCCTGTCAGGATCATCAACGCCACACCGCTGATTGAGCTAATGGAGATCGGCATGATGTCGAGAGCCGCGGAGCCGATAACCGCAAGCATGATGCCCAACGCCCAGCGGGCGCGTTCGGTGTACGGCAGGTCCGTGGTCCCGTCCAAGACGAGCATGTCGTTTGAACGTTTCAGCTCATTGATTGCATCACGCGTGCCTTGCACGAGGATGACATCGCCCGCGCGCAGGCGTACGTCGCGCAATTCGCTGTTGCCCGTAGGATCGCCTTTGGCTCGGTGGATCGCCAGCGGCATCAAGCGGTACCGTGTGGAGAAGCGCGTCCGCCGCAAGGTGCGATGGTGCAGGGGCGAGCCGCGGGTCACCACCACCTCGGCTAGCTGCTGACCAACCGCAGCGAGTTGCTCGTCGCCCGTGATGGGCTGCTCGGGGTCGTCTGCGCTATGCAGCCGTGTACCCAGGACACGCTCAAACTCCTTCAGTCGCTCCGGCGTATCGTTCACCACCAGACGATCACCCGCCGTGATCTGCACGGAGGGCAGACGGGTGAGGTAGAGATTCTCACCGCGCTGGATGCGCTCGATCTTGATGTTATCTTCCGTACGCTTACGCACCTCAGCGAGCGTGCGCCCGTTGGCGAAGCTGTCCTCGCTAACGTGGAGCAGAGCGGTGAACACTCGCGGCGACGTATCGCTCAGCAGGGCCTGACGCTCGGGGAGGAGGCGCGGTGCCACCTGCCAAAGGTAGATAACTCCTACGGTTCCAGCGATGAGCGCTGGCAGCGTGAAGTCGAACATGCCCATGCGCGGCTGCCCCAGATCCTGCGCGATGGAGACCACCAAAAGGTTAGTGGAGGTGCCGATGGTGGTCGCCATGCCACCGAGGAGCGTCGCCAAGCCCATCGGCATCAAGACGCCGGACGCAGGCTTTCGAGTCTGGATCGATACGCTGACGAGAATCGGCAGCAACATCACGACGATCGGCGTGTTGTTGACGAAGGCACTGAGTAGGGCACCTAGCGTGAGCGTTAGGAGAAGGGACATGACCGGATTGCGCTGCCACCCCTGGGACAGGGCGACGGCAAGCGGTTTGAGCGCCCCGGTGGTCTCCAAGCCCTTGCCCACGATCATCAGGGCGCAGATCGTGATGAGTGCCTCGTGTCCGAAACCCGTAAGAAAGTCCGCAGGCGCGAGGGGTACACCCTGAGGCGCGTAGGGGAAGAACTGAAACAGCAGCACCAGCAAAACCAGGATGGTCAGGCAGGAGGTTTCCAGGGGCAGGCGATCGCGGGAGAAAAGCACTAGCGCACCCAGCGTGAGCAGCATGACGATGAGGCCGTGCAGATCGGGCAGGGAAGCCATGGACGCTGGGGAGCTCGGCCGAAGCTAGAGTGCGGTTCGGTGAGGGAGAAGCTCAGCGGCAGCGAAGCCGCAGCACCCACACCGAAGCGAAACGCGGCGCCGAAGCAATCGCAGACGACGCTGCTGCGGCAGCGCAGACGGATGCCGACATGATTCCCCCGGAGCTCGATTGAGAAGTGGCGAACGCGAAGCGTTCGTGTTTGGCCTGCTCAGCGCGGGGAATGCTAGCCCGTCGCTCAGCGAACGCCCAGGCAGGGTAATCGGCCCCGGGCAGGCGGGCAAGGGCGGGCGATTACCCCGCCTGAGCGCGGCTCGCCGCGTAGCGCCGGCGGGTGGCTAGGTCTTGCACTGATTTTGCTGAGCGCCGCCGCTGCACGCCCTTGAGGCGGCAGCAGGGGCAGTGCCCCTCATCCATCTCCATGACGTGATGGACGTACACGCCCGCGCAGGCGGCACAAGCCATCAGCACCAGCTCATCACCGCGCTCGAGGGCGCGGTAGAGGCCCCACGCGCGCTCGAAACAGAAATGCGGAGTACGGTGAAGGGAGCGGTAAGTCTCGTAGGCAAGGCAGAAACTAAAGCCGAGTTTCAGAGGATTCTCGCGCTCGGCATCCTCGAAGCGGCCGTCTGACGCCAACGACAGCACATCGCTCGCCAGCAGCAACATCGCTAGGGACGTGGCTTCGCACTGAAAGGTGGCATTGCGCACGTAGATCGCCGTGCGCGAAGGCGACTTGCCGCGCTGGCGCTTGACCGCCTGAGCATCGTCCTTGAAGTAGCGAGCGTAGAGCCGGCGAATTCGATCGTCCGACAGCCCCGTACAGAATTTGATCGTGCACGTGCGCGCCTCGTGGCCGATCATGCGCAAGGCTAATTCGGTGCGTTGGCACTCATCCATGTAGCCGGCAATCTGCTCCATCCTCGTCTCCTTATCGGTGGCCTGCCATGCAGGTGTACCGCAAGAATCATGGTGCATTGCACACGGAAATTGCGCCATTTGGATCAGAAATGGCGCCTCCGCTTTCATAATTGATCCATTTGGCGCAATTATGGCGGTGCAGGCCGCCTGCGGACAATGCCTAGAATCGAGTCAGAGCAGGCAAGACGCGGCAAACCCCAGGCGTCTGCGCGATCGGGTGGGAACGCTGCGAAGGGAGAACTGGAGATGGAAGTCCTCAACAGCTCAGCGCCGCCAGGCCCTTGGCGATACAGCCCACCGGACGCCCGAGCGCGGCGTGAACTCGCGGCCCTGAACGGCCGGTTTTTGGAAGTCATTCGGCTGTTGGCACTGGCGCCCGCACACGCAGCCGATAGCGTCGAGCACAACGCCCACGTGTTGGGGCTCGAGGCCACAGTCGCGGAACGCGTCGCGCATCTCCCGGTGGCTCGCCGTGATGAGTTGGCGGCATGCCCGTACGCGCTGGTAGGCGTGAGCTTGGGGGATCTCGAATTCTGGCGCCAAGTGTCGAGCCCGAACGCCCGCCCAACGAGCTATCGGCGCGCCCTCGGGGGTAGCAGCTTCTCCCCAGCTCACGCCTCGGCACTGCGCGATGCCCTGTTTCTCACGCTTGCCTACGCTTGGCACCTGGCCCAAACGTCTCCCACGAGCGCGCGCTGGATGCTGGGCGCCTGCCCGGAGTCACTCGCTCTGCTACGCGCCCTGCCCTTCAGCACCCTCGGACAGATCGCCGATGAGTGTCCGGGCCTGCTCCGAGCCCGCCTAGCCGACCAGAAGCGCTTTTGGCACGATCTGGTAAGCGCCGTCGCTAGCGGTACGCACCAACGCCGCTTCGCAGCGGTTTCCCTCGGTTTGCAGCTATCAGCGGCAGCAGGCGCACCGCGCACACGGTGATTCGCCACCCTAGGGGGCCGCTTGGTAAACAAGGTGACGCTCAGCGAGTAGCACGGGCGCCATCGCGGCGTTGCATCGCCTTGCTGACGCTGCCCCTACGCAGACTGAGCGCTACCTCATTTACCAAGCGGCCCACTAGGCCGAAGGCTCACGCCCCTCGAGCGTAGCGGCGTAGAGCGCCGGGTCCACGTTACCGCCGCTGATCACCGAGACGGTAACGCCGTTGTCGGTGGCCAGGGGCGGCACGGCCCCTTCTATCAGAGCTGCCGTGGCGAGCGCGCCAGAGGGCTCCACCACCAACTTGCCGTCGCGGAACAGAAGACGCATGGCCTGCAATATCGCCTGCTCCGACACGGTGACCATGTCGTGTACGAGGTTCATAACGATCGGAAAGGTGTAGCGGCCAAGGCAAGGCGTGCGAGTGCCATCGGCGATAGTCGGCGGGTTGTCGACCCAGCACAGACGCTTGCTGCGAAAGGAGCGGGTAGCGTCGTCCGCTAGGGCGGGTTCCACGCCGATTACCTGACACTCTGATTCGGTCATCGCCACGGCGATGGCTATACCCGAAAGCAAGCCACCGCCCCCAGTGCAGACGAGTATTCGCGCCACATCCAAGGGCTGCCGCAAGATCTCGAGACCCACGGTCGCCTGACCGGCAATCACATCGGGGTGGTCGTAGGGAGGAATGATCGGCAGACCTAGCTCAGCGGCAAGCTGGGTGCCGAGCGCTTCGCGACGCGTGGTGGTCGGATCGTACAGCACGATCTTCGCCCCGCGTGCCTGCGTCGCCTCGCGCTTCACCGCCGGCACGGTGGTCGGCATCACCACGGTGACCTCGACGCCGAGCATCCTCCCGGCCATGGCCAGGGCTTGGCCATGGTTGCCGGAAGAGTAGGTGAGCACACCGCGTGCGGCATCGCCCGCCTCCTGAAGGGCGGCGAGCGCGTTGTAGGCACCGCGAAACTTGAAGGCACCGGTGTGCTGTAGATTTTCGCACTTCAGCACGACGCTGCCGCCGGTGTTCTCTGCGAGGCACTCGAGCGGCAACACCGGCGTCAAAAGAGCATGGCCCGCCAAGCGCTGTTCTGCTCGCCGCACGCGCTCAAACATCTCCTCTCGCTGGGCGCTGGAAAAGACCGACGAGACCTCCGGTAGCGCGGGCGGCGGACGGCTCAACCTCCGTGCACCAGCTGGCGAGCGCATCTGCGGGGAGGGAGAGTACGGCAGGGTCGAGCGACGTTAAGGACGCTCATCAGTTGCCTCCGTGGGCAGCACGAGCCCCTCGCGCACGCCCCGCGCCAGCGCCACTTCGTCGGACCCACGCTCCAGCTGCTGCGGGCTCTGCAGCGCGATGAGCTCACGAACCGAAAGCACCCGATAGCCTTCCTCGCGCAGGGCCGGGATAGCGGTGCGCAGCAAACGCAAAGTCGGCGTTCCCGGGTGGCCGATGGCAAGAGCGCTACCGCGCTCGCGAGCCAAACGTCGCAGGCGATCGAGCTGTTCCCTGACTGCCGCCTCTCGGGGGTCGTGATCCAGAAACACATCGCGTCGCGTCGCGAGTAAACCGTGGCGACGAGCCTGTCGCAGGCCGACGCTCTGCGGGTGCGTAAAGCTGTCGACGAAGAACAGGTCGCCGCGACGCCGGAGCAGGCGCATCACCTCACGCATCACATCCGCATGGGTAGTAAGCAGGCTGCCCATGTGTCCGTTCATACCCACCGCTCCTGGCACCCGCGCCAGATTCTCCGTGAGCATGGCGTCCAACTCATACGCCGACATCTCAAGCGTGAGCACCCGCGGCCCAGGATTTCGCTCTCCGTTACGCGGCGCCATCGGTTGGTGTAGAAGCACCTCCCGGCCCGCAGCTCCTACTCGCGTGGCTACGGGCGCCGCGTAGGGCGTATCGGGCAAGACGGCAACTGCGACCGGGCCTTCGAGGGCCAGCACTTGCTCTACTTCCTCCAGGGAGTAACCCATGTCGTCGATGACGAAGGCGACGGCGGGCTGCGCCTGAGCGCGTGCGTCGGCGCCGGCTGCTAGCAGCACGAGGAGCGAGAGCACGCCGAGGGCATACGCCAGCAGCGGTGCGAATTTGAGGTGAGGGGCGGGGTGGCCCACAGAACGCGAAGACTTCAGGAGGTTTCAGTTCGCGTGGCAACCACCGACGCCCGTTGCCGACTCAGCCCTTTCAGGTGAATTAGCCCCTTTTGCAGGACTTGGTCACCGTCACGGACGGTGTCGTCGAGCACATCGCTGGTAGGCGTTAGGGGGCGCGAGCCCTGCGCAGAGACGACGATGTCAGGCTCGATACCGCGTTCGTGAATCGACGCGCCTGACGGCGTGTAGTAGAGGGATGTGGTCAGCTTGATCGCCCGCCCTGCGGAGAGCGGCATGACCGTCTGCACCGACCCCTTACCGTAGGTTTGCTTGCCGATGACCACGCCGCGCTCGTGGTCCTTGAGAGCGCCGGCCACAATCTCAGATGCAGATGCCGTGCCGCCATTGACGAGCACAACGATGGGGGCGCCGTCGAGCTGATCACCTGGGTGCGCGTTCATGCTGAACCGCGCTTCCGGCACGCGCCCATCGGCAGAGACGATGAGGCCAGACTCCAGAAACGCATCGGCAACGTCCGCAGCGGCCTCCAGGACACCGCCGGGATTGTTTCGAAGATCCAGCACTAGGCCGTTCAGCGGGCCCTCGTTGGTTTGGGACAGCTTGGCGAGTGCGCGATTCGTGTCGCGCGCCGTGGTGGCGCTGAACTGGGAGATACGCAGATAGCCAAAGCCGGGCTCTAGAAGCTGGGAGCGCACGCTGGCGACAGCGATATTGGTCCGGCGCAGGGCTCGCGTCAGGTGCTCGCGCTCTCCCTCGCCCTCGCCGCGCTCGAAGTCGAGCACGACTTCGCTGCCAGGGTTGCCCCGCATGAGCATGACGGTATCGCTGAGTCCGACACCGACGACCGACTCGCCATCGATCGCGGTTAGCTCATCACCGGGTTGGATACCGGCGGCTTCCGCCGGCGTGCCTTCCATGGGGGTCACGACGACGATGTGCCCATCAACTTCGTTGACCTCGAGGCCGACGCCAGAATAGCTGCCCGTAGTGCTGATGCGTATCTCGCGATACTGCTCCGCGTCGAGAAAGGCCGAATGGGGATCGAGCTCGGACACGAGCCCGCGGATCGCCCCTTCGATGAGTTGGGCCTCATCGACATCGTCGACGAAATCCCGCTGCACGCGCTCCAACACCTCCGCCAGCAGGCGGGCCTGCTCCCAGGGCAGGGCGCGCTGAGCCTGGGTGCCGTCGCCGCGCTCGGCGAAGCCGGCGGGTGCGAGGGCGACGCTGCCGCCGAGCAGAGCACCGACGAGCAGCAGCAGAGTGGCGCGGGTCTTCATGTTTGGGAGGGGCTCCCGAGGGCACTGGGCCGGTAGTCGAACATACCACAGCTGTTTCAACGCCCGCAGGGCGCCTGCACCTAAGCGGCGCTCTGAGCGGGCGAGACGGCAGGGCGGCCTAGCGCCCTATGCGGCGAGTGAACCAGCGCTGGGGATTCTGCTGCTTACGCCCTTTGCGAATCTCGAAATACAGGCCAGGCTCCTGGAGAGCCCCGGAGTCACCGACCGTGGCCACCTCCTCGCCCGGGGTCACCCAGTCGCCGACCTCCCGGAGCAGGGTCTCGTTATGCCCGTAGAGGCTTAGGTAGCCCTCACCATGTTCCAAGATCAGGAGCAGACCGAGACCGGGCAGCCAATCGGCATAGGCCACCCGCCCGTGGGCCACCGCGCGCACAGGAGCACCGCGATCGGCAGCGATCATCAGGCCATTCCAACGCAGGCTTCGGCCCGCCCGCGAGTCGCCGTAGTCAGCTGCCAGGCGGCCCTCGACGGGCCAGTCGAGACGGCCCTTGCGCGACGCGAAGGGCTCCTCCAACTCCGCCGCGGGCGAGTCCGAGAACAGGCGAGCCAAATCCTCGATGAGTTTCAGCAGCTCCTGCTCGCGCTGGGCGATCGTGCCGATCTGAGCCTCCGTCTCGCGAAGGGTCTCTTCGAGGGATTGGACGAGCGCGGTGCGTTCGGCGCGGACTTGCTCCAGCGCGCTTTGGCGCTCCCGGCGCTCACGCGCGAGGGCGGCTAAGCGCGCGTCCTCTCGGTCGCGAGCTGAGCGCAAAACGCGCAGTTCGCGCAGGGCGGCTGCAAGCGCCCCCACGAGCTCCCCCTGGTGCTGGGCCAGGTACTCTTGATAGGTGAGCATGCGACGTAGGGCAGCCGGGTCTTCCTGGCTGAACAAGACTCGTACAGGTTGCGCGGGGCCCACCCGATAGCGGGCGGCGAGGGCCTGGGCGAGGCGGGCTCGTTCTGCTGCGAGGGCGGCGGCTCGCTCGCCCAGGGCGCGGTTAGCATCCGCCCGTCGGGCCCTCGCCTCGGCCACCTGTTGCTCGAGCTGGGCGAGCTCGCCATTAAGCCCCGTGAGCGCCCGCTCGGTCTCGCGCAGTTCGCCGAGAGCGAAGTCTCGCTGCTCGAGATCCTGGCGCTTGGCTTCGCGCAGGGCCTCGAGGCGGGCTCGCACGCTCTGCAGCTCTTCCTCCGGTGCCGGCGCGTCGCCGATCGCCGGTGCGGCGGTGATGAGAACGGCGAGTAGCATGGCGCGAACTCCCCGCCTGCGCACCGGTCTGTCCAACGCAGACTGATATACTTGGCGGCTCGCCCTTTGCGCCTCGGAGTCGGCTTCGTGCAGCAGTTGTTTGAATTCGCCGGAAATCATCCGTTGTTGATCGCCGCCGCCTTCGGCCTCATCGCTACGATCGTAGTCAGTGAGGTCAGGCTGCGCAATCGGGGCTTCGCTGAGGTCACCCCCGCGCAGGCTGTGCAGATGATCAACGCCGGTGCGCTCGTGCTGGACGTGCGCGCTGCCGATGCGTATCGAAAGGGTCACATCATCGACGCCCGCAACGTGCCCCTAGACGAACTCGAAGGCGGCACGAAGCAGCTCGCCAAACATCGCGATCAGCAGGTGATCACCTACTGCGACACGGGAGTCACCAGTCAGCGGGCCGCCACCGCCCTGCGGAAGGCCGAGTTTGCGCAGGTGGCCTCCCTGCGTGGGGGCTTGCAAGCGTGGCGCGCCGAGAATTACCCCCTCGCGTCGTAAGCCAGACGCGTTCACCGATTAACGAGAGCAATACCCAATGGCAGAAGAGCAAGTCCCGAGCAACGGCCAACCGGGAGGGGCCGCCGCCCAGGCCACTGGCCCACAGCTGGTCGTTCAACGCATCTACATGAAGGACTCTTCCTTCGAGTCGCCGTCAGCGCCAGAGGTTTTCTCCGGCGAGTGGGATCCGCGCATGGATCTGAATATTGGGGCGAGCAGCCGCAGCCTCGGCGATGATCATTACGAAGTCACCCTCTCGGTGACCGTCGAAGCAAAGAAGGAAGACAAGGTCGCTTTCCTGTGCGAGGTGCACCAGGCGGGCGTGTTTCTCATCCGCGGGTTCAGCGAAGAGGATTCGAGGCGCGTGCTCAATGCGAGCTGCCCGAACGTGATCTTCCCGTACGCCCGCGAAGCCGTCTGCGACCTGGTCACGCGCGGCGGGTTCCCCCAACTGCTGCTGCAACCGGTGAACTTCGACTCCCTCTATCAGCGCCACACCGCTGAAATGCAGCAACAGCAAACAGGCGCGTCGGGACAGCCGTCCTGACCTCGTGACGATGACGCGGGAGACCGCCGCCGACGCCCTGAAGAGCACCGTCGCCGTCCTCGGCGCCGGCTCCTGGGGCACGGCGCTCGCGATCCAATTCGCACGCGCCGGCACGCCTACCGTGCTTTGGTCCCGGCGCTCGGAGCAAGCGCAGTCGATGCAAGCGCAGCGGAAGAACGACGAGTACCTTCCCGGCGCGAAGTTTCCCGAAGCGCTTTCGGTCAGCGCCGATTTGCGCGAGGCGGTGCGCGGCGCCTGGGCCGTTGTGGTGGCGGTACCCAGCCAGGCCTTTCGACCGTTGCTCGACGAGTTACGCGCGCAGTTAGGCACCGACACGATCGTCGGCTGGGCCACCAAGGGCTTCGAACACCCGAGTGGGAAGTTGCTCGATGAGGTCGCGCGCGAGGCGCTCGGCGAGCAACACCCACGGGCCGTCCTGTCCGGCCCAACCTTCGCCCGCGAGGTGGGCGCAGGTCTGCCCACGGCGATGACCATCGCGGCAACCGATGCAAGGGCCGCGGAGGCGCTCGCCAACGCTATCTCCAACAGTGTTTTCCGCGCCTACACCTCGGACGACATGACCGGCGTCGAGGTCGGAGGTGCCGTGAAGAATGTACTTGCCATCGGCGCTGGCCTGTCCGACGGGCTCGGCTACGGCGCGAACACGCGGGTTGCCGTGATCACGCGCGGCTTGGTCGAGATGACTCGCCTGGGCGTGGCGCTCGGTGCCCGGCAGGAGACGTTCATGGGCTTAGCTGGTATGGGAGACCTGATACTCACCTGCACCGACGATCAATCCCGTAACCGACGCATGGGCCTCGCGCTGGCCCGCGGCGCTAGCGTCGAGCGAGCAGAGTCAGAGATACGCCAAGTGGTGGAAGGCGTGCGCGCAGCACGGGCCGTGCACGCCGTAGCTCAGGCAGCAAAGGTAGATATGCCGATCTGCGAGAGCCTGTACCGCGTTCTATACGAGGGCCTTTCGCCGCGCGATGCAGTGCGCATGCTCATGTCGCGATCCCTAAAGCGAGAGCACTAGACAGCCCCTTCCGGCAGTTCGCTGCCCGGGAATCCCAGCTGGCGCCACGCCTCGTAAACCGCCACCGCTACCGCGTTGGAGAGGTTGAGAGATCGGCTATTAGCTTGCATAGGAATCCGCATGCGACGCTCCGGCACCAGCCCGTCGAGAACCTCATCGGGCAGACCGCGCGTCTCTGGGCCAAACAGCAGTACGTCCCCTAGCGCATACCGCGGCGAATCGTAAGGCTCAAGCCCGCGCGTGGAGAAGGCGAAGACGCGCGGCGAACGCCCGGGCCGAATCGCTTCCAAGCACGCCTTCAAGCCGGTGTGGGTATGCACGCGCGCCCACTCCCGGTAGTCCAAACCGGCACGCCGCAAAGCGCGTTGATTTAGAGAGAAACCTAAGGGTTCTACAAGGTGAAGGGCTGCTCCCGTATTCGCGCATAGGCGCATGACGTTGCCCGTGTTGGGCGGTATCTCCGGTTCGTACAGCACAACGTGGAGCATGCGAAGCATCCCCATTGAAGTATTAAAGAAAAAGGGCGGTGAGCCAAAGCCCACCGCCCTTTCCTACCCCGCAGGCGGGTAGGCAGTCCTAGCTAGTCCCGTCGATTAACGGAACGCGTAGGAGGCACTCACGAACACTCGACGGCCGATGACGTCGTAGAGCTCAGGGAAGGTGTTAGCCTGCTGCTGAGCGTCGCCCACGAAGGTCGGCAGTTCGTCGAAGATGTTCCGGAAACCGAGGTTTACGCGGAACGCTTCCGTGAAGTCGTAGGAAGCCGTGAAGTCGACGTAGTTGATCGAATCGATCGACGGCACGGACAACGTCGCGGGATCGACGCCGGCGTTGTCAATCGAGTCGTCATCCGCTTCGTTCAGGTAGCGCCACAGCACGGACAGAGCCAGCGGGCCCGTGCTCCACGTAGCACGCGTGAAGACCTGCAGGTCGTTACGCGGCGTGCCACAGGTGTTGCCGAAGTTGCCGGCACACTCATCGACATCAGGCAGCTCTTGCACCGCCTGGATGTCAAAGGCATCCAGCCAGGTAGCACGAGTGTTGAGGGCGAAGGTGGAGGCGTTGCCGAACAGGCCGAAGCCAAGGTCGGTTGCCCAGTTCACGACGAAGTCGACACCAGAGGTCTCGAAGCCACCGATGTTGGCGTTCTGCACGCTGACAAGACCAACGTTGCCGTCCCCGCGGCGTTGAATGGCCTGACAGAAGGGTGAGGACGCGTCCTGGATCTCTAGGTAGCAGAGGCTCAGGACGTTATCCACAGAGCCGCCAAGGACCGAAATGGCGTCGTCGATGCTAATGTCGAAGTAGTCGATCTGGATGTCCAGACCGTCAGTCGGCTGCAGCACCAAGCCCACGGTGAAGGTGTCAGAGGTTTCCTCAAACAGGTTGGGGTTACCGCCGAAGAGACCTTCGATCTGCGTGTTGGCCTGGTTGAAGGCTCCCACCTGACCAGCCGGAACACCGCCACCAACGCTCTCACACAGAGCCACGGCAGTCGCGTCCAGGTCACCGTCGAAGTCGGCGGAACACGGGTCGGTTGCACCCGGGAAGCCATTCGACTGGCCGCCGAACAGCTCGGCGACGTTCGGTGCACGCACTGCGCGCTGGTAACCGACACGGAGCCCGACGGCATCGACCGGCGAGTAGTTGATTGCACCAGCGTAAGAGGTGACCGTGCCGATGTTGGAGTAGTCAGACACACGACCTGCGCCGTAGAGGCTCAGGTTCTCGATGCCGGACAGGCCAGACAGCAGCGGAATCTGGATTTCCGCGAACACTTCGTTCACGTCGAATCCACCCACGGTAGCGTCACCAGCGTTGAAGCCGAGCACATCACCGGCGGACAGGAAGGTGTCCGGACGGAACTGAGACTCGTCTTCGCGGTGCTCGACACCAATAGCGATACCGACAGGCTCGGCGCTCGAGGTGATGGAGCCCAGGGTGCCGGTGATGGTGGCCTGCAAGACTTGCTGCTCGATGCTCGTGATGTTGGTTGCGCCAACGTTCACGAAGTCGATAGCGGCCTGCGAGATGTTGCCAGCGCCGAAGATGTTCAGCGGAGCACAGCCACCGGAGGTGTCCTGACACGCGCTACCATCGTCGGTGACCAGCACGGCCTGACGGAAGCGGCTGTCGGAGACGTCGTTGTTCAGCAGCTCGGTAGCCTGCAGACGCGAGTAGCTGTAGTACGCGTTGTAGCCCCAGTTGCTGTTGATGTCGCCTTCTGCACCGATCAGCACGCGAAGCGCGTCGCGGTTGTTCAGGGACTCTCGGGACCCGTTCTCAACCATACGACGACCGATGAAGCCGAGGAAGGCGTTATCGGTGTCGTCGACGACGCCGTCACCGTTGGTGTCGCTACGAATTCCATCGAGGGCGGCCTGCACCCCGTCACCGAAGAACTCGCTGTCCGGGTTGACTTCCAGCGTACCCAGGAACGCAGGCGTCGGCGCCAGCTCCTGGTCAACGCGGTTGTTGGCGAAGGCCAACTCGGAGAACACGCGCAGACGATCATTCACATCGTAGTGAGCGAACGATGCCAACAAGAAGCGCTCTTGGGGCAACTGGAGGTAGTTGTCCGGCGCGTAGTTGAAGCGATCGTCCGGATCGACGAAGGGCGCGCCGGTGCCATCGGGGTTGAAGCGGCCGAGAACGAACTCTTCGTCGGTGCCCGGGAAGATCGTCAGGCCGGAGAAGTCGCGGGTGCCGGGAATACCGGAGGAACCACCAGCGGCCAGCGGGCCACCGATACCGGTGTCGCTATCCTGACCTTCCGTGCCAGCGGGCGCGGAGTCGGTCAGCGCGAAGCTGGAGAAGTCACGGTCACCCTGGAACAGCGGCTTCCGGTTGATGAAGCCAGCGTACAGAACGGCGTTACCCTTGCCGTCGGCGAAGTTGCCGCCCACGGTCAAGTCGACGTTGAAGCGCTCGGCGTCACCTTCCGTGCTGACGTCGTACAACGAGGTGATCGTGGCACCTTCGAAGTCGTCACGCAGCTGGAAGTTGACCACACCAGCGAGGGCGTCGGAACCGTACACAGCGGAGGCACCGCCGGTCAGCACGTCCACACGCTCGATTAGCGTGCCGGGAACAGTGTTGAGGTCAACCACACCCGTCTGGGTAGAGGGGATGTAGCGGCGGCCGTTCACGAGAACCAGGGTACGGGCGGTGCCCAGACCACGCAGGTTCACGCGGGCGGTACCGTCACCCGGGTTGTTCGAGCTCGGGCCGAAGGACGGCAGCGTCAGCGGCAGCTCGGCGAGCTTTTGCTCGATGTTGATGTTTCCGGAGAGGGTGAACTCCTCGGCGTTGACGACGGTAACCGGGCTCACTGCGTCGAGATCGACGCGTTCGATGCGTGAGCCGATGGTGACCACTTCCTCATCGACTTCCTGAGCGACAGCGGGCATGGACACGGCCACGGCGCTGGCGGACAGGAGCGCGAGCTTCACGGCCCGCTCTAGATTGATGTTGTTCATTGCTCCTCCCTAGAGAGCAGTAACGCGTAGCGGACCCGAAACCCAGGTCCCCCAATTCAGCCGCAGTCGCGGATGTGCGGGGGGTGATAGCAAAGGCCCTCGACTCAGTCAACGAACTGCTGTGGCTTCGCCCCGACAGCGCGGGCACAGGTCGGCGAAGAAAACGACAAGACGGTGTGGTCGGGGCCCAGCGCCAGCGCCCCGAGGGGCTCAACCCGAGAACCAAGTCACAGAACTGGGCGTCGGGCGCGGCGCTACAAATCGTCGCCTGGGGGGTTCCAAGAACGCCCATAGGCATCTGACTTTAATAAATTTATTTGTTTCTAGGGTAGTGGATCGAAGGGCTTTGAAGCGTCGCAAAGAACTGCCGTGGCAGATTCGCAACGACGTCTCACCACCCCAAATGCAAGGCCGCCGAGGCGTCGAAATCGGCACCCCAAGTTACGCTGAGTCGTTCGACCGCAACCAACCGTTGTGATGAAACATCTTACGTTGTTTGCGCACAACAATTTGCTGAATATGTTGTATAGGCAGCCTGCGTAAGGCACTCACAAACGAGGCGCGAGGTTTCCCTGGCGAGCGCGACGACGCGTAATCGGGCGTACGGGTATGCTTCGCACCGTGCCCAAAATCGGGTCTCTTGCAACACTAGCCTGAAGTGCCCGCCCCATGACCGAATTCGCTCTCAACCCGTCCCTCGATGCCCGGGCACTGGCCGACCACTACGCCACTCGGCGGCGCATTCACATCCCGGAATTGCTGGTCGATGCCCACGCTGAGCAACTTGCGCGGTGCTTGGAGGCGGAGGTTCCATGGGGGTTCGCTTGGTTTGATGGGACGGAGCCACGCTACCACCGTGCCGAAGCCCTCCGAGCACTGACCCGTGAGGCCCAGCAATCACTTCACAAGGAGATCTTCCAGGTGGCCGGCAGCGGGTTTCAGTACGCCTACCGCACCTACCCGATGCTCGACGCCTACCTTCAAGGGTGGGGACAGGTGCCGCTGTTGGATCGGCTACTCGACTTCATCAACTCGCCCACCATGCTGGAATTCGTTGGCCAGGTGACGGGTCACGCCGACATCGCGCGAGGCGACGCCCAGGCCACGTGCTTCGGCCCTGGGCACTTCCTGAAATTCCACGACGATGCTCAAGAAGATGATCGCATCGCCGCCTTCGTGATGAATTTCACCCGCCGCTGGCACCCGGACTGGGGCGGGTACCTGCAGTTCTACGACGAGCGAATGGACATCGAGGAGGCGTTTCTCCCGCGCTTCAACGCCCTCAACATGTTCTCGGTACCGCAGCACCACTCGGTGAGCTACGTCGCCAACTACGCCGCCGGCCAGCGCTACAGCGTCACCGGATGGTTCCGGCGGGCGCGCCAGGGCTAGTGGCTGGTCACCGCCGTGGTGACGCGTTGGTGGCGCTCTAGGAGACGCAGCCAGTTCTCCAGGGAGAATAGGTGCGCGTAGGTCACCGCGAGCATGCCGCGATCGTTCAGCTCCTTCACCGTCTCGGCTGGGAGGTCGCCGAGCTTCTCTGGCACCACGGCGATGTAGCTTGCGATGGTCTGCTCCTCGTCGCTGCCGGGCACCTTGTGCGTGGCACGACGAGGACCGAGCAGCTCTAAGGCTTTCAGGCGCTCCACGTACTCGATGGTTTTGCGTCGCTCACCCTCGTACTTACCGCAAAAGTCGACCATCGCCTTCGTGTTCGACGCCATCTCCTGGCCATCGAAGAACGGGTACTCGGCGTTCTCCCCCACCGAAGGCGCCGCCCGGTCCACCACCACGGCGAACTTCTCATCGCCGGTGACCGCGAGGGCGAAGGGATGACAGCGCAGGTAGGCGGGGACGTAGGCATCCTGATCCCAGCGCCCCTGCGCGTCGACGAATAGGTTGCTGTTCTCGCTCAAGCCCACTACGGCTAGGGGCACAGGATTCTCCATGTCGGAGAAGATAATCGGATAGTTGCGCTGAGCGGAGGCAATCTCCGACACAACTAGCGGGATCGCGCGCACCTTGGCAGCGAAATCGAAGGGCCGGGGCGGCGGCGTCACACCTAAGGCGCCGTGGTCGTCTACGGTCAGTAGCTCCGGCTGCTCGTACAGGAACATCTTGCCCTCGACAGGTGCGACGGGGATGCCCTGGTCTTTCTCTTCTTCACTCATGTGCTTCGCGACTCCACGCAGGGGCTCCAGTGAACGGAGCGATGTTCAAAAGGGTGCGCATGATAACGACTTGCTGGGCAGCGGCGCAGCATCGGGGGCTACAGCGTATGAGCCAACTCCCGACCGTAGGGCGTCGCCGTCTGCCGCACCCACTTGCTCATTATTACTTTCTCACCCCCAGCCACGGGGGCGCCGCCATGGCGCGAGGCTGCCAAGGGGTGCCCTTCGCCATTCGCATTATTGAACGTCAGCAAGTCGCCAGGCGCCAAGGTCACCTGCACCCCAAGATGCTCGAAGTAGGTTTCGCCTCCCGCGTACGGTGCCAGCACACCAACCAACTGAGTCAGCAGGCGTTGGCCACCCTGAACTTGGCCTTCGGCCGTATCGAGCGCCTTCCGTGGCAGGCAGTCGAGATGCGGCCGGTACGCCTGGCCGCCCACATAGCGGAGCAAGTTGGTCACCTCGCCGCACTCCCGCGGATAGCCCCCCGCCAACGCCAGCCGTTGCTCCAACAGCTTGCCGTGCCAGCCGAGCAACTCGGGCAACCACTGCGCGAAGCTTGCGTCCCGAACGGGATGGGCCACGCGACGTCCACTGCGCGGATCGACCACAAGGGTTGGCGCTAGGTGCGGCGTCAGCTGGCGCAAGGGGAAGTCCAGGGCCGCCGGCGGGGCGAAGCTACGGGCCAAGGTCACCCGGACTCCCTCACCCTCGGCGATGACGCTCGCGGCAGGCGGCGACCATTGCTTCTCGCAGCGACCCAGCCACAGTGCCAACGCCTCCGGTGAGGCGGATGCTTCCGCGGGGGGCGCCCTGCGGGATTGCCACTGTGCGTAGAGCGAGACTAGCGCCCGCGCGTCGGGGAGGGCGGCGAAATAGGCATTCGAAAGGTATTCGGCCCAGCGGATAGAATCATCCGGGGTGGAGTGGAAGCGATGCCATTCCGCCCCCAGAAGCCAGGCGTAGGGCTTGCTTGCGGCCGACGCCAACAGCTGCTCGAGGAACGAGCGAACATAATCACCGTCATTTGCCTTGCGTAGTGCCAGGGAGAAGAAGGCACGCGCCGCTTGGTGGTGCCCGGCAAGTGCTGCCTGGCGCAGATCAGGCTCGGCAGCATGCAGCCCCGTCGTGCGAGCGCGGTCAATCGCTCGTCTGTATAGCGCTTCGGCCTGGGATCCGGGGGCTGACTCGTGCACTTGGCCAATCTGCAAGATCCCGGGCGCTAGCGCAATCCGTTGCGCCGCAGGGGCCCTTTGCACGAGCAGACCCCTGTGGTTTACTCGACTGGGCATGGTCTCAAAAGGGGAGTAAGACGATGACCGGCAGACTGATCCCCCTAGCGGCCGCCGCCCTACTCACGGCCCCACTGGTGTGCCCGACCGCCCTCGCGGGCGATCTCTCGCACCAGAACGAAGAGCAGGCTGCAGCCACCGCGAAGGGTACGAAATCCTATACCTGGGACGAGCTAATCGAGCTTATTCCCGAGTTAGACGGCATGACTGTCGAGCGCCCGCGGCGTAAGCCCGGTGTCCCTGCTGATCAAGCGGTGGCGCGAGAGACTCGACTCTGCCGTAAGGAAACTACCATCGGTTCACGGATTCCAAAACGCCGCTGCTACACACTGGACCAGCTGGTAGCAGAAATTACTGAATCGAGGGCGTTGTACAAGCAGATCATCGGCGGGCAAATGACGTTTGGGATGATCGGCGACGGAGGCGAGTAGGCACTCCTACCACCGCCGCGCAGGGAAGGGCGAGTAAACGACGTTATCAGTAGGTCATCGAAGTCGTAAGGCTTCGATGCATCGGCCGCTCGCGGCCGCTGATAAGTCGAGGTCACCGCCATGCCCCACGACGCGAAGGCCAGACGCCGGCAGCACTCGCTCGCCGTCGTCACCGCCATCTGCCTATCCCTGAGCACCGCCACCGCTCGCGCAGCTGCGCCGCACGAACTGATCAAAGCCACCATCCCACACTCCCTGAGCGAAGCACGCCAATCGTTGGTATCCCTCGTGCCGGATGCCAAGCCCCTCGCCCCGCGCCGAGGTGGCGACCGGCGGCGCATTCCCCTCGCGGCAGAGGTGCCCGGGCCGCCCATGATCTGCCTCCGCTCCGCCACCAGTGCCTACGCCAACCTATTCAAGCGCCGTCGCTGCATGACCGTCGCCGAGTTCGAGCGGGAGCGGCGTCTCGCCATCCTGCGCGGTCGCACGGTCATCAGCATGAGTTCGGTCGTCGGCGTGAGGTAACTGCATTTCTTGGGGCCTGCGGGTGAGCGCCATCCGTGGGCTTTAGGGGTTTCCAGCCCCCAAGGGTTGTGCTTCACTCGAGGCGGTAGCCGTGCTTGGGAGCGTAGCCATGGGACCGACGTGCAGCCGATCAGCAGTCAGCTTTGTAGTGGGCATCGTGCTGTTGTTGTTGCTGTGCACACGCTTAGCAGGCGCCACGGAACCGCTAGCCAGCGCCACCGTCGCTCGCGACCCAAGCGGGCAGGCTCTGTCTGCTGCCGAGCTTACGTGGCGCGCCCTCGCGGCACGTGTGCCTGATCTAACGGACGATGGGCTGCGCGCGAGACGCACACCCCCGACACGAGTTCCTCGAGCTTCTGAGCTGCCGAGCCCTCAGCGTTTCTGTCGGTACGAGCGAGACACCCAGACAAGCGTCATGCGCCGGCGTTGCTACTCGGCCTTCGAGCTCTCACGCCTTCAGCGTCAGTCCCAAATCACGTCCACCATGGTGGTAGGCGGCGTACGCCAGCAGTAGCCCCCCGTTCGGCGAAAGTACCTTCCCCGTCTCCACCTGTTGTGTTTCACTGACATTACCGAGTAGCTACCGGATAGGGGACTCCCGATGAGGACGACCACCCGCGTTGTGCTCTGCGCAACACTGTTGATTGCCGCCACCGGCGCCGCCGCTGAGGATGAGCCTGCAGGGGCTGTAGAGGCAGACGCGCAGGCGAGTAGGGGCACCACCTACAACTACACCTGGGACGAACTCGTCGAGCTGATCCCGGATATCAAGGACATGCACGTGGTGACCGATCGAAAGCGCCGACGCCAGGTCGCAGACACCGGCGAAGTGGCTGGCACCACCAAGCTGTGCAGGCGCGAGCGTACCCAGTCCATGATCAAGCGGCGGGTCTGCTTCACGCTTGACGAATACGTTGAGCAATACGTGCAAGCGCGCAAGTACTACGCCGAGATCACCTCCGGGGCGATGACGCGGGGCTTTCTCGGTGAGGGTGGTGGAGCGACCGCGACCGACCGCACCTCCTACCCCTAGTGCTAGCTTGCCGGCGGCGTCAGTTAGCCGCCGTATGAGCGATCAGGTGCCAGCCGACCAGGGCGGGCTTGCCTTGCTCGTCGCCGACAGTCACTTCGAGCGGTTCCAGCCGATCGACCACGCCACCCTGGGCCTGCAACACGCCACGTAGGGTTTGCACCCGCCGGGCGTCAAGGGCCGCTTCCTGCAGTTGTCCCAGGCGCTCATGCTCCGCCTCTAGGCGAGCAGCGAGCACGCCGCTCATGACGCGTGCCTGCTCTGCCGACTCTGCAAGGCGCTCAACGATGGCGTTGACCATCTTGTAGACTTGGCCGGTAATGCGGGCTGTTCGCCGCACGTTCGCCTTAAGATGGCGCTCCCCCGCCGCTTCAAGCTTGTCCACAGGGATTTGGCCCGCAACGTATTTGATCAGCAAGGGCAGGGGGCCTTTGGGATCCAACAGAGACGCAATCTCCTCTCGCAGAGGCGTCGCCGGCGCCACCACCTCGCTATCGACGTGGTGCATGAGGAACATCAGTTGCCCCCCCGCACGCAACACGCTTAGCGCCTCACCCACGGCCTCCTCCAGCGCTCCGTACTCCACGCCGTACTGGCTAGTCACGACGTCGAAGCTGGCCGCTGGGAAGGGGAGATCCGCCACATCGACGCGACCCTGGAAGCTCACCTGCTTGAGCTCCGGCACATCACTAACCGCCCCCAAGGGGTCAATTTCCGCCTGATCTACCCCGGTGACCTCCAAGGCCGGATTCGCCCGCAGTAAGGTCACGGGAACCGTGCCGTTGCCAGTGGCCAGATCAAGTACGCGGGAACCCGGCGCAAGGGAGCTGGCCAGATCGCTCCAAAGCTGTCGAACCGGATTGGCATCACCGTCGTTGGTGCCAGCAGGCAAGCAACTGTCGAGGCTGCCGCCAGCCCAGTAGAGCGACCATGCATCCTGTGGATTCGCGGTCATCAGGCCGGCACCGCGTCGAAGGGAGCTGTCATTCGGAAATCCTTAGGAGAACCATGGAAGGGCACCGTACCGTGCCAAGTGAAAGATGGAAACAGCACGAGCAGCCCAGGCTCGGGTTGCACGTACCGCTCCGCGCCGTCGCGCTCCGGAAGGGCCAGACTGCTGCGACCGAAGCGGATCCACCCTGCGCGGTCCGGGGCTTCGATTTGTTCGGTCTGTGCTCGATCCGCGCCCAGGTTCGGTGGCAGTGAAATGTAACAAGCCGAGCTTACCCAGCCCGCGGGGTGAACATGGTCGACATGGAAGCCATTCGGCTGCAGTCGCACCGACCAGGATCCGGACAAGCGCCAGCGCCCCGTGCAACGCCGCAGCAGAGGATGCCGGTCGTCACGTGGCAATTCCGCGACGTACTCATCCAGCACGCTCGCGATTGCCCCGCGCAGCGCTTGGATGACGGGATCAGGCTTGTGCAAGAGGCGACCAGGCGTCTGCGTGCCGTTCTCTAGGGTTTGCGCCAAAGGCCGTACAACCATTTGGTGCATTGATTGCAGCGTCTGCGTCACGGCAGAGAGAAAGCTGCTTAAGCTGTCGTAGCCCTCGGGCGTCGGCAGTTGCCAGGCACGCACGAAGCGAAGATCCTGCTGCAGGTCGTGGTACCGCTGATCATCGAGCTGACGCCAAACGGTACCGCGCCACGCCCAACTGAGCTGATCGTCCGGCGCCAGGGCGAGTAGCTCATCGACGATGGCGTCCGCGCGCTGGGGTTCGCCCTCGCGCAGCAACCCCTCCACCAGATCCTGACGCAAGGTGATCGCCTGGCGACGATCAGCACCACCGCGCGGCATCACGCGTACGGCCTCTTCGAGTGCCTTCAGCATATCGCTAGAGCGACCTACGGCTCGGTGGGCCTGCGCTTCCCAGCGCAAGGTTGCGACCTGAGGCCCGAAAGTCTCGCGTGCCTCCCGGCCAACTCTCAGCGCATCCTCGATGCGGTTGGCAAGCACCAGGCACCGCATCCAGGCAGCGCTTAAGGCAGGGCTGAGCCAGCCGTGCTCACGGTGCACCTCGGCGTAGCTCTCGCCATAGCGTTCGAGCTGACCTCGCTGCCAATACAGCTCGTTGAGCGTTTCGTGAGCATCCACGTAGTCAGGGCGCAGGGCGATCGCACGCTGGTACGCGCGCTCTGCGTCTTCATGCTCACCGCGATCGAACGCCAGCGTGGCGGCCGCGTGCACGATCTCCGGCCGCTGGGGTGCTGCCGTTTGCGCGTCTTGCAGCACTTGCACGGCCTCGTCTAAGCGCTCCTGCAGGCGCAGGCTGACGCCCAAGTGATGCAACGCTATCGCATGATCAGGCACCCGTTGCAGTAGTTCGCGCAACACGCGCTCAGCTTCTTCAGGGCGCTCCAGCGCATTCAGCGTGGCACCAAGCGCGGACAAGGTGCGCGCATCGTTCGGGGCGAGCCGCTTGGCCTCGCCTAGAGAGGTAAGTGCGCGCTCGTGCTCGCCGAGGGCACCTAAGACAATACCGAGGTTACGGTGGCCATCGAGGAAGTCCGGTTGGGCCGCGGTCGCTTTAGCGTAGGTCTCAGCCGCCTCTTCGCGCTCGCCAAGATCATTCAGCACGTTAGCGAAATTATTCAGCAGCGCGGGGTGGCGCGGGAGCTTGCGCACCGCCTTGCCCAACAGCTCTCGTGCACGGGTGAGATCGCCGCTCGCCTTGTAAGCAAGGCCACGCACGTGGAGAACATTCGCATCCTCTCGAGCCCGAGGGGGAAGAGACTCCAAGCCTTGCAGCGCGCGCGCCGGCTCGCCGCGCTGAATCAGTGCCAGTGCCTGGCTCAGCACCGCGTTGAGGGTCATCTTGGCCATGGCGGCAGCATAGCGCAGCCGTTGTCCGTGCGCCGACAGCTGGCGATAATTGCTGTCATGAACGATACAAGTACGGGACAAGCGCGGCAGAACGCGCTGTGTGGACAGGCCTTGGACGCGGAACTCGCCGGTCAGCTCGAGGGCGCCGTGGTCGACTACGTGCAAGCCGTGAAAATAGACCAGGCTAACCCCGTGCCACTGCTCTTCTTGGGCTATGCCTTGGCTGCCCAGGGACTCGAGGAGCGTGCGGCCGCCGCCTGGTCGCTCGCCGCAGACCGCGACCCCCGCGTCGTCAACGCTTGGCGCGGCCAAGTGCGCGAGGACATTGCAGTTCGTTCGAAGGCCGCTCACAAAGGCGTACGTCAGTGGTTCACCCGCCTACATGAACGGGCCCTACAGGCTTTCGCGGCAGCGCATCCCGAGGCTGCAGTGGCGCGTATTGAGGAGGCGGTGTGGGTGCAGACCCACGATGGCGAAGTGAGCTTTCGCGCGCCCGCGCAAAAACCCCATGTGTTCTACGTGCCAGCACTCGCGTCAACCGCCGTCTTCAGTCGCGAACAGGCACCTTGGTTGAGCCGGCTAGAGGGTGCTTTCGACGCTATCTGCGAGGAGTACGTCGCCGCCTGTGAGCTCGTCACCGGCCAGGTGCGCCCGTACCTGGATTGGAAGGTAGCGCGCAGCAATCCCCTCGCCCATCTCGCTCAGAGCCGGGCCTGGGCTGCCTTGCATCTGTTTAAGCAAAGCGAGCCCAACCAGCGGGTTATCGCTCACTTTCCGCGAACGCTCGCCGCCCTGCGCGAGCTGCCGCTGTTGGAAGTTGATGGGCAGCCACGGGAGGTGCTGTTCTCCGTGCTCGCTCCAGGCCAACACATCACGCCTCACTACGGGCTAGCCAATACCGATGCTACGGTGCATCTGCCGCTCATCGTGCCCGGCGACTCAGCGCTTCGCGTAGCAGACGTCATCTACCCTTGGGAGCGCGGCAAGGCGCTGGCCTTCGATGATTCCTTCATCCACGACAGCTGGAACAACGCGGACAGCGAGCGTGTCACGCTGCTCTTCGAGGCATGGCATCCAGATCTTACTGAGCAGGAGCAACGGGCGGTGCAGGCGTGTTTCGAGGCGCGCGCAGCCTGGAATCTACGCCGCCCCCAGCTCGCACTTTCCTAAGGAAATCGCTCGTCCGCTCGCTCTGTCGCCAAGACGCTGTGTTGGCGAAGGACTAGTAGGGCATCATCTACGGCTCGCGAAGAACCGCGCAGCTTGCTCGACCACGCCAGCGTGAGGGAGATGGCATCACCGTGTTGAGCTTCGATTTCAGCGCGCTCCTCTGCTCGCTGGGCGCTGTCGTATTCCAAATCGGCAAACTTCGAATGGCGCTGGAATGCTTGGCCTTCGGCAGCCGCGATCACCATCTCTCGCGGCAATCGCAAACGAGCAAACTCATTGACTGCTGTCAGGGAGGCAAGTGGATTTGCGAGAAAAGCCCCCGCGCTAAGTGTGCCGACGGGCGCAGATCCCCTTGCGCTGAGCGCACTCACGTAGTTGTCGATCTGATGCCACCAAACCAGGGTAGCCACCTGTAGGTCCGTCAGCAGCATTCGCTCGCGCTCCTGCCATTGCTCCAGCGCCATCCCATCGAGGCGAAAGATGTTCAGCAGATGGCGCACGAACCAGCGGCCTGCTTCACCCTTTTTGATCACGGAGACGAGGAACGCGCGCAGGTCAGCGTAGAGCAGCAGTAGCGGTGCCTCGAAAGTGATGAGCGTTGATAGCAGGTTGGCGCTCGCGTTGGTCGGCTTGAGGATGACCTGCTCTTGCGCGCTGAAGCGACGACCGAGCAAGCGCAGAACCAACTGGGTCAGGCGGGCGAGCGCCTGCTGATCTTCGCGGACCGCTTTGTGCACACGGGGAAGATTGGCGAGCTGCATCAACACATCGGGCTCCTTCAGAGCAAGCACCCGTCCCGGGTGATCCAGGGCGGATGCGAGCAGGGTCGAGCAGCAGAACGCAGTGTGAAAAATCATCGGGGGCTGGGAAAGGCCTGCTGCTGCAGCGCTCAGGGTTGCGATGGTCTCGCGTGAGGTGGCGGCGGAGGGTTCCGCGAAGCGCCTGTCGAGGAAAGGCGCCGAGCTCAGGGCCGTGCGCGTGGTGGGCATGAACCCGATCTCCCCGCGGGCTGGATCCAGTAACAGCGGGTACTGCTCCGCCGATGGCAAGGAACTCACAGACAGGTCTCGCAGGAGTTGGCTGGTAAGTTAGCCCAATCCAAGCGTTCGCATTTTTCGCGTGAGCGTGTTTCGGCCCCAGCCCAGTAGTCGGGCCGCCTGCTGTCGGTGGCCGCCGGCCCGTGCCATCGCTGCACGGATGAGAGCGCGTTCGAACTCCGGCAGCGCCTCATCGAGCAACGGCGGAGCGTCAGCCTCGGCGAGAGCGGCTTCGGCCCAACGAGCGAGAGAGACCGCCCAGCTCGCTGCTTGCTCGCCGGCGGGCGCCTTGAGACCGTCCAATTCACTCGCAACATCCTGCGCCTCGATGCGCTCGCCTGGCGCCAGCAGCGTGAGGCGGCGACAGACGTTGACTAACTCACGTACGTTACCCGGCCAATGATAGCGCTGGAGCGCTGACTCGGCCTCGCCCGTCAGCACCTTTGGGGCGATTCCTGCCTCCGCCGCAGACTGGCGCAGATAGTGAGCGAGGAGCGCGGGAACATCCTCGCGCCGCTCGCGCAGGGGCGGGACGCGAATGCGGATGACGTTCAGACGATGGTAGAGATCCTCGCGGAAGGTACCGTCGGCGACACGAGCTTCGAGATTTTGGTGGGTGGCGGCGATGACCCGGACGTCTGCCTGGAGGGGTGCCCGGCCGCCAACCCGGTAGAACTCACCTTCGGCCAGCACGCGCAGGAGGCGCGTTTGCAGGGGCGTCGGCATATCCCCGATCTCGTCGAGGAAAATCGTGCCACTGCGCGCTTGCTCGAAGCGGCCAGGGCGCTGGGCGTCAGCACCGGTAAACGCACCTCGCTCGTGGCCAAATAGCTCAGATTCGAGCAGCTCTGTTGGCACGGCGGAGGTATTCAGGGCGATGAAGGGCCCGTCCCGGCGCGGACTGTGCTGATGCAGGGCGTTCGCCACCAACTCCTTTCCCGTGCCAGATTCACCGGTAATCATGGCCGTCATGTGCGATCGCGTGAGACGACCGATCGCGCGGTACACCTCCTGCATCCCCGGAGCGCGGCCGATCAGGGTGCCAAAGCTCGCCTGCGGATTCGCCTCCGCTGGCTGCTGCTTACGGTGTAACGCAGCACGATTGACGAGGTCGACCGCCTCGTCCACGTCGAAGGGCTTCGGTAGATACTCGAAGGCGCCGCCGCCGTAGGCCAGCACCGCGCTGTCGAGATCGCTATGCGCGGTCATCACGATGAACGGCAGGGTGGGGTAGCGATCGGCGAATTCGCGCATGAGGTCGATGCCGTCTGCATCGGGCATCACAACGTCGGTGATCACGACATCGGGCGCGACGTCGCGGGCAAACGCGTGACGAAAACCATCCGCGTCGGCAAAGGTGCGCACACTGAAATCCGCTTCGCGCAGGGCCTGTTCCAGTACCCAGCGGATCGACTGATCGTCGTCGAGTACGTATACGGTGGTGCGATCACTCATGCGGGGTGGGATCCTCGGCAGGGAGCAGGACAGAGAAGACCGTCCGCCCAGGCTTGCTCTCATACTCGATCGATCCTCGTTGGCGGCTGATCAGCTCAAGCGCGGTCGGTAGCCCGATGCCGGTTCCATCGCGGCGCCCAGTCACTAGGGGAAAGAAAAGGGACTCGCGCAAACTCTCTGGTACGCCAGGACCGTCGTCTTCGATGTCGACGCGCACCATATTCGACCGGTACTCACCGTAGACCACGGCCTGCGAAACTGCGCGCGTACGCACACGGAGACGACCCGCCTCGTTCATCGCCTGGAGCGCGTTGCGTACCAGGTTATGGATCGCCTGGATCACCTCGTCGCGATCGATCAACACATTCGGTAGGCTCGGGTCATAGTCTGTGACGATTTGCACTCTGGTGAGCTCGTCGGCCCGCACTAGGCGCACCAAATCATCGAGTGGCTCGTGCACGTTAACCCAGGCCGGACGCGATCTGCGTGGCGGCCCCAGCAGCGAGTCCACAAGCTGCGTCAGCCGATCTGCTTCCCGCATGATGATGCCCGTATACTCGCGGCCGTCTTCGCCCAGGCGGCGCTCGAGTAGCTGGGCCGCGCCGCGAAGACCGCCTAAGGGGTTCTTTATCTCGTGGGCTAGCTGGCGCACCATCGTGCGATTGGCGTCCAGCTGCACCAAGTTGGCCGCATCACGGTCGAATCTCAGGCGCGCCTGGGCGTCGTGGCATTCCAGAAGCACGCCGGCGAACTGGCGGTCCTCCTCGAGCGGGCTTAGCTGCACATCGATCATGCTGTCGAAGGCGCTGGAAGCGCGTGGACGCAGGGGTAGGGCGCGGCAAATGAGCGAACGGTGCGTGGCGAGTGCCTGTTGGACCAGGCGCGCAAGCGGTGCATCAGCCTGGAGGGACATGGCCACAGGGTGACCCAGGAGCTTGCTGGCGCTAAGGCCGAGGAGGGCCTCGGCGGCCGGGTTGGCGTAACGGACGGTGCCCTGCGCATCGAGGCGTAGCAGGGCGGTGCGCAAGTGGTTAAGCAGAAAGCGAAGGGGGTTCGCATCCTCCGGTGCGCACGGACTGAGCTCAACCACGGTGGGCTCCCGCGGCAACGAACGTATCACATAGGCGCCCTAGGGCGCTCGCAGTTGGGACTGCTGGCGGACGTAGAAAGTCACGTTCGTGCTGCGCGAGACTTGGCTGCCAGCACCATCCACCAGGACCGCGCTCACCGAGTGAGTACCTCGGTAGACCGGCGAGAGCTGGAAGGATTGCTGCCCTGGACTTCCCGTTGCCACCACCGCACCGTCTAGGTAGATGTTGACGCGGCCCCGATCGGGCATCTGCGGCTCTACGTTCACCGCCACCTGGACGACGCCCGCCGTGTTGACGAAGGTCTCGTCGGCGGTGGGACGCACCATAGTGATCGTCGGCGTGACGGGAGCATCCTCCGCAGCATCGTCTCCACTCGAAACACGCGCGGTCGCCGCGGCAGGCGCCGCCGGCCCCTGAGCGCCGCGTGGCAGCGGCACTTGCAAGGTTCGAACTTGGCGGGCGTCGCTCGGCGGGGGGCGATCCGAATAATGCCGCGTGCCGGCCGAATCCACCCAGGTATAGGTCTCGCGCTCCTGGGCGCCCGCGACCGCCACCGCGAGGAGGATCCCCACGGCCGCCGGCCACGAGGTGATGCGTGGGCTTTTCATGATCGCAGCTTAGCGCGGGCCCCGGCCATGGAACAGAACGCAACGCACGCTCCGCACGCATTTCCGGGGCCAGGGGCGACGAACGGCCAGCAAATGGTGCCGCGTGGGAGTGGCGGACGGTTGGGAAGGAGGAGCGCACCGATACGACAACTGCCGGGCACGGGCAGCACGAGCCGCCCGTGCCGCAGGCGCCTTAGAGACTGTAGTACATCGCGAATTCCACCGGATGCGTGGTCATGTTCAGACGTTCCACATCCTCAGACTTGAGCCCGATGTAGGCATCGATCATGTCATCGTCGAAAACGCCCCCGGCACGTAAGAAGTCCCGATCGCTATCCAGTGCCTCCAAGGCCTGCTCCAGGGACGAGGCCACCGTGGGGATGCCCGCGGCCTCTTCCGGAGGCAGGTCGTAGAGGTCCTTATCCAGCGCATCGCCCGGGTGGATCTTGTTTTGAATGCCATCCAGACCTGCCATGACCATCGCTGAGAAGGCGAAGTAGGGGTTTGCCATGGAGTCTGGAAAGCGCACCTCGATTCGCCGCGCCTTCGGGCTGGAGACGAAGGGAATGCGGATCGATGCAGAACGGTTACGAGCCGAGTACGCTAGCATCACGGGGGCTTCAAAGCCCGGTACCAGTCGCTTGTAGCTGTTTGTCGCCGGGTTAGCGAAGGCGTTGATGGCGCGCGCGTGCTTGATCAGTCCGCCGATGTAGAAGAGTGCTGTCTCCGACAGACCACCGTAGCGATCACCAGAGAACAGGTTGTTGCCGTCCTTGGAAAGGCTCTGGTGTACGTGCATACCGTTGCCGTTGTCGCCGACCAGGGGTTTTGGCATGAAGGTCGCTGTCTTGCCGTAGACATGGGCGACGTTCATCACCGTGTACTTGAGGATCTGAACCTCGTCGGCCTTTTTGATCAGGGTGTTGAAGCGCACGCCGATCTCACACTGACCGGCCGTGGCCACCTCGTGGTGGTGAACTTCCGTGGGCAAGCCCATCTCTTCGAGGGCGCGACACATGGCCGAGCGAACGTCGTGGAGCGAGTCGACCGGCGGCACGGGAAAGTAGCCTCCCTTCACGCCGGGGCGGTGGCCTATGTTGTTGCCATCGTAGTCGTCGCCGGAGGTCCAAACGGCCTCCTGGCTGTCGATCGAGTAGCTGGCGCCGCGCATCTGCACGTCCCAGCGTGCACTGTCGAATACGAAAAATTCGTTCTCCGGGCCGAAGTAGGCGGTGTCGGCGATGCCCGTGGACTTTAGGTACTCCTCCGTTCGGCGAGCGAGCGAGCGAGGATCGCGGTTGTACCCCTGCATAGTGGAGGGCTCCCACACATCGCACGTGATGTTGACCGTGGTCTCTTCCGTGAACACGTCCACCACCGCCGTGCCCGGATCGGGCATGAGGACCATGTCGGACTCATTGATGCCCTTCCAACCGTTTATCGAGGAGCCGTCGAACATCTTGCCTTCGTCGAAGAAGTCCTCGTCGATCGTGCTCGCAGGCACCGTGACATGCTGCTCCTTACCGCGTGTGTCGGTGAAGCGCAGGTCCACAAATGCCACTTCACGTTCCTTGATTAGTCCGAGCACCTCAGCAGGGCTTGTCATCATCGCTCTCCAAGCTTGGCGTTGTTTGTTAGTTGATGAATTCGTCCGGCCTGCCTACCCAACAAAGGTCGGGCCGTTGACGGCGGTCATGTGATCCGGGTCACACGGCGCTGCAATGGTCATGCCACCAATAGGGAGCTCCAAAAGAGGCAAGAACGCACTTCGCCGATGCGCCCACCCCAACCGCGGGCGGCTACAATGGTGCACGGCTGCTCTATATTGGTGCAGCCTCAGGATACACCGCCGAATCGCAGGCGGCGCGAGCGCGTATAGGTCCGCTATACTGCGCGGCCAGCGAAACCTTGCCGCATGGCAGCAATGGGCGTTCCTCGGACCGCCTTTTCCACACCTCAGACACTACCGATGAGCACACCGCAGACCTTTCAGGAGCTGATCTTTGCACTGCAGGAGTACTGGGGATCCCAGGGCTGCGCAGTCCTGCAGCCCTACGACCAGCAGATGGGCGCCGGCACGTTCCACCCAGCTACGTTCCTGCGCGCGATAGGTCCAGAGCCCTGGGCGGCAGCCTACGTGCAACCGAGCCGACGCCCTACGGATGGGCGCTACGCGGAGAATCCCTTCCGCCTCCAGCACTACTATCAGTTTCAGGTGCTCATCAAACCCTCGCCCAAGGACATCCTGGAGCGGTACCTCGGCTCCCTGCGTGCCCTCGGCCTGGACCCCTTGGTGCACGACATTCGCTTCGTCGAGGACAACTGGGAATCGCCGACCCTCGGAGCATGGGGCCTCGGTTGGGAGGTTTGGCTAAACGGTATGGAAGTCACCCAGTTCACCTACTTCCAGCAGGTAGGCGGGTTGGACTGCCGCCCCGTGTCGGCCGAGATCACCTACGGGCTAGAGCGCATCGCCATGTACCTGCAGGGCGTCGAAGACTTGTTTGACCTGGTCTGGGTAGAGAGCCCCTCGGGGCCAATCACCTACGCCGACGTTTACCGCCAAAGCGAACGCGAGCAGTCGGTGTTCAACTTCGAGGAGGCGGATACGGAACGCTTGTTTGCGGACTTCGATGCCTGCGAGCGGGAGTGCGAGGGGCTCATCGCTCGCGACCTCACCTATCCTGCCTACGAGCAAGTGCTGGCCGCCTCCCACAGTTTCAATCTCCTGGATGCCCGCCACGCCATTTCGGTAACCGAGCGCCAACGCTTCATCCTCCGCGTGCGCAACATGGCCAAGGCGGTGGCCGAGTGCTATTTCCGTAGTCGGGAGACGATCGGGTTTCCTATGTGTCAGCAGAGGGCTGGCCGATGAGCAGCCTCCTGGTCGAGATCGGCGCCGAAGAGCTGCCGCCGGGTGCACTCGAGTCCATGGCGCAAGGTCTGCAAAGCCGCCTTGGCGAAAGCCTGCAGGAGGCGCGCCTCACCTACGAGCGTATCCAGCGCTTCGCTACTCCCAGACGGCTCGCGGTGCTCGTAGACGGCCTCGCCGAGCGTCAGCCGGATCGGGAGATCGAGAAGCGTGGACCACCGGTCAAAGTCGCCTTCGACGCGGATGGGGCGCCGAGCAAGGCCGCGATGAAGTTCGCTGGCGGCTGCGGTGTTCGCGTCGATGAGCTGCAGCGCATCGAGACACCGAAAGGCGAGTGGCTTGTCCATCGCGCCAGCGAACCGGGGCGCACCGCCGGGGAGGTCATCAGCGAAGTGTTGCCAGCCGTGGTGGATGGCATCACCGTGCCGCGACGCATGCGTTGGGGATCCACAGAGCACGCCTTCTCTCGGCCCGTGAGGTGGTTGGTGGTGATGCTCGACGATCAGGTCGTGCCGTGCGAGGTACTGGGCTGTGCAGCGGGTCGTCGCACCTGGGGTCATCGCTTCCATGGTCCTGCCGAGGGTGTTGAGCTAGCAACTGCCAACGGCTACGAGGATGCCCTCGCCGAGGCTTATGTCGTTGCAGACATCAATGAAAGACGTGAACAAATCCGTCAGGCGATTGGGGTGACGGCGCACGAAGCAGGCGCTGAGGCCCTGGTAGATCCGGACCTCTTGGACGAGGTGACGGCGCTAGTCGAGCTGCCGGTGCCCGTCCTCGCGACCTTCGATGAGCAGTACCTGGCACTGCCCCGTGAGGTGATCATCGCCACCTTGCAGGAGCACCAGAGGTACTTCCCACTGACTGACTCGGATGGCACCCTTCGGAGCGCCTTCATCACCATCGCCAACCTTAAGAGCAAAGCTCCTCAGGAGGTAAGGCGAGGCAACGAGCGAGTGGTGTCGCCCCGCCTCGCCGATGCCGCGTTCTTCTGGCAGGCCGATGGAGCACGCACGCTGGCGTCGCGGCGTGAGGATCTCGCCTCGGTGGTGTACCAGCGAAAGCTTGGGACGCTGGCCGAGAAGACGCAGAGAATCACCGAACTCGCCACCGCCTGTGCCGCCGCACTCGGGGAGCCCACCGACGCCGCGGAGCGCGGTGCCCAACTCGCGAAGACCGATTTGTTAACGGATATGGTCGGTGAGTTCCCGGAGCTGCAAGGCGTCATGGGCGGACACTACGCCCGGCGCGACGGGGAATCGGACGCGGTGGCCGACGCGATTGCCCAGCAGTACTTGCCACGCTTTGCAGGCGACACGCTGCCCGCGAGTGGCGCGGGCCGGGCACTGGCGATCGCGGACCGCCTTGACACTCTCGTTGGCAGCTTTGCAATCGGAGCGCGTCCTACGGGTAATAAGGATCCCTTCGGTCTGCGCCGCGCCGCCCTCGGTGTCCTTCGCATTCTTATCGAGGGTGAGCTCAACCTGGATCTACGCGCCTTGCTCGCGCGCGCCGCGTCATTGCAGCCCGTGCGAGGCGAGGACGGTGATGCAAAGGTAGTCACGGAAGTGGAGGACTTCCTTTACGACCGCTTACGCAGTTACTACCTGGGCGGCGATGAGCGAGGCGCAGGTGGTTCGGACACGGCCGTGGGAGCGCGCAGCGTATTCGAAGCGGTGCTCGCCGTGCGGCCGCCCCGCCCCTACGACTTCGACCGGCGGATGGCGGCAATTCAGAGCTTCGCGAAGCTGGAAGCGTCCTCTGCCCTGGCGGCGGCCAACAAGCGCATCTCAAACATCCTGCGCAAGGCTGACGCGACGATCGATGCCCCAGTAGATCCGACGCGCCTTAGCGAGCCTGCGGAACGCGCACTCCACGAGGCTCTTGTGGAGTGCCGCGACCAGGTGCAGGCCGACCTAGACAGCGCTCGCTACGCTCGAGCCATGACTCGCCTCGCGAGCCTTCGCGAACCCGTGGATGGATTTTTCGACCAAGTGATGGTGATGTCTGAGGACGATGCGGTGCGCATGAACCGACTGGCCTTGTTGAGCGAACTGCGCGCGCTGTTCAGCCAAATCGGCGATATCTCCTTGCTTCAATCAGCAAGCTGAGGGCCCCGATGCGGGCGCAGCAGCTGAAGGCGAATCTCGGGCCCTGGCGCTATTGGTGGTACTGGCTGCGCTCGGCATGTTTTCAGTGCTCGCTGGTGGTCACCGTGCTGCTGTTCGCGCCACCGATCTTGCTAGGCGCCCTAATCCCCATGTCTAGGCAGGCACGCTGGAGATACTCCTACACCATCGCCCGCGCATGGACTCAAACCGCGCTGTTTTCCCTGCGATGGCTATGCGGCATCCAGCATGAGGTGCATGGGCGCGCCTGGTTACCAACCTCACCGGCGGTGGTCATGACCAAGCATCAGTCAGCTTGGGAGACCCTGGCGCAGCTGAGCATCCTCCCGCCCCAGTGTTGGGTTCTCAAGCGCGAGCTCCTGGCCGTGCCTTTCTTCGGATGGGCCCTGCGCACCCTAAAGCCCATCCCCGTTGCTCGCGGCAAGGATGGAGCCGGAAGGTCTGGCCTTCACGGGGTGGTCGAAAATGGAACGACTCGCTTGCGCGAGGGCCTGTGGGTAGTAGTGTTCCCCGAGGGCACTCGGGTCAAGCCAGGAGAACCCAAGCGCTACCGCGCTGGCGGTGCGCACCTGGCGGTGAGCGCTGGCGTACCTGTGGTGCCGGTCGCGCACAACGCCGGCTCGCACTGGATGTCCGGTACGGTGCTCAAGGTACCCGGCACCATCACCATGTCGATCGGGCCGTCGATCGACCCGCGAGGGAAGACGCCTGCAGAGGTTCTGGAGGCCGCGCGAACTTGGATAGAGCAGGAGCAAAAGCTCCTTGACCCCGTAGCCCAACAACCACAACGCGCGCGCAGCAACAAGAACGCGGACGACTCTGCCGCCGCGTAGAGAGACGCGGCGGCGCACTGACTGGCTAGATGTCGACGGTGGCGGAGAGCGCGTTACGCTCGATGAAGTCGCGCCGTGGCTCCACCTCATCGCCCATCAGGGTGGTAAAGATCTCATCAGCCCCTACCGCGTCTTCGATGCGCACCTGCATCAAGCGCCGGGTCTCCGTGTTCATGGTGGTGTCCCAGAGCTGGTCCGGGTTCATCTCACCGAGGCCCTTGTAGCGTTGGATGGACTGGCCGCGCTTGGCCTGATCCATCAGCCACACCATCGCATCGGCGAACTGGCCAATGCTCTGACGTTGCTCGCCGCGCTCCACGTAGGCACCGTCGCCGATAAGTTCGTTGAGCTCGTTACCTAATAATGATATTCGCTTGTATTCAGGCGTGTTGAAAAAGCCGCTGCGAAGATTCTTCTCCATCACAACGCCGTGGTAGCGACGCTCGAAGGTGATCGTAGGGTTGCCGTCCTCTGCAGTCTCGACGCGAAAGCTGTACTCCGGGCCGTTCACCGGACCGTCTGCCAGCTTTCGCTCGAGGCGCTGCGCCCACTCAGTCATCGCAACAGTTAGGTCAGCCCCGGTTGCCAGCTCCGGCAGCTCGAGCATGGCGCGCAGCACATTCTCATCGTAGCGGGAGGACCAGCGGTTGATGATCGCATCGACCTCCATGTACTTACGCGCTAGCGACTCGAGAGCGGGCCCAGCGATCGCCGGCGCATCCGCGGTGACGCGCAGGCGCGCATTGTCAATGGCGATAGCGAGCAAGTGTTGGTTCAGCTCCGCATCGTCCTTCACGTACACCTCCTGCTTGCCGCGCTTGATCTTGTACAGGGGCGGCTGGGCGATGTAGATATGACCACGCTCGATGAGCTCGGGCATCTGGCGATAGAAGAAGGTGAGCAGTAGCGTGCGGATGTGGGAGCCGTCCACATCGGCGTCCGTCATGATGATGATGCGGTGGTAGCGGAGCTTGTCCGGATCGTAGTCCTCACGACCTATGCCAGTGCCAAGGGCGGTGATCAAGGTACCCACCTCCGCCGAGGATAACATCTTGTCAAACCTAGCTTTTTCGACATTCAGAATCTTGCCCTTGAGGGGCAGGATCGCCTGCGTTCGTCGATCGCGTCCCTGCTTGGCGGAGCCGCCGGCCGAATCGCCCTCCACCAGGAATAGCTCAGACAGGGCAGGGTCTCGCTCCTGACAATCGGCCAGCTTGCCGGGCAGACCAGCTACGTCGAGGACATTTTTGCGGCGCGTCATCTCGCGCGCCTTCCGCGCCGCCTCGCGGGCGCGGGCAGCATCGATCATCTTGCGAACGATGGCCTTGGCCTCGGTTGGGTTCTCCTGCAAGAAGATCGACAAACGATTAGCTAGGACCGACTCCACCGCCGGCTTGACCTCGGAGGACACCAGCTTCTCCTTGGTCTGTGAGGAGAACTTCGGGTCTGGTACTTTCACCGACAGAACTGCGGTGAGGCCTTCGCGGGCGTCGTCGCCGCTGGTCGCCACCTTCTCTCGCTTGGCTAAACCCTCAGCTTCGATGTACGCGTTTAGTGTCCGGGTGAGGGCGCTGCGGAAACCCGCCATATGCGTGCCGCCGTCACGCTGGGGGATATTGTTGGTGTAGCAAAAAGTGGCTTCTTGATAGGAGTCGTTCCATTGCAAAGCGGCTTCTACACCAATGCCGTCTCGCTCCTCGGCAAGGTGCAGAACTGTGCCGTGGATCGGCGATTTCTTCGCGTTCAAGTGTTCTACAAAGGCTCGAATGCCGCCCACGTACTCGTACACGTCCCGGCGATCGCTGCGTTCGTCGATCAGTTCGATGCGCACGCCGGAGTTGAGGAATGAGAGCTCCCGCAGGCGCTTCGCTAGCACTTCGTAGTGAAAGTCTATGTTCGAGAACATCTCAGGGCTGGGTTTGAAACGAACGGTCGTTCCTGTCTGCTGCGTATCGCCGAGTACCTCTAAGGCAGTCTGAGGCTCGCCTAGCTTGTACACCTGGTGGTGGATCTTGCCGCCGCGATGAATCGTGAGCGTCAGCTCCTCGGAAAGCGCGTTCACTACGGAAACGCCCACGCCATGCAGGCCGCCCGAGACCTTGTAGGAGTTATCGTCGAACTTACCGCCGGCGTGCAGCACGGTCATGATGACTTCAGCGGCAGACTTCCCCTCCTCGTGAGCGTCAACGGGTATTCCGCGGCCGTCGTCAGAGACGGTCACAGACTGGTCTTCGTGGATGCGCACTTCGATGCGGGAGCAATAGCCCGCAAGCGCTTCGTCGACGGAGTTATCTACGACCTCGAACACCATATGGTGCAGTCCAGTGCCGTCGTCCGTATCGCCGATGTACATGCCGGGGCGCTTACGAACTGCGTCGAGCCCTTTGAGCACCTTGATGCTATTAGCGTCGTAGGTCATAGAGTCCTTCGGAGGAAAACCAAAGCTCTATTTTACGCGTGTCACACGCCCATGTTCCACGTGAAACACCGCTTCCGCCGCGGTATCGATAACGCCCCGGGATAATCCCGTCACAAAGCGCTGCTCGCACAACAACAGGGTCCAGTCGAGGAGACGGTTTAGTCGAGAATCAGTAACCTCGGCGCCAGGGTCATCGATTAGGAGCACTGGCGGGGAACCGAGCGTCTCCCCCACTAAACGAACTTGCCCTAGCACTAGCGCGCAGGCCACAAGCTTCTGCTGCCCCCCTGAGGCGTGGTCACGAGCCAATTGATCGTCGACTTGGATCTCCAGATCTGCCCGATGAGGGCCCACACCCGTCATTCCCCGAGCCCGATCCCGTTCCTGCGAGCGCAGAAGGGCCTCCTCAAGGCTCATGGCACTCGACCAGCCCTGCATGTACTGCAAGTTGATCGGCAGCCCAAGCAAGTCTGCCACCACGTCGTCCAGACCTTCTGACAGTTCAGCCACGTATTGTCGGCGAGCCTCGCTCAGTAACGTACCGTGTAAGGCCATTTCGGCCTCCCATGCGGAGAGCACAGTACCCGCAACCCCTTCCTTCAGCCCTGCGTTGCGTTGACGCAGGGCCCGCTGGTAGCGGCGCCAGGCATCAAGGAACGGGTGTTTCACGTGAAACACACCCCAATCGAGGAAGCGGCGTCGCACGCCAGGTCCACCTCGAACCAGCTCCTGAACCTGTGTATCAATGATTTCTACGGGAAACAGCCGGGCCAGCTCGGTCAAACCGTCCGCATCGCGCCCATCAACCTGGCCCAACGTGCGCCCATCCAGCCATTTCACGCCGAGCTGGCGCTGAGCTCCATCGCCAGCAATCAGCGTTCCACGCACCGCTAGCCCCGTGTGCTCTTTAGTCACCAGGTGGTTCAAGCTGGACGAACGAAAGGAACGAGCGCGACCGAGAAGGTAGATAGCCTCGAGGACGCTGGTCTTGCCAGCGCCATTATCGCCATAGAGGACGTTGGTGCCCGGAGAGAAGTCGAGCTTGAGGTCGCGCAGGCAGCGGAAATGCACGCCGCCCAGGCGTTCGAGCATAGTGGGAGACCGGTGGTGCGGCCTACAGCCGCATGGGCATCACAACGTACTTGCTCTGATCGGCGTCGCTACCAGTGACCAGGCAGCTGGAACTTGGATCATTGAGACGCAGGGTTACGGTTTCGCCGTCCACAGCCCCCAAGGCGTCAATCAGATAGGTCACGTTGAAGCCGATCGCCATGCCTGCACCGCCGTACTCGACCTCCATCTCTTCCTCAGCCTCTTCCTGTTCGGGGTTATGGGCTTGGATAATCAGGCGATTCTCGGCGAGTTCTAGGCGAATTCCCCGGTACTTTTCATTCGAGAGGATCGATGCCCGGCGCAAGGCCTGCATGAGTTCCGCCTTGTCCGTGTCGAGCTGGTTGCTCACAGTGGCGGGCACTACTTTCTCGTAGTCCGGGAAGCGACCGTCGATCAGCTTCGATGTAAATCGCGTGCCGCCGTCGAGTGACACCATGATGTGATTGGCCCCTACGGTCACCCGTGCTTCTCCTTCGCTTGGGAGCAGTCGCTGAAGTTCAAGTACACCCTTGCGTGGCACGATGACCTGCACGGAAGCATCAGCCGCCTCTGGCAATGGCATTTGGGACATAGACAAGCGGTGGCCGTCCGTAGCCACGGCACGCATGGTGCCCTCCTTCATCTCTAGCAGGAGGCCGTTCAGGAAGTAGCGCACATCTTGTTGAGCCATGGAGAACTGCGTCTTCTCGATAAGGCGAGACAGTTCCGCGCATGACAGGGCGAGACTCAGCTGTCCGTCCACTTCGTCGACCACTGGAAACTCCGAGGCCTCCAGGCATGACAGCGTGAATCGGGAGCGTCCGGATTTCACGGTGACCTTATCGCCAGATCTGGACAGGGTAACTTTCGCCCCATCGGGAAGTGCCTTGCAGATATCCAGAAACTTGCGGCCCGGTACGGTGACCTCCCCTGTCTCGTCCGCCGCGACCTCGACGCTCGCCGACAACTCCACCTCGAGATCAGTGGCGGTCACCGACAAACGATCTGACTCCACGACCAGCAGTACGTTGGCCAGGATCGGCATGGTCTGACGTCGCTCGACTGCTCCGATCACCTTCTGAAGCGGAGCGAGCAGTACCTCGCGTTCTGTCGTCAGTTTCATGCGCTGGTTCGTCCTTCCACCGGTGTAATAGAAATAAGAGATCTATATATAGATTACTGTGTTGATTATTAAGCGGGAACCAACTCGTGGATAAGTGATATTTCTCTATTATTTTCAGCCACTTACTGTTCCACTCGGTGCGTTGAGAAGCAGCTGATGGGCTGTGGGTTCTCTGTGGAGGTGTGGGGATGAAAATCCCCCTCCTGACTTATCCACATCATCGCGTTAGGGTTCTACACAGCTTGTCAAAGTCCTGCTGGATCCGCTGATCCGAGCGGCGTAGCTCGTCCACCTTCCGTACCGCGTGAATCACCGTGGTGTGGTCGCGGCCGCCGAAAGCGTCGCCTATCTCCGGCAGGCTGTGCCCGGTAAGCTCCTTGGTGAGGGCCATCGCGATCTGACGTGGGCGAGTGACGGAACGCGAGCGGCTCTTCGATAGCAGGTCGGCGACGCGAACGGAGTAGTAGTCCGCCACGGTCTTCTGGATCTGCTCGATCGTCACGTTGCGATCGTGGTGGCGGATGATGTCCTTTAGCGAGTGCTCAGCGAACTCCAGGGTGATCGGCTGGCCGGTGAGCTGAGCGGTGGCGAGCAGCCGTCGAAGCGCACCTTCGAGCTCGCGCACGTTCGAGCGCATGGCCTGGGCGATCATGAAAGCCACGTCTTGGGGCAGCTGCACGCCCGCCGACACGGCCTTGGATTTGAGGATGGCCACGCTGGTCTCCAGTTCCGGTGGTTCGATCGCTACCGTAAGTCCGGAACCGAAGCGAGACGATAGGCGCTCTTCTAGACCATCGACGTCCTTCGGGTAGCGGTCGCTGGTCAGGATCACCTGTCGTTGGCCCTCGAGCAGGGCGTTGAAGGTGTGGAAGAACTCCTCCTGAGAGCGCTCCTTGCCTGCGAAAAACTGGATATCGTCAATCAACAAGGCGTCAAGCGACCGATAGGCCTGCTTAAACTCATTGATGCGGTTGTGCTGAAGGGCATGCACCATGTCCGACACGAAGTCTGCCGAGTGAACGTATGCCACGCGCGCGCCCGAACGAGCCGCCATGGCGTTGCCCACGCTGTGCATCAGGTGCGTCTTGCCGAGGCCGACGCCGCCGTAGATGAAAAGAGGATTGTAGGCGCGCCCAGGGTTCTGCGAGATTTGCATGGCGGCGGCGCGCGCGAGCTGGTTGCTCTTGCCCTCGACGAATTTGTCGAAGGTGTAGTCTGGATTGAGGCGGCTGCCCGCGATCTGCACCCCGCCCGCCCCATTGATGTCTTTGGGCGGTTCGATAGGAGCGAGTCTGCGCCGACTCTCGGTGTCTTCTGCCGCAGACGCCTGGTCCGGACGCTCTACACTGCCCACTTGTAGGCGCACCTGCGACACGCCGCCTTCGGACACCTTGCCCACGACTCGCTCTATCTCGCTCATTAACGAGGAGTCGCGGATCTCCTGCATGACGTAACTGTTGGGCGCGAGTAGGAGCAGCAGGCCGTCGGCTGCCTCGCGCGCATGGAGGGGGCGGATCAGGTTCAGATCCTGCTGAGAGACCAAGCCTTCCAACGCCTCGACGGCGCGATCCCAGATGTGGGCCACGTGTTCCTCGACTCCGTGCGTGAACGTCTGCCGTCCCGGGCGGGGGGACCGACGATACTAACCGGAGTGACGGAGGTGCCGCCAGCACTTCCCCCCGGTGCGATCGCTTGACACGCCGCAGCGCGCTCATTACGATTCGCGGCTCTCTGCGGCTCGGTCCGGGCCTGCGCGTCGACGACGGAAAAACCTCATGAAACGCACTTACCAGCCGAGCAATCTGCGTCGGGCTCGTACCCACGGTTTCCGCGCCAGGATGGCCACGAAGTCCGGTCGGGACGTGCTGAAGCGCCGTCGCGCCAAGGGCCGCAAACGGCTCTGCCCCTAAGTAAGTGGCCGCCGCCTACGCGTTTCCGCGTGAGCACCGGCTCACCGCCAAGCGAGCCTTCGATAGAGTCTTCAAGCAAGGTGTGCGCTCCCGCGACGCCCACTTCACCGTGCTCGCGTGCCCAAACGACGCACCCGGAGCCCGCCTCGGGCTGGCCGTATCTCGCAAGACGGCTCGCCGAGCCACGGTGCGCAACCGCATTAAGCGCCAGGTGCGGGAGTCCTTTCGACAGGTGTATCGGAATCTGCCGCCCGCCGACTTCGTAGTCATCGCTAAGGGCCCCAGTGCCAACCTCGAAGGGACGGCGATGCGCGAGAGCCTCTCACGGCATTGGCGTCGCCTAGTGCGAAAATGCGAAGCCTGATTCGCTTTTTCATCCGTTGCTACCAGCTGCTGATCAGCCCCTTTCTGCCTCGCAGCTGCCGCTTCTACCCAACCTGCTCCGCCTACGCATTGGAAGCCCTCGAGCGCTACCCTCTGGCAAAGGCCGGGGAACTCACCGTCAAACGGCTGGCAAAGTGCCACCCCTGGCACGCGGGCGGGTATGATCCGCTCCCGGAAGCCCAACCTACTGACAATGATGTGGCTCGCTGCGGTGATTCCTGCGCATGCCACGAGCCCCCCGCGACCCGACTCTAATCCGTTAGCGTCGGCCCGTCGCAACCCATATTTGTAAGCGAGATTCATGGAGCAACAACGTCTATTCCTGTGGCTGGCCCTGGCCTTCGTCATGATGCTGATCTGGCAAGCCTGGATGCAGGATTACGCGCCCCGTCCGGCCCCGAGTGCCGCCCAACCCTCGGTAGTGCAGGGGCCTAGCGAGAGCAGCGGTGAGCTACCGCCCGCCGTTGTCCTCGACCACGATGGCGACCTGCCAACCGCACCGGACAGCGGCACAAGCATGGTGCCGACGGTGTCCCCGGCCGCCGACACGGGCGCCCGCGTTCGCGTAGAGACCGACGTCTTCGAAATAGACCTGGGCTCCCTCGGCGCTAGCCTGCGCCGGGCGGTCCTGTCCGCTTACCGCGTCAGTGCCAATAACCCAGCGCCGGTTACCCTCCTAGACGATGCCACCGCCTCGCAGCTTTATGTGATCAACTCTGGCGTTCGCGGTGTGGGCGACGAAGCGCAGCCCACCCATCGCGAGCCCTTTGCAAGCACGGCAGAGACCTTCGTACTTGCTGACGACCAGGACGAGCTGCGCGTGCCCTTCACCTGGAGCGCAGGTGATCTGCGTTCCACCAAGACCTACGTCTTCCGCCGCGGCAGCTATGAGATCGACATCGAGCAGACGGTCACCAACGAAGGCAGCGAGGCCTGGCGCGGTTCGCCCTACCTGCAGATACGCCGCCGCCAGCCGCCCAATAAGCGGTCGATGACCGATGTGGAGTCCTTTTCCTACCGCGGCGCTGTGGTCTACGACGGCGGGAAGTACGAGAAGCTCAAGCCAAAGGCGTTACGCAAGGAGAGCTTGGACACTACCGCGTCGGACGGATGGTTCGCCTCGATTCAGCACCACTTTATTGGCGCGGTGGTGCCGCCAGCGCAGACGCCGACTCGTTTCGTTGCGAACATCAACGATGCCGGCATCGTGACGCAAAATGCTATCGCGGCCCAGCTCTACGATGTGGCACCCGGCGAAACGGTCACTTTCAAGCAACGACTCTACGTGGGTCCGAAGCTGCAAGAGCAACTGCGCGATGTGTCCCCTCGCCTGCCCCTGGCAGTCGACTACGGCTTCTTCAAGATCTTCGCCCAGCCCCTCTACTGGGTGCTGGATAAGATCCACAGCCTGATCGGCAACTGGGGCTGGTCGATCATCTTCCTCACCATCTTGATAAAAGCGCTCTTCTATAAGCTGTCTGAGCAGGCCGGTTTCTCCATGGCCAAAATGCGCAAGGTTGCACCGCGCATGAAGCAGCTACAGGAGCGCTACAAGGACGACCGAATGCAGCTGAATCAGAAGATGATGGAGCTGTACAAGAAAGAGAAGGTAAATCCGGCGGCTGGGTGCTTGCCCCTGCTCGTGCAGATGCCCGTATTCATCGCCCTGTACTGGGTATTGCTGGAGAGTGTGGAGCTGCGTCAGGCCCCGTTCATGCTGTGGCTGCAGGACCTTTCGGCGCGAGATCCGTTCTTCGTGCTACCGGTGCTGATGGGTATTAGCATGTTCGTGCAGCAGAAGATGAACCCGCCGCCGACCGATCCGGTGCAGGCCCGCATCTTCCAGCTCCTGCCCATCGTGTTTACGTTTTTCTTCGCCTTCTTCCCTTCCGGTCTCGTCCTGTATTGGTTGGTGAACAACGTACTTACCGCGGCTCAGCAGTGGCGAATCAACAAGGTGGTGGAGGGTGCCAGCAGCGGCTAACTACCGTCTCAGTCCGTGAGCAGGGACGCGCTGATATCGGGCGATACGATCGTTGCGTTGGCCACACCGCCAGGACGTGGCGGCGTCGGCGTCCTGCGTTTGTCTGGTCCGCAGGCGCGGGTGATTGCTAGTCGAGTCTCGCGCCAGCGTGGAGGTGCTCCCTCCTTTCCCCCGCGTGAAATGCAGTGGGTTACCTTCGTCGATGCGGCTGGTCATCCCCTAGACTCGGGGCTCGTCGTGTACTTCCAGGCGCCGGCGTCATTCACGGGGGAGGATGTGGTTGAGTGTCATGGGCACGGATCTCCCCGCGCGCTCGACCAGCTGTTGCGTGCCCTGCTTGCCGCTGGCGCCCGCCACGCCCGTGCCGGCGAGTTCAGCCAGCGTGCCTTCCTCAACAGCAAACTCGACCTATCCCAGGCTGAAGCGGTAGCGGACCTGATCGCCGCTAGCACGGTGGGTGCTGCCCGCGCGGCGACCCGATCCCTGCAAGGACAGCTCTCACGCGACGTTACCGCCCTTGGCGAGGAGCTCCTGCGCTTGCGCGCGTGGTGCGAGGCGACCATCGACTTCGACGACGAAGATGATGTCTCCCGCGACAACCAAGCACCCCTCGCCGAAGGCCTGGTCCGCCTTCACGATGGCCTGCGCGCGCTGCGTGCGCGCTGCGTGGCAGGACGCGCCCTTCGGGAGGGCCTGACCGTGGTGCTGGCCGGGCCGCCCAATGCGGGCAAGTCTAGCCTCATGAATGCGCTCGCAGACGATGAGGTAGCGATCGTGACCGACACGCCCGGAACCACCCGCGACCTCCTACGCGAGACTCTCGACCTCGATGGTCTGCCGGTACACGTGATGGACACGGCGGGATTGCGCGAGACGGATGAGGCCGTAGAGAAGGTCGGCATCGCACGGGCGCACGCCGCCATGGCTAGGGCCGATCGCGTACTTTACATCGTGGACATCTCACAGCTCTCCGCGGCGGCCCCTACCGCCCCGCTTCCCACGCCTCCGCCTTGGCCGACGAATCTTCCCGTCGCGATCGTGCACAACAAAATCGACTTGACCGGCGCGCCGCCCCGCTTGGAGCGCTTCGAAGGCGGTCCTATCGAGGCCACCTTGCAGCTTTCTGCGCAGACTGGCGAAGGTCTCGATCACCTCCGCGCCTATTTGCGTGCAGTGGCGGGTGCGGATCTCGATGCGACAACCGCAGGTGATGCCTTGTCCGCCCGTACGCGCCATGTCGAGGCGCTCGATCGTACCGCTGAAGCCTTGGCGCGCATCGAGGGTCAGTGGCGGGCGGGCGATGCCGAGCTCGTGGCGGAGGAGCTGCGTGTCGCCCACGGGGCGCTGATGGAGATCACTGGTGAGATCACGCGAGAAGACCTCCTCGGGGAGATCTTCTCGCGCTTTTGCATCGGCAAGTAGTGCCCTAGCCGACGATACTCTCACGTTGATAGAAGCGATAGGCGACCCAGGCGAGCACGCCCGCCAGAGCGAGCGTCGATGCCCATGAGATGCCCAAGAGCGCGAAGTTCAGCGCCTCGCCCTTGATCAGCTCCGTCATCAGCAGGTGTTGCCCGAGACTTGGCACTGCCGTCAGCAGGGCGGTGGGTCGTACCCCGTAGATAAAGGCGAAGACGATCGGGAAAGTGGGCACCAGCATCATCAAGGATACGTAGGTCTGCGCCTCGCGGTAGGTACGGGTGAAGCTCGCCACCAGCGTGAGCAAGCTGGCGCCGAACAGAGCAAAGGGCAACATGACCAGCAGCAGCCCCGCCACCACCCGGGGCCCGAAGTCGGCCACCATGCCGACCTGATCGAGGGGAATGAGGGGCACCGCGAGGGAAAAGGCGATCAACGAGACGGTGAGCGACACCACGGCGAAGACAGACGTGGCGGCCAACTTCCCGATCACCAGCCCGCTGCGCGGCACAGGCAAGCTCAGCAGCGGTTCGAGGGACTTACGCTCTCGCTCGCCCGCGGTGGTGTCGATCGCCAGGTACATGCCGCCGAACAGGGTAGCAAAGATAAGGAAGTAGGTGACCATCCCGAGCATGGCGACAGATCGACCGGTTGGCGTAGCGACATCATCGCTCTGTAAGTTCACCGGCACCAGCACCAGGGGACTAACGCCGCGCACCATCAGTCGCCGCTGCACCAAACTTTTTCGATAGGTGCCCACCGCTGACTGAACCCGTGCGACGTGGCGTGAGGCCGCGGAGTCCGCCGAGTCGGCAACTAAGGTCAGGGTGGCGGGCATCCCCTCGCGCAGGCGCCGGGCGTAGTCTTCACTGACCACCAACACCAGTTCTCTCTCGCCAGACCGTACAAGCTCTCGTGGATCTCCCTCTACAGGAACAGTGGTGATGTTGTGCTGGGCCAACCAAGCGACGAGGTTGGGCGCCTGGTGGCCACCCTGGGTAGCGATCTCTAGCGTGCTCTGCGTTTGTTCGACGGCCCGATCGAGGGAAATGCTGATCATGCCCCCGAACATGAGCGGACCGAGCAGCGGCCCCATGAGAAGCGCGGAGGCGAGCGTGCGACGGTCCCTAAGGTTGTCCAGGCACTCTTTGAGAAAGACGATCCAAGCGGTACGCATCAACATTACATCAGCCCCTCGCCGCTGCCGAGGGCGTTCACGAACGCTTCCTCGAAGGTGTTGCCCCCCAAGGTCTCCAGAAGCGCGCCTGGCGTACCCGATGCCGCCACCTTACCGCCGCTGACGATGACCACCTCATCACACAGGGCACTGACTTCCTGCATGATGTGGCTGGAGAACACGACGCAGCGGCCTTCGTCGCGAAACCGGCGGATTAGCTCACGCATGGCACGCGTGGCCATCACGTCGAGGCCATTGGTAGGTTCATCCAGGAGCAAGTTGGCGGGGTTGTGCACCATGGCACGGGCGAGCCCCACCTTAGTCCTTTCACCCTGGCTAAAGCCGTCCGTGCGACGGTCGGCGACTTGCCCCAAGTCGAGCATCTCGATCAGCTCATCGACCCGATGCGCAAGGCCCTTGCCGTTCATGCCGTGAAGCTGGCCGAAGTATCGAATGTTCTCGCGTGCCGTAAGCTGCTTGTACAGGCCGGACTGGTGTGGAAGCACCCCTAACCGTGCGCGGGCGCGCAGGGGTTCACGGTGCACGTCGATTTGGTCCACTAGCGCTTGGCCGCGATCGGGATTGAGCTGAGCGTAGAGCATCCGCAGGGTAGTCGATTTGCCCGCGCCGTTAGGGCCCAAGAGGCCCGTGACGGCGCCGTCGCGTGCGGTGAAACTGACGTCATCCACGGCCACGACTCCGGGGAAGGTCTTGTGCAGCTGGGTAGCCTCTAACATGGGAACCTCTAGGGAGCCGTGGCGGAGAAGTCGAGGAAAAACGCGGTCGGCGCCAGGCGCTCGACGCAGCTCGTGTCCAATTCCTCGTGGCTCTGGTCCGTGACGAACCGACCGATCAAGCGCGGTAGGCAGCCACTGGCGGCGATGCCGTGACCCTGACCTTTGGCAACGATATGCAGGGCGTTCGATAGGAAGGCCCCGTCCGGTCCAATCGTTCGCTCTGCGTTGCGTGGCGGCGTGATCGGATCTGCTTCACCGGATAGGATGAGGACGGGGTGATCGCTCATCACCGCCTCTTTGAACCCATCGTCGATAACCCCGCGAGGCCACACGCTGCACATCGTGGCGAGGCCCTCGTGCTGGTCACTGCCGAGGTAGGTCCCTTCGATCTGCTCCAGGGATAGCTCGCGGGCGATGAACTCGTCGAAGTAGGGCGCGTCTTCCGTGCAGGCCACCGCGTTGTGCATGCCGTAGCTCAGCGACTCATCGAGGGAGGACATCACCATCTGCGCCTGTGCCGCGAGAGGCTGGTAGTTGCCTTCAGCGGCCTGTTCGATGATCAGTGGAATCAGCGATGTGCCGGTAGGTGAGTAGCTCAGGAGGCGAATGGCAGCGCGTAGGTGCGCAACCCCTATGTCGATCGTGATCGGCTCACCGGTGAATGGATCATCTAGGTCCACCGCGATCGACTGCAGCGCCAGCTTGGCCTGAACCTGGGTGAACTTCTCTTGCAGGTTGGTGAAGCGCTCGGCGCAGGACGGCTCGTCTTCGCACCGACTGATGAGCCGGTTCAACGCCGTTTGGGCGTCGAGGGCGATCTCCGGCGCGATAGGAATCTGCATCGGCACCACGCCATCGAGGATCACGGTCCGCGTGTGCTGCGGGTATTGGCGCAGGTAGTGCAGCGCCACGCGGGTGCCGTAGGAGGCGCCGTAGACGTTGAGGGCCGTGTAGCCAAGGGCATCTCGCACCGCATCGAGATCGTCGACGGCGATACTGGTGGTGTAGAAGCGCGGGTCGTGGGGCAGTGTCCTTAAGCACTCGCGGGTGAGCACGAGCATCTGTTCGTCGTCCACATCGGTCTCATCGATCTCACTGAAGTCGCAATCGAGGCGGTTCGAATCTCCCGTGCCGCGTTGGTCGACGAGGACGATGTCGCGGCGTCGGCGGACTTGCTCGAAGGCACTGGCGAAGCTGACGTAGAACTCGGTGGAGGCGGCTCCAGGCCCGCCGGCGATGACCGTCAAAGCATCATCGGCAGGGGTTGGCGTTAGGGCCGGAATAACGGCTACTTTTAGACTGACCTGCTTGCCTCCGGGCAGTTGCGGATCTTCCGGCTGCTCAATGCGTGTGCAGCGAGCGGCCTGTCGGCGCAGCTTGGCCGTGTCGCTGATGAGGCAATCCTCAAAGGCGACATCGGTGGCGGAGGTCGACGCGGTGTCCTCGGCCGATGCCACGCTGGCGACGGTGGCCAGTAGCAGAGCAGCGAGGGAACGACGCTCGATACGAACTCGACGTCGCCCGTGGATTGCACGAGGTCTCATGGCACTCCCATTCGAGATAGCGGTAGCGGAGTAGGCGGCCGTTTGGGTCGATAGTCAAAGGTTGCGGCGAAACCTTACACGGGGCGAGCGGTGGTGACCGCTACCTGGGTCGTGAGGGCGCTAGGTGGTCAAAAAAACGCCTGCGAACCGCTACACTGCGCGCCATGCGATACCCAACTGAATACGGCGTTTTAGTGATCGGCGGTGGGCACGCGGGTACGGAGGCGGCCCTTGCGGCCGCCCGAAGTGGTGCGTCAACACTTCTGGTGACCCACAACGTTGACACCTTGGGTCAGATGAGCTGCAACCCGTCCATCGGCGGGATCGGCAAGGGGCACCTGGCGCGCGAGGTCGATGCCCTCGGGGGGGCAATGGCGCAGGCGGCCGATCGGGCGGGAATTCACTTCCGCACGCTAAATGCGCGCAAGGGCCCTGCAGTGCGGGCGACTCGCGCCCAGGCGGATCGCGTGCTGTATCGGGAGGCGATACGCCAAGCTCTGCAGGCTCAGGCCGACCTGTCGATCCTCCAGCAGGGCGTCGACGACGTGCTGATGGAAGGCGAGCGTGTGGTCGGTGTGGTAACAGCGCTCGGCATCCGGATCCGAGCTCGCTGCGTCGTCCTGACCGCAGGCACCTTTCTCGCAGGCAAAATCCACGTTGGCGAGGCCCAACAGGGCGGCGGTCGGGCGGGGGATGCGCCGGCCAACCGCCTTGCCGCGCGCCTGCGCGAGCTGGCGTTTCGCACCGGCCGCCTCAAGACCGGCACGCCGCCGCGTCTGGACGGCGACACGATCGACTACGGCCAGCTTACGCCCCAGCCCGGTGACGAGCCGCGCCCCGTGTTCTCTTACCTTGGTAGCCGCGCCGATCACCCCACGCAAGTTGCCTGTCACATCACACGCACGACGGAGCACACTCACGACATCATCCGCGGCGCCCTTGATCGCTCCCCTATCTTCAGCGGAGCCATCGATGGGGTCGGCCCGCGCTATTGCCCCTCGGTCGAAGACAAAGTGGTGCGTTTCGCTGATCGGGACTCGCATCAGATCTTCGTCGAGCCCGAGGGTCTGACCACCAGCGAGGTCTACCCGAACGGGATCTCCACGTCCTTGCCCTTCGATGTACAGCTAGCGCTAGTGCAGTCCATCCCTGGCTTTAGAAATGCCCACATCACGCGCCCGGGCTACGCGATTGAGTACGACTACTTCGATCCACGAGACCTGGCGCCCTCGCTCGCCACACAAGCTGTTTCAGGTCTGTACTTCGCCGGTCAGATCAATGGCACGACAGGCTACGAAGAGGCTGCCGCCCAGGGTCTGGTGGCCGGCCTTAACGCAGCGCGCGAGGCCCGCGGCGAAGCCTCCTGGTTCCCGCGGCGCGACCAAGGCTATATTGGCGTGCTCATCGATGACCTAACCACCCGCGGTACGAGCGAACCGTACCGTATGTTCACCAGCCGCGCAGAGCACCGCTTGCTCCTGCGCGAGGACAATGCTGATCTTCGCTTGACACCGATCGGGCGTGAGCTCGGTGTTGTGAACGACGAGCGGTGGGCGCACTTTGAAAGCCGGCGTGAGCGGATTGAGCTCGAGGGACGACGTCTCGAGGGATTGCTCATTCGCCCGGATGCGCAGGACCCGACTACGCTAGCAGATGTGTTTGGTGACGTGCCATCTCGAGAGTTGCACGCCATGGAAGCGCTCAAGCGTCCTGGCGTGACCTACGCCGGCTTGATGCGTTTGGCCGAAGTGGGCCCGGGTGTGGATGAGGAAGACGTCGCCTTCGCGCTCGAAGTGAACGCGCGCTACGAGGGCTACATCGCTCGTCAACAGCTTGATATCGAGCGCCAGCGTGCTGCCGAGAATACGACCCTACCCGTTACCCTGGACTACTCAGCTGTGCGCGGCCTAAGCGTTGAGGTGTGCCAGAAGCTCACCCAAGCTCGACCCCACACGGTCGGCCAAGCCGCGCGCCTGGCGGGGGTCACGCCCGCGGCAATTTCCCTATTGCTGGTGCACCTCAAGCGTCACGCAAGCTAACTCGAGGACTAGGAGCTTCCATGCGTTTTCACGATTTCGAGATCTCAGCCCTGGATGGCAGTATGAATCTGCTCGCCAAGGCCGAGGGCAAGGTAGTGCTGGCCGTCAATGTGGCCAGCCAGTGCGGCTTCACCTCTCAGTACGATGGCTTGCAAGCATTGTTCGAGGAGCTCAACGATCAGGAGTTTCTGATCATCGGTTTCCCCTGCAATCAGTTCGGGGCTCAGGAGCCTGGCTCGCCGGAGGAGATCGCAGACTTCTGTCGGGTCAACTACAACGTCACCTTTCCATTGAGCGAGAAGATCGAGGTCAATGGCACCGATCGCCACCCGCTCTACGCCTGGCTCACGGACGACGCCCAGGGCCAAACGGGTGATATCCGCTGGAACTTTGAGAAGTTCCTGATTGGCCGCGACGGCCAGGTCATCTCGCGCTACGGCTCGAGGGTAGCGCCAGAAGACGCCACCCTTCTGCAGGAGTTGGCAGACGCGCTCGAGTGACCCTACGCGGCAAGGCTTCCTATTCGGTGATCAGATCGAAGGTGGCGCGCACGCGCACGTCAATGCTGATCTGGCCCGGCTCATAGGTCTCCTCACCGGAGCTCGGCCCTGCCGCCGCAGCGAGGCGCGAGCGGGAGTAGCGTTCGACCGGGGGCCGCACGGCGGCATCGTCGGTCGCGATGTCGCGCACCGCCCCTAACTTGGCATCGAGGGTGCTCGCCAGTACCTCGGCACGGGCGCGCGCATCCAACGCAGCAAGCTTCAACGCCTCGCGCTGAAAACGAGCCTCGTCGGTGACGGCGAAGCGCGGCGGCGACGCCTGGTTGGCGCCTAAGGCGATGCTGCGCTCGATCAGTGGCCCGAGCTGCTCCAAGTCGCGTAGGACTACCACCAGTTCCCGCGAGACGCGGTACCCGACAATCCGTGGCCCTTCGTCAGAGGCCCCGCGGGTTTGTCGCGCGTACTCTGGGTAGATGCGCACGCCAGTTGTGGAGACATCCTGAGCCTCTACGCCTAAGCCCCGACACAGCTCTCGAAACGCGCCAACTACTTTAGCTACCGCGTCGCGCGCCTGCTCGGCACTCGGGCGCGACTCGGCCACGCCGAGGCGGACTAGAGCGTGATCCGGATCGGCCTCCAGCGTGGCGCTGCCGGTCACAGATACCTGTCGTTGGACCATGGGCGTGCCCTCCATACGGTCGTGCTGGGCGGCCGATACAAGGGGCGCTAGGAGGGCCCCGATCAGCGTCGCGATGAGTGCCGGCAAGGCTCGCCGACGGTGAGGTGGTTGTCGCATCGATCGGCTCCTGGAGGCGGTACCAGTCGGCGTTTCGGCTAGCCGCATGGACGCCAAATTTTGGGATGATATACCATACGTCTCGTTAGACGCCGCAGGGACGCCGAGTGCACCGCTGGCTTCAATCTAGATGCCACGCAAAGCGGCTAATCGATTAGATTTCTGAGACTTTTTATGCGGGAGGATCCATGCTGGCAGTGATGAGGCCGGTCGCTTTGGCGACCGCGGCTGCGCTATCTATGGGGGTGTTTCAAGGCGCGGCTGCTGATTCGTCCAAAGGCGAGCTGCTGTTTGAGACTTGCCTGGGTTGCCACGGCATCCCGGGGTACAAGAATAACTACCCCACCTACAAGGTGCCGATGCTCGGGGGCCAGAGCGAGCAGTACATCGTCGACGCCCTGACGGCGTACAAGAACGGCGCGCGCAAGCACGAGACCATGCACGCCCAGGCCTCGTCGCTCTCCACAGACGACATGCGTGCCATCGCCAGCTACCTGAGCACCACCACTGAAGTGAGTAGCGAGGCGAAGGGCGAGGCCCCGGCTGCCGCTGCCGCTTGCTCCGCGTGCCACGGCCCGAACGGCAAGGCGATCGCGCCGAACTTCCCCTCCCTGGCTGGGCAGCATGCGGACTACCTCGAGTTTTCCCTCAAGCGCTATCGCTCCGGGGAGCGCAGCAACGCCATCATGGCGGGGTTCGCGGGGAACCTGGACGACGACACGATCAAAGCGCTGGCGGCATACTTCTCGAAGCAGCAAGACGGACTGGCGACCGTCAAGCGCTGAGCTAGGGCCATGGCCTCGCTTACGCGCTACGCGCACGGCATCACCGCAGTCGACTCCGCCCTGATCAGGGTGGGCTTCGACGCGGTGCACGTGGTCGCCGACGGTGAGCGCGCGGCGATCGTGGATACGGGGACCGGCCACTCGGTGGCTCATATCCTGGAGGCGCTCAGCGAGCTCGCGATAGATCCCGACAAGGTCGAGTACGTGTTCGTCACCCACGTTCACCTCGATCATGCGGGCGGAGCGGGCGCCCTGTTGCCGTCCCTGCCAAACGCCAAGGTAGTGCTGCATCCGCGTGGCGCCCGCCACCTGATCGACCCGGTGAAGCTCATCGCGGGAAGTGTCGCCGTCTACGGCGAGGAGCCTTTCCGACGGATGTACGGCGACATCGCACCGATCCCCGAGGCTCGCGTGCACGTCGCGGGCGATGGGGAGCGATTCCGTCTTGGCCAGCGAGATCTGGAAGCCATCCACACGGAAGGTCACGCCCGCCACCACTACTGTCTCGTGGACCATGCAGCGCAGGCTATCTTCACGGGTGACACCTTCGGCGTGTCTTATCGAGAACTGGATACGACGAACGGGCCTTTCATCTTCCCCACCACCACACCCGTCCACTTCGACCCCCCGGCGGCGCACGCGTCGATCGATCGACTGCTCGCCTACCGCCCCCACGCCATGTTCCTCACGCACTACTCGCGCGTGGCGGAGGTCGAGCGCCTGGCGCGGGATCTGCACGTTTGCCTCGATGGCTTCGTCGCCCTCGCCAAGGCTCACGCCGACGCCACCGATCGCACCAGGCGTCTGCAAGGCGAGATGACGGCCTACCTTTACCGTCGTCTCGACGAACACGGCGTCGACAGCGATAGCGATCGTCGTCGCGAGCTGCTTGGGCCGGACATCGGCCTCAACGTGCAGGGTCTGGAGGTCTGGTTGGAGCGCTGCGCACAATAGCGCCTTTGGAGACTAGTCCTTAGCGCGGCCGCCACACACCACCATCGATACAGGAGTCCAGCCCATGGGGGATCACGCCAAGACCGGTCGCTGCCGCGCCTTTCGCATCGCTGCGCGCGGTGATGCCGACTTCGTGGAGCTGCCGATCACCGACCTTACGCCTGGCGACGTGCTCATCCGCGTCGAGTACTCAAGCATCAACTACAAGGATGCCCTGGCGGCGACGGGTGCCTCGCCCATCTTGCGGACCTATCCGCTAAACGGCGGTATCGACGCTGCCGGCGAGGTGCTGAGCAGTGCCGACGAGCGCTACGCTCCCGGACAAAAGGTGGTGGTTACCGGAAGCGGCCTTGGTGAGACGCGGGACGGTGGCTACGCCACGCACCTGCGCATCGATGGCGACGAGGTCATTCCGCTGCCCGACGGCGTCACATCGTTCGAGGCCATGCAACTTGGTACGGCAGGATTTACCGCGGGCCTCGCGGTGCATCGCCTCGAGTTGGTCGGCCAAATACCTGCGTTAGGGCCCGTTGCGGTGTCTGGCGCCTCTGGGGGCGTGGGATCGCTCGCCGTGGATATGTTGTCCGGCGCCGGCTACGAGGTTCTCGCGTTGTCGTCCAAGACGGATGCAGTCGCTTGGTTGACTGAGCTCGGCGCGCAGCAGGTGTTGTCGCCTGCAGGCCTAGAGCTGCCCGGCAAGCCACTGCGGGCCGCGCGCCTTGGCGGGGGCATCGACAGTGTGGGCGGTGATCTGTTGGCCTGGATGATTGCGGGCACGGCGTACGGCGGAAGCATCGCCAGCATCGGACTCGCGGCGAGCCATGAGCTGAACACCACGGTCATGCCCTTCATTCTGCGTGGGGTCTCCCTGCTCGGAGTGAATTCCGTGGAAACACCGCGCGAGCTGCGACTGGCCGTGTGGTCCAGGCTCTTCGGGGATCTTCGTGCGCGCCACCTCAACAAAATCGCCGAGCGCACCGTGGCGTTCGATGAGCTACCTAGTGCTTTTGGTGCCTACATGGAAGGCAGGGTCACGGGACGCACAGTAGTCGCCATAGGTGAATAGCTAAAGCTGCAGATAGGTCGATTCGATACGCGCGTGAAGATCGGCCATTTCGATCTGACGCTGATCGAGGAAGCTGTGCAGGTCTTCCGGCGCCATCCGCGCCAGATCGGCCTGCTCGACGCGTTCGAGAATCTCGTTACAAATGCGCACCAACGCGCGGCTGCGTGGCAAGCGTTGCAGCGCAGAGCGCATCACGCTCGCACAGTAGGCGAAGGAGCGCGGAAAGGCGTCATCCTTCACCACGAACTGCAGGACGGCGGTCTGGGTCAGCCGCCGCTGCTTCCTTCTCCTAATGCCCGTGCTAGCTGAAAGTGCTGCCAGCACGGAGCGCCACTGGGCTTGTTCCATCAGAAACTTATCGTCCGAGTCGAGCATCATCAGGTTGACCGAGCGCACATCGATCAAGCGCGTGGTCATGTCGGCTCGCTCGAGATTGCGCCCGATGCGAAGGAATTCGTACGCCTCATCGTGAAGCATCGTGTTGGATAGGGCGCCCGCGAAGGTGCCGGCGCGTTCGATGACACCGCGCAGGCGCTCCGCCTGACGCGTGCGCGAGAGGTTACCGGCGAGTCCGTTCGAGGCGTAGAGGCACAGCTCGTTCAAACACTCCCAGGCCTGGCGCGGCAGGATGTCTCGCAAGGTGCGGGCATTCTCGCGCGCGGCGTTCAGGCTGCTGCGAATCGAGCCGGGGTTTTGACGGTCGCTGATCAGAAAGCGGCTTACCGTGCGCTCCTCCGCCTGCGCGTATTGCTCACCGTACAGGGCGTTGCTGCCGGTGATCACCACCAGCGTGCGCCAGCTGTCCTGATGGCGCATGGGCAGATCGAGCATCATGCGGGTGTTGGCCTGGATCAGGCGGGCAGTGTTCTCGGCGCGCTCCACGTAGCGCGCCATCCAGTACACCCGCTCGGCAACCTTCGACAAGAGCATCGTCAGGCGTCGTCCACGATCCAGGTGTCCTTGCTGCCGCCACCTTGTGAGGAGTTCACCACCGTCGATCCCTCCACGAGCGCTACGCGCGTGAGGCCGCCGGCGGTGACCCACTGCTCGGCGCCACTTAGGATGAAGGGGCGCAGGTCGAGGTGTCTCGGGGCCGCGTTGAGGTCGATTACGGTAGGTGCCGTGGACAGCTTGAGCATCGGCTGGGCGACGAAGTTGCGCGGGTTGCTGCGAATCTTGCGCGCGAACTGCTCGCGCTCGGCCTTGGTCGACTGGGGGCCGATCAGCATGCCGTAGCCGCCCGACTCGCTCACGGGTTTCACCACCAACGCGTCCAGGTGCTCCAGCACGTGATCGCGCTCTGTCTTCAGGTGGCAGCGAAAGGTGGGCACGACGGGCAGGATCGGGTCCTGCTCGAGGTAGTAGCGGATGATGGCATCGCTGTAGGTGTAGACCAGCTTGTCGTCGGCGACGCCGCAGCCGGGGGCGTTGGCGATGGCCACCTTGCCAGCACGCCAGGCGCGCATCAGGCCCGTGGCACCGAGCGCCGAGTCCTCGCGAAAGACCTCCGGGTCCATGAAGAGATCGTCGATACGGCGGTAGACTACGTGCACGCGGTCGAGGCCGCCGATCGTGCGCACGTACACCTCGTCGTTGTCGTCGACTAACAGGTCCTTCCCCTCCACCAGGTAGGCGCCCATCTCCTGGGCCAGGAACGAATGCTCGAAGTAGGCGGAGTTGTAGATGCCGGGTGTGAGCACGGCGACGGTGGGGTCTTCCACGTCCGGCACAAGGGAGGCCAGGGTGTCGAACAGGCGCGTGGGGTAGTCGTCCACGGGCCGGATGATGTAGTCCTCGAAGAGCTCCGGGAAGATGCGCTTCATGATCTCGCGGTTCTCGATCATGTAGGCCACGCCGGAGGGCACGCGCAGGTTGTCTTCGAGCACGTAGAGCTTGCCGTCATCATGGCGCACGAGGTCTGTGCCGCACACGTGGGCCCACACGCCCTCGGGCGGGCGCATCCCCATGCATTGCTCACGGAAGTCCTTGGAGTTGGCGATGACTTCGCGGTCGACGGTGCCGTCGTTGAGGATGTGCTGGTCGTTGTAGAGATCATTGATGAAGTGGTTGAGCGCCTCGACCCGCTGCTTGAGGCCGGTCTCCACCCGCTCCCACTCACTCTTGTTGATCGTGCGCGGGATGATGTCGAAGGGCCATTCGCGATCGATGCCGCCCGGGCTCTCCGCCGAGTACACGGTGAAGGTGATGCCCATGTTGCGGATGGCCACCATGGCCGCGTCCTTGCGGGCTTGCAGTTCGTCGTCGTCTAGGGCGCCGAGCATGCGGCACAGGGGGCCGGCGACGCGCCGCGGTCCACCGCGGGGGCCGACTAGCTCGTCAAAGAAGCCGTCGGCTTGGTACTGCTTCCAGTCGATCGCCAAGAGAACTCCTTACGCCGGGCGATGCGCGTATCGAGCGCTATGGTTGCATAGGGTCAGCGCCGCGGACCAGCACTCCCTAGGACTGCAAGCGCAGGTCTAGGGTGGAAGGGAACTCATCGGCTCGTTTGGGTTCGCGCACCTGCACGGTGGCGGGCGCATGGCCGAAGGGCTCGAAGCGAGCTAGGCGTCGTCCTTCGGCTTCGCGTGCGTTCACGGGCTGCGAGTCGTAGTTGCGACCACCGGGATGGCTCGCGTGATAGGTGCAGCCGCCGATCGATCGACCCTCGGCCAAGTCCACCACGTCGAACACGAGTGGCGCATGCGGTGGGACGTGGGGATGTAGGCAGGTAGCGGGCCACCAGGCGCGGAAGCGCACTCCCGCGATCGACTCGTGAGGCGCGTCCGTGGGGGTGAGCGGCAGACGATAGCCATTACAGGTCACGGCTAGGCGATCGTCCGTTGCCCCGAGCACTCTGACCTGCAGGCGTTCCACGGAGCTGTCGACGAAGCGCGTCGTGCCGCCGGGCACGCCCTCTTCTCCGAGCACGTGCCAGGGCTCCAAGGCTGCGCGCAGCTCGAGGGTGATCCCGCCGTAGCTGGCGCTCCCAAAGCAGGGGAAGCGCGACTCGAGCAGGGCAGCGAACCAGTCGCGCTCCAGGGGCAGCTGCAGGCGATGGTTGACAAAGTCGATCACCTCGCCCAGGTCTTGCCAGAGGTAATACGGCAGCAGGTAGCGGTCGTGCAGCTCCGTCCCGAAGCGCTTCAGAGGCTCGCGGAACGGCGATCGCCAAAGGGCAGCGATCACGGACCGCACGAGCAGCTGTTGCGCGAGGGCCAGGCGCGGGTGGGGCGCCATCTCGAAGGCGCGCAGCTCCAGCAGCCCGAGGCGGCCGGTGGGGCCGTCCGGGGAGAACAGCTTGTCGATGCAGATCTCGGCCCGGTGCGTATTGCCTGTCACGTCCGTCAGGAGGTTGCGGAACAGGCGATCGACGCGCCAGGGCGGACAATCCTGACCGGATGCCAGGTGCGGTTCGGGCACGGCGTCGAGGGCTAGCTCAAGTTCGTAGAGGCTGTCCTGACCTGCCTCGTCCACCCGCGGCGCCTGACTCGAGGGTCCCACGAACAGGCCGGTGAAGAAGTACGCGAGGCTCGGGTGGTGCTGGAAGAAGCGCACCATGGAGGCGAGCAGGTCTGGGCGGCGCAGGAAGGGGCTGTCCGCGGGAGTTGCCGCGCCCATCACTAGGTGCGCGCCGCCACCTGAGCCGATGGCCCGGCCGTCGAGGCTGTAGCGCACGGGGTCGAGGCCACACTCGCGTGCGCAGGCGTAGGCGTTCTCGGTCACCTCGCAAAGGGCCGGCCAGGACGCTGCGGGCTGCACGTTGAGCTCCACCACCCCGGGATCCGGCGTCACCTTCAGCACCTGCAGGCGCGGGTCGGGTGGCGGGGGATAGCCTTCGAGGCGCACGGGCAGCTCCAACTCGGCGGCGATATCTTCGACCGCGGCGATCAAGTCGACATAGGCGTCGGCGCTACTGACCGGTGGCAGGAAGACGTGCAATACGCCGTCGCGAGGCTCGACCGTTAGCGCTGTGCGCACAGCTGCCCCAGGCGTGTCGGGAACGAAGGCTCCCCCACCCTGCGCATTGACGTTCGCGAAGGTGGCCTCCTGTTCGTCCGGCCTCGTTGCTGCGGCCGGCCGGCGCTGGAAGCGCGGCGGTGGCAACGCGCCTCGCGGCGCGAAGGGATCGAGGGGATGAACGTGCGGGTACTGATCCTCGGCGATCCAGGACAGCGAACGCAGGGGCAGGCGGAAGCCCGCCCGGCTGTCGCCCGGCAGCAGAAACAAGTGTCCTCGTCGCGTTTGCCACCGTTCGCTGCGCCAGCGCTGGCTCGATCGGCGCCGGCGTCGATCGCGCGGGGCGGCCTGGGCCTGGGCTTCCTGCAGCGGCAGGACGAAACCCGCGGGCTGGCCCAGGCCCCGCTCGAACACGCGCGCCAGGCGGGCGCGCTCCATGGGGTCTTCGAGGCGGTTGTTCTCCGGCGCCACGTTCTCAGGCAAGCGCTGCTCTGCCAGCAAGAACTCGCCGGGATCCTCGTAGATCGGCTGGCCGCAGTCAGCATCGACGTCCAGTGCTTCGCAAAGGGAGCGTATGAAGCTACCGGCGTCCGCGGGGCCCGCTTGGCCCTGCTCGCCCGCGATCAGCTCTGGCGTGGTCCACAGGGGTTCGCCGTCCGTGCGCCAGTAGAGCGCGTAACCCCAGCGCGGCAGGGGTTCGCCGGGGTACCACTTGCCCTGGCCGTGCTGCAGCAGCCCGTCGGGCGCGAAGCGCTTGCCCAGCCTGCGGATCAGCGCGTCCGCGTACTGTCGTTTGGTAGGGCCCACGGCCGCCGTGTTCCATTCATCCGCTTCGCGATCGCTATCGGCGACGAAAGTGGGCTCGCCGCCCATGGTCAGCCGCACGTCGTCCCGGCGCAGGATGTCGTCCACCCGTAGGCCGACATCGTTCAGTCGGGCCCACGCGCGGTCGTCGATCGGTGCGGTGACGCGCGGTCGCTCGGCGAGGCGGGTGATCGTCATCTCGACCTCGAAGTCGACCTCGCAGGGCTCAAGGTTGCCGGCGATCGGTGCCGCGGACTGGGGCGTCGGCGTCGCTGCGAGGGGAATATGCCCTTCGCCGGCGGCGAGGCCGGAGGTCGGATCGAGGCCCACCCAGCCAGCGCCGGGCACGTAGCACTCAGCCCAGGCGTGGAGGTCCGTGAAGTCCTCGGCCGGTCCGGGCGCACCGTCGAGGTCTGGCTCGTCCCAGGTGAGCTGGATTAGATAGCCGGACACGAAGCGCGCAGCGAGGCCGAGCTCGCGCAGCAGTGCGACCAGCAGCCAGCCCGAGTCCCGGCAGGAGCCCGTGGCGAGTGAGAGGGTCTGCTCCGGCCTCTGCACGCCCGGTTCTTCACGGATCGTGTAGGCGATGCGCTCGCGCAGCTCGCGGTTGAGGTCGACGAGGAAATCCACGGTGCTGCGTCGATCCTCTTGCACCCCGCCCCGCGAGGCCTCGTAGGCAGCCCGCGCGTCTTGCACCAGGGCAGCGAACCGTTTGCCAGGCTCCTTCACGCGTTCCAGGTAGGGCGCGAGCTCCTTACTGAGGGCTGGCGGGTAATCGAAGGGGACATGGTAGGCGTACTTCTCGACGAAGAAGTCGAAGGGGTTGAGCGCCTGCAGGTCGGCGATCACCTCGACCGCCACCTCTAGGTGGTCCACTGGCTCGGGAAAGACCAGACGGGCGAGGTAGTTGCCGAAGGGGTCTTGCTGCCAGTTTAGGAAGTGATCCCCCGGCGAGACCTTCATCGAGTAGCTCTGGATGGTGGTGCGTGCATGGGGCGCCGGCCGCAGGCGCACCACCTGGGGATGCACTGTGATGCGGCGGTCGTAGTGATAACGAGTGCGATGGCTGAGGGCGACGCGGATGGTCATGGGAGTCTCGTGTACGATGAAAGCGCGCCAACGATGCGATCTTGGGCGGCGAGAGAATTGCGCTTAAAGTGCCGCGTTTATCGCGCCCCGTCGACCCTGCGCGGCAGGCTTTGCCCTGTGCACTAGGCGGGTGCGCCGCCCTTCCCGAGTACCGAGTGAGATTCCCGCCGTGTTCGACGAGATGTTCAACCAAGCGCCCGATCACGTGCGGCCGCCCTACGCAGCTGTGAAGCGTTGGTTGGATGCGGTGGACGGCGCCGCTCTTTGCGCCCGTCAGCGCGAGGCGGAATCTGTTTTCCGTCGCCTTGGAATAAGCTTCGCGGTGCACGGTCCCGGGGCGGCGGAAGATCACGAGCAGCCGGTACCCTTCGATGTGTTGCCACGCGTGTTCTCCGCACAGGAATGGCGGCCGCTTGAAGACGGCCTGAAGCAACGTGCCAGGGCGATCAATGCGTTTCTCGCCGACGCCTACGGCGAACAGGAGATTGTGGCCGCGGGTGTGCTCCCTAGCGAGGTGATCACCGGCTGTCGGGCGTGGCGCCCGCAGCTGCGCGGGGTGTGGGCGCCAGGCGGCGCTCACGCCCACGTGGTAGCGATCGATGTCGCTCGCCTGGATGAATCACGCTTCGTCGTGGTGGAGGACAACTGCCGAATTCCCTCCGGTGTGTCGTACATGCTCGAAGACCGTGAGACGATGACTCAGCTGTTCCCTGATCTGATCCATCGCTCCGGGGCACGTCGGATCGACGACTATCCCCGACGCCTACATGATCTCCTAGCTGACTGTCGACCGGCGCACGCGTCGGATCGCGAGTCCGTTACCGTTGTGCTCACCCCAGGCGCTGGCAATAGTGCTTACTACGAGCATTTTTACCTGGCCGACCAGATGGGTGTGGAACTCGTGGAAGGGGCGGACCTGCACGTCGAAGGCGGGCAGGTGTGGGTTCGCACGACGGCAGGCCCGCAAGCGGTTGACGTCATCTATCGCCGTATCGGCGACGACTACTTGGATCCGCTCGCAGGGAAACGCGATTCCCTGATTGGCGTACCCGGTCTGATGCAGGCCTACCGCGAGGGGCGGGTGAGCATCGTCAACGCGCCAGGCTGTGGCCTGGCGGACGACAAGTCCGTCTTTCCCTTTGTCCCCGAGATGATTCGCTTTTACCTGGGAGAAGAGCCGCTGCTGGAGAGCGCCGCGACCTGGCGGTGCTCTGAGCCGGACGCGCTCGCCTACGTGCTTGACCACCTCGCCGAGCTTGTGATCAAACCGGTCGACGGTGCCGGTGCCGAAGGAGTGGTGGTAGGGCCCCAGGCCGACGAGCTGCTGCTCGACACCGTCGGGTCGCGCCTGCGCGCGGCGCCAGCGGCGTACATTGCACAAGAGACCTTGCCCCTATCGCGTTGCCCGCGACTGCTGGCACCGGTGCGCAATGAGGCGCACGAGACAGACGCGGATATCGCCTTGCCCCTGGGCGGCAAGCCCGATGAGCAACCTCAGTTCGAGTCACGTCACGTAGACTTCCGCGGCTATGTCCTGTGTTCGTCCAGCACCATCGACGTGTTGCCCGGCGGCCTCACCCGCGTCGCCCAGGACGATAGATCGTTGATCGTGAATACCCGCACGGGAGGCGGCGTGAAGGATACGTGGGTGCTGCGAGAATGAGCGGATTCTCCATAGCTAATAAGAAATGTTAGGTAGAGCGGCCGATGCCTTGTACTGGATGGGTCGCTACGTGGAGCGAGCCGACAATCTCGCGCGCCTGATCGACGTCGGGCGTCGCACGGCGGTGGCACCAAGCCCGCAAGCGAGCGACTGGGAAGACATCATTCGTTCCTCTGGCTGCGCCGAGCCCTTCTTCGCGCGCTACGACCAGGCAAACCGCGATACGGTCGTCCAGTTTCTGCTCTATGCCGATGACAGCGACTGCAGTATCCGAAGCTGCCTGAGCCTGGCGCGCAACAACGCGCGCGTCGTGCGCACCTCGCTCACGGCCGAGATGTGGGAAGTGATCGATGGTGCCTGGCGCACGGTGCAACGCTGGGATCACCAGCGCCGCCGCAGCGAAGAGCTGCGCGCAACCTTAAGTTGGATCAAGCGCCGCTGTGCGCTGTTTCGCGGGGTTACCGAGTCTACGGTGCTGCGCCACGAGGGCTACGACTTTCTCAACCTCGGCACCTACCTGGAACGGGCCGACTGCACGGCGCGCATCCTCGACGTACGGCACACAGCCTTGGACAGTAGTCTGGGGGCTGACGGCGACTCGCTGCGCACGGTGGAGGCAGGCGCTCGCCACCATTGGATCGCCATCCTGCGCGCCTCAAGTTCCGTGCGCGCCTATCACTGGGCCTACCGCAGCGACTACCGCCCTGACCATATCGTGGATCTCCTGGTGCTTAACGCCTACTGCTCCCGCTCGCTGGGTCACTGCCTAGAAGCGGCCAGCGAGCGCCTGGAGCGCCTAGCACGCATCTACGCGCGCCGCCTCGAGTGCCACACCTTGAGTCGCGGCCTACTGGACGAGCTCCGCGGCGACGGCCTGGCCGGCGAGCTCACCGACAACCTCCACGGCTTCCTCTCGGACTTCATCGCGCGCAACAACGCCCTGTCCAATCAGATCGCCCTCGACTACCATTTCTCGCCCCCGCTGAGGCGGGCCGCCACGGCAGCGGGCTAGACTGTCCGCGTCGACCTGGAACCGACGCCAGCGAGGACCCTGGGACCATGACGTATTGCGTAGCGCTGCGCCTGAACGCCGGCCTGGTAATGCTATCCGACACGCGCACCAACGCCGGCGTGGATGACATCGCCAAGTTCCGCAAGATGTTCGCCTGGAACGTGCCGGGCGAGCGCGCCTTCGTCTTAATGACGGCGGGCAACCTGGCGATCACCCAGTCGGTGATCTCCCTGCTGCAGGAGCGTATCGACAACGACGACGGCAACGGCCATCTCTACAGTGCTCGCAGTGTGTATCGCATGGCAGAGCTGATCGGCGATGCTATGCGCGAGGTGCAGGAACGGTTTGGACCGGGCTTGCGAGCGATGAACGAGTCGACGCTCGCCTCCATCGTCCTCGCAGGGCAAATCGAGGGCGGGGAGCCACGCCTGTTCATGATCTACGCCGCGGGGAACTTCATCGAGGCGACCGAGGACACGCCGTTCTTCCAGATCGGATCGCACAGGTATGGCAAGCCCATTCTAGACCGGGTGATCGAGCCGGAAACCACCTTGAATGACGGCATTACGGCGGCGCTCTTGAGCATGGACTCCACCTTGCGTTCGGACTTGACCGTCGGGATGCCTCTGGACCTCGCCGTATTACCTAACGGAGCCTTTGAGTTTTCCATCCATCGCCGCATCGAGAGCGACGACCCGAGCTTCCGCGCCCTGAGCGACGCGTGGTCCATGGCGATCCGCGACGCTTTCGTGAAGATGCGCGAGATCCCCAAGTAGCGCTGTGAATGAGGCAGCCGGGATGCAGAAGATCGGTGATGTCGACCGCTGTGAGATAAGAGATTCATTGAGTGAAGGGATTGCCGCGCTCGGCCTCACCGCGATCAAGCCAGCGACGGATGCGCTGATCGACTACCTGGCGCTACTGCATCGCTGGAATCGCGCTTACAACCTCACTGGCGTGCGCGGCCCCCGGGAGATGGTCAGTCGCCACCTGCTGGACAGCCTGGCGATCCAGCCGCACCTTACCGGCGAGCGCATCTTGGACGTCGGCACGGGGGCGGGCATGCCGGGCATGATCCTGGCCTTGGCGTTCCCCGACTCGCTGCACGCGACCCTGCTGGATCCCGCCGCTAAGCGCATCCGCTTCCTGCACGAGGTGCAGCTTCGCCTCAAACCGCTTAACGTGGCGCTGGTCCGCGCGCGGGTCGAGGAGGCTGAGCTGGCGCCCGGCACCTTCGGTACGGTCACCTGCCGCGCGTTTAGCAGCCTCGCCCAGTTCGTCACGTCCAGTGCGCATCTGGTGGCGAGCGACGGGTGCCTGCTGGCGATGAAGGGTGAGCGCGCCGCTGAGGAAATCGCTGCGTTGTCCCCGCCTTGGCGCGAGCGAGCCGAGGTGATCGCGCTCGATGTGCCCGGGCTGGCGGCCCAGCGCTACCTGGTGCGCTTGGCGATGCCAGCCTCGGTGACCTGATGCGGTGACGGGCGCCACGGCACGGCGAAGCATGCGACACTGATGCGCTATGAGCAGAATCGTCGCCATCGCCAACCAGAAGGGCGGGGTCGGGAAAACCACCACCTCGGTCAACCTCGCCGCGAGCCTGGCGGACGTGGGCGCACGCGTGCTGTTGATCGACCTGGACGCCCAGGGCAACGCTACCATGGGCTGCGGCATCGACAAGCACGACCTCGACCATTCAGTGACCGACGTGCTGACCCGCGAGGCCGCGGCAGCACAAGCGATCCAGCGCGTAGAAGAGTTCGGCTTCGACGTCATGCCGTCCAACGACGATCTCACCCTCGCCGATGTCTCGCTCCTGCGCGAGGGTGGGGGCGAGGACACCCTGGCCAAGGCCCTGGCCGAGGTCAGCGAGCGCTATGACTTCATGCTGATCGACTGCCCGCCGGCCCTGAGCATGCTCACGGTGAACGCCCTCTCGGCGGCCACCGGCGTGATCATCCCGATGCAGTGCGAGTACTATGCGCTCGAAGGGCTCACGGCCCTGATCAATTCCATCGAGCGGATCCGCCAGGCGGTGAATCCGCAGCTGCGGATCCAGGGCATTCTTCGCACCATGTTCGACCCACGTAACAACCTGGCCAACGACGTTTCCGGGCAGCTGGCCCTGCATTTCGGCGATCGCCTCTACAGCACCGCGATCCCGCGCAACGTGCGCCTGGCCGAGGCGCCAAGTTTTGGCCGTCCGGTGCTCTTCTACGATCCCCAGTCCCGCGGCGCCCTAGCCTACCGCGCCCTGGCTGACGAGGTGTTGCAGCAGGCTGGCTTGCAAGCGATGCCGACGGCGGCCGCGGCGAGCCCTGAGCCGACGCCGGCCGACGTTCAATCCGGGGGGAGCCAGCCATGAGTGCCAAGCGACGAGGTCTCGGCCGCGGCTTGGACGCCCTGCTCGGCGATTCCGCCACGCGCAAGGCGCCACCCGTGAGCGACGCCGGTGACGCGCCGGCGCCCGCGCCTGCAGCGACACAGTCCGATCAGGGCGAGCGTGTCGAGCAGCTCGGCGTAGAGCGTTTGCAGCGCGGCGAGTACCAGCCTCGCTCGGATATGCGCAAGGAGTCCCTGGAGGAGCTGGCTGCCTCGATCGCCAAGCAGGGCATCATGCAGCCGATCGTCGCGCGCCCGATCAGCGGCAAGGGCGCGAACGCGCGCTACGAGATCATCGCTGGCGAGCGCCGCTGGCGCGCCGCCCAGCTCGCCGGTTTGTCCAAGGTGCCTGTGATCATCCGCCAGGTGCCGGACGAAACGGCCCTCGCGATGGCACTGATCGAGAACATCCAGCGCGAGAACCTCAATCCGCTCGAAGAAGCACGCGCGCTTATCCGCTTAGTGGATGAGTTTGGTCTCACCCACGCGGAAGCTGCCGAGGCCGTTAGCCGCTCTCGCGCCGCCGTCTCCAATCTCTTGCGCCTGTTAGATTTAGACGACGCGGTGAAGGAGCGCTTGGAACGGCGCGAGCTCGAGATGGGCCACGCCCGCGCCCTACTGCCCCTGTCGGGGCGCGAGCAGGCGCGGGTGGCGGCGCAGGTGGTGGAAGGCCGTCTCTCCGTGCGGCAAGCGGAGCAGTTGGTGCGCCAGGTGCAGAAGGCGGCAGCCGCCGCCGAGGCGGGCGCCAAGGCGAACGAGCACGAGGGCGATCGTGACATCGCCCGCCTAGAGGAAGAGTTGAGCGAGCAGCTTGGCGCCGCCGTCAAGATTCGTCACTCGGCAAAGGGCCGAGGCTCACTCAGCATCGCCTACAACAGCCTCGACGAGCTCGAAGGCATCCTCGACCACATCAAGTAGACCGCCCCACGCCTAAGGGACGACCGTGAGCTCCTTCAGTAGGTGCTCGGCGCCGTACACTTTCTCCAAGGCCTCGAGCATGATTGCCGTGTCCACGCCCACGGTGCGGTTGGTCGTCTCATCGAACCAGAAATCGCCCGCGATGGAGTGGATGTTGCCGTCGAAGGCGAGGCCCACTAGGCGGCCGTCGGCCGCGATGATCGGACTGCCCGAGTTGCCCCCGGTGATGTCGGTGGTTGCCACGAAGTTAAAGCGCGTGTCGTCGGCTAATCGCTCGCGGGCACCCTCCCAGGAGGCGGGTAGTAGGAAGGGCCGCTCCCCCGTGGCGCGCTCGAAGAGCCGTGCCGTGCGAGTGAAAGGGCCGATCGTCTCGCCGCGTTCCTCCCAGCTCTGCACCGCGCCGTACGTCGCGCGCAGGGTGAAGGTTGCGTCAGGGTAGGTGTCCGTGCCGTATGCGGCGAAGCGCGCGTCGGCCAGCATCTCCGTACCGCGTACCTGGGGCGCCTCTACGTCGGTCTCGTAGCGCTCGCGCAGGGCGCGTGCCTTGGGTTCGATGCGCCGCGCCAGCGCGATCATCGGATCGTCGCTCGCGTCGATGGCCTCTCGACCGTCCACCCACAGTGCCTTTCGCACCTCGGGATCACCGAGCTTGGAACCGTCGACGAGGGACTGCGCTAAGGACTCGGGCGAGGCGCTCCCCAGAATGAGCTTCACGTACTCGCTGTCGGGGCCAAGACTCTCCCGTAGCTTAGCTAGGGAAAATCGTAGGCGGAGCTTCTCGTAGTCGGTATTGATTGGCCGCGCCGCCAGCAGGCGTTGCTCCCTTTGAGGCAGGGCGGCCTCGGTGAATTCGCGATAGCGTTCGGTGTTGGGTTTCTCCCGTTCGATGGAGGCGCGGACCAGCGTGCGGGCATAGCCGTACAAATCACCCTGCAGGCCTGCCGCATATTCGATGTACAGATGCTCATCATGAATGTTGCGGTACGCGGTAATCGCCTCCTCGATGAGCGTCCAGGCCTCACCGTAGGCTTCGCGCAGTTTGGGGTCGTCGTCGACGGCCTTGCGCAGAGCGTTTTCGGCATCGACCTTGCGCGCCATGTTCTCGCTGTCGAGAAGGGCGCGCAGAGCGTTGCGACGCACCTTCAAGCCGTTTTCGATGCCGAGGATGCGCTGCTGCACCGTGCGGGCGGCCTCATCGCTCGTCAGAGCCCACTCCAGCATGCGCCCGCGCAGCTCCGAATAGCGCTCGATAAATGCGGGGTATTCCACCTCGCGCAGCATCGCGAGCTCCGCGACGGTGAGGGACCTGGAGGTGCTGCCCGGGTGGCCGGTGATGATCACCGGGTCACCGCCTTCGGGACCGGTCGCACGCCAAGCGAGATAATTAGGTGTTTTGGCTGGGTTGCCGTCGGCGTCGTAGACCCGTAGGAAGGACATGTCCAGGCACCAGCGGGGGAAGTTGAAGTTGTCCGGGTCGCCTCCGAAGGCACCGATGTCGAGTTCCGGCGCGAAGGCCAAGCGCACATCGTCATAGCGCTGGTAGCTGTAGATGAAGTACTGGCCGCCGTTGTAGAGGGTCACGGCCTCGCAGCGAAGGTTGCTGGCATCGTCACTGCATGCGCTCTCCAGCGCCGTTAGCTTGGCCTTTCGTGCGTCGTTCGCCTGAGCGTCCGGAAGGTCGGCGGCGGCCGCGCGGATCTGCTCGGTGACGTTCTCGTAGTTCACCAGAACGGACACCTGCTGGCCTGGGCAGCGCAGCTCCTCCTCGCGGCTGGCGGCGAGAAAGCCCTCGTCGGAGAGATTCCGCTCTGCGCTGGAGAGATTGCGCACACAGCCCCACACGCAGTGGTTATTGGTCAGCACCAGACCGTCGCCGGAGGCGAAGGAGCCGGTGCAGCCGTTCTCGAGGCGCGCGGTGGCCAGGCGCGCATCGCGCAGCCAGGCATCGTCGATCTGCACCCCGTAGCGCTCGGCTACGGCCTGACTCGGGAAGTTGTCCAAGGTCCACATGCCTTCGTCGGCGAGGCTCAGGGCGGGCAGCGTGAGGACGACAAGGGCAGCGCGTGACGCGTACATGCGAGGCTCCAGGGAGAATTGGGAGCGGCAAGGATAGTGGCTCGTCGGGAGTGGCACACCCCTATCTCCGCGCTGATCTCCGTGTCGCGATAGCTGGCGGCGGGGTTTACGGCCGGTCTGCGGCTCGCAGCAGGCTGCGCCGGGCGAGTTGCGTTGCGTGCAGACCGTTGTTGCGCACAACACTGCTGCCGCCGGTCCGGGAACCCGGTCTTTGCGCATGCGATGTGTCTGCCCCAGCGCGGTGTGGGCCGGGCCATGCGGGCGAGTTCTGTCACCCGCCGAGCGCGTTCGACCTTCGTAAGACCCTGGAAATCTGAGGGACACCGGGTGACGGCCATGAGCGAGCTCTAGCGCTCATTCCGGCGCCGCTGAGCGGCTTGCGGCAAACACCTACAGCGCGGTGACGCACCGCGACGAATTGCTGTTGTGGGAGTCCAGACCGCTCTCTATAATGCCGTCGCCCCGGTAGGGGTCTGGAGCCATTTCGCTCCGCCTACGTACCGGAACGGCTGCGATGATGCGATAAAAATGACGCTTCCTGCGGCAGACGAGCCCATTTCGGTTTCGCGCGATGCGTCCCGAACGGCTTGCCGTCGGTTCCCGCGCCAGGGAGGCGCCTCGCAGCCAACAGTTCTCAGCAGCACGCCGTGAGAGACATCCTCGCCATCCTGCTGATCCAGAGCGCCCTCGGCTGTGCGCTCGCCGCCATCGTCTGGCTGACGGTGGGTGGCGACGCTGCCGCCGCTGCGCTGCTCGGAACGGGGGTCTGCGTGCTTTCCCACGGCTTTTTGGCCGCGAGGCTGCTGCTGAGCCCAGACGCGCGACTGCTGCGAGCGCTGTGGCTGGGCGAGATCGGAAAAATCGCGTTGACGGTGGTCCTCTTCGGGGGCGCGCTCGCAACGCTGCAGCCGCCACCGCTGTGGCTGCTGCTTGGGTACATCGTGGCACAGTTGGGCACCTTCTCGGGCCTGCTGCTGCCGTCGGATAAACGAGGGGCATGAGCGACAACATGGCCGAAGAGACGCACGGTGCGACGGAGGCTGCCGCCCACGGCGGTGAACACGCTGGCGAAGCCGGCAAGACCGTCAACGAGTACATCACCCATCACTTGCAGAACCTCACCGTCTGCACGGATGAGACCGGCATCGTTTGGAATCACTGCTCGGGCAACTTCTGGGCCCTGAACGTCGATTCCATGTTCTTCGCCGTCCTCCTCGGCGGCCTGTTCTGCTTCCTCTTCGGTCGTGTTGCGAAAAACGCCACCACCGGTGTGCCAGGCCGGTTCCAGGCCTTCGTGGAGATCCTCGTCGAGTTCGTCGAGAGCTCGGTGAAGGACATCTACCATGGCGACAGCAAGCTGGTCGCGCCGCTAGCCCTGACCATCTTCGTCTGGGTGTTTCTGATGAACACCATGGACCTGATCCCTGTCGACTGGCTGCCGTGGATTGCCCACGGCGCGGGCATCGAATACCTCAAGGTGGTGCCGACCGCCGACCTCAACGTCACCTTCTCCCTGTCGATCAGCGTGTTCCTTCTGAGCATCTGGTTCGCGGTACGCAAGAAGGGCGTGATGGGTTGGGTGAAGAGCTTCACCATGCATCCGTTCAACCATCCGGCAGCCATCCCCTTCAACATGGCGCTGGAAGTACCTGCCATGCTGGCCAAACCCCTGTCGCACTCGCTGCGCCTGTTCGGCAACCTCTTTGCCGGCGAGCTGATCTTCATCCTGATCGGCCTGCTGGGCTTCTGGCAGGTGCTCGGCCCCCACTTCGCGTGGGCTGTCTTCCATATCCTTGTGATCGTGCTGCAAGCCTTCATCTTCATGATGTTGACCATCGTGTATCTGAGCTTGGCGGAGGCAGACGATCACTAGCTTCATTTCCCGCGATCCTCGGCGAAACGAGGCTCGCATCGACCGTATAACTTGATCTGATCCAGTAGGAGAACTTCGATGGAAACCGTACTCGGCTTCACCGCACTCGCCGTTGCAATCGTGATCGGTCTTGGCGCCCTGGGCGTCGGCCTCGGCATGGGTCTGCTCGGTGGCCGCTTCCTCGAGAGCGCTGCGCGCCAGCCCGAGCTGATGCCGATGCTGCGCACCAACCTGTTCGTGATCGTCGCCCTGCTCGACGCCGTGGCAATTATCGGTGTGGCCATCGGCCTGATCATGCTGTTCGCCAACCCGCTGGTGGCCGTGCTTCAGGGCTAAGCCCGCGGCACTTTTGGCCGGGGCGAGCGCGCTTGAGGGCTGCAGGATCCGAGAGGGCCTGCGCCTGACCCGGGAGGGTCGAGGGCATCGCTCCGGAGGGAGCCGCGACTGAGGTCCTAGCGATCTCGCCGTCGCGTCCTTCGGGTCATTGCGCAGTGGAGAACACAACGTGGATTTCAACAGCACCCTAATCGGTCAGACCATCGCGATGATCATCTTCGTGTGGTTCTGCACGAAGTACATCTGGCCACCGCTCATCGATGCCATCGAGGCCCGTCGCAAGACGATCGCCGACGGTCTGGCAGCGGCCGAACAGGGGCAGAAGGATTTGGAAGCCGCCAGCGCTACCGCCGGCAGCGTCGAGCGTGACGCGCGCGACAAGGCCTCCAAGATCATCTCCGAGGCCGAATCTCGCTACAACGAGATCATGGAGCAGGCACGTACGGATGCCCGCGGCGAACGCGAGCGTCAGCTGGCGGCCGCGCAGGACGAGATCCTGCAGGAGCGCAACCGTGCCCGCGACGAGCTGCGTGCCGAAGTGGCTGGCCTGGCCCTGACCAGCGCCGAGCAGATCGTGCGCCGCGAGATCGACGCGGCAGCACACAAGGACCTGCTCGACGAGCTGGTCGCGAAGATCTAAGCCATGGCAGATCACGCCACCATCGCTCGCCCCTACGCCCGCGCTGCCTTCGATGTGGCCAACGGTGCCGGTCAACTCGGCGTCTGGGCCGATGTGCTGAACATCGCCGCCGCCGCGGTCGCCGATCCTACCGTGCAGGCGCTGCTCGATGATCCGTCGCGCGACCCTGCGGCCCAGGCCGAGTTGCTGCTCGGCCTGTTTCCCGAGGCGCCCGGCTCCGAGGCCGGCAACTTCCTGCGCCTGCTGGCGGACAACGAGCGCCTTGAGGCGCTGCCGGACGTCGCCACGCAGTTCGCCGAGATGAAGGCCGCTGCCGAGCACACGCTCGAGGTGGAGGTCGTCTCCGTCGAGCCGATCGACGAGCAGGCCCGCACCGCCCTGGCCAACGCCCTGCGCGCCCGCCTGGGTCGCGAGGTGCAGCTCAACAACACGCTGGATCCCGAGATCATCGGCGGCGTGGTGGTGAAGGCCGGTGACCTGGTGATCGATGGCTCCGCGCGCGCGCGCCTGGACCGCCTGGCCAGCACGCTGCGCGCATAGCACCGAATACACGAAGGGAATTTGAAAGGAGGTCTGGACCATGTCGTTGAAGGCATCTGAGATCAGCGAGCTCATCAAGGAGCGCATCAAGAACTTCGACGCTGCTGCGGAAGCGCGCAACGTCGGCACCATCACGCTGCTCACGGACGGCATCGTGCGCATCCACGGCCTCGCCGACGTGCAGTACGGTGAGATGATCGAGTTCCCGGGCGACACCTTCGGTCTCGCGCTCAACCTGGAGCAGGACTCGGTCGGCGCCGTGGTCCTCGGCGACTACAAGCACCTCTCCGAAGGCGACACGGCCAAGACCACCGGGCGCATCCTCGAAGTGCCCGTCGGCAAGGGCCTGCTCGGCCGCGTGGTGGATGCCCTGGGCCGTCCCATCGACGGCAAAGGTGAGATCAGCTACGACGGCTACTCGCCGATCGAAAAGGTGGCCCCGGGCGTGATCGCCCGTCAGTCGGTGGATCAGCCCGTGCAGACCGGCCTCAAGGCCATCGACGCCATGGTGCCCGTCGGCCGCGGCCAGCGTGAGCTGATCATCGGCGACCGTCAGACCGGTAAGACCGCCGTCGCCGTCGACGCCATCATCAACCAGAAGGACTCGGGCATCTTCTGTATCTACGTCGCGGTGGGCCAGAAGGCCTCTTCCATCGCCGGCGTGGTGCGCAAGCTGGAAGAGCACGGCGCGATGGAGAACACCATCGTGGTCGCTGCCTCCGCTGCCGAGTCCGCCGCCCTGCAGTACATCGCGCCCTACGCGGGCTGCACCATGGGTGAGTACTTCCGCGACCGCGGTGAAGACGCCCTGATCATTTACGACGATCTGTCCAAGCAGGCCGTCGCCTACCGTCAGGTGTCCCTGCTCCTGCGTCGTCCGCCGGGTCGCGAAGCTTATCCCGGTGACGTGTTCTACCTGCACTCGCGCCTGCTCGAGCGCGCTGCACGGGTGAACGCCGACTACGTGGAGAAGATCACCAACGGTGAGGTGAAGGGCAAGACCGGTTCCCTGACCGCCCTGCCGATCATCGAGACCCAGGCCGGTGACGTGTCCGCCTTCGTGCCGACCAACGTGATCTCCATCACCGACGGTCAGATCTTCCTGGAGTCGGACCTGTTCAACTCCGGCATCCGCCCTGCCATCAACGCCGGCCTCTCCGTGTCGCGTGTGGGTGGTTCGGCGCAGACCAAGATCATCAAGAAGCTCGGCGGCGGTGTGCGTCTGGCCCTGGCCCAGTACCGCGAGCTGGCAGCCTTCTCCCAGTTCGCCTCAGACCTGGACGCAGCCACGCGTAAGCAGCTTGAGCGCGGTAAGCGCGTCATGGAGCTGATGAAGCAGAAGCAGTACGCGCCCCTGAGCGTGGCCGAGATGGCCCTGTCCCTCTTCGCCGTCAACGAGGGCTTCCTCGACGAAGTGCCGGTGGAGAAGGTGGTGGACTTCGAGGCCGCCATGCACGCCCACGCGCGCAGCAACGCCGGCGAGCTGCTGGACAAGATCAACAGCACGGGCAAGTACGACGACGACATCAAGGCCGGTATGAAGGCCGCCGTCGAAGCCTTCGCCACCACGGGCGCCTACTAAGGCTCTCAGGCGAAGCGTACCGCTCGTAACGAGGTTGATCGATGCCAGCAGCTAAGGAAATCCGGACCAAGATCAAGAGTGTGAAGAACACTCAGAAGATCACCAAGGCCATGGAAATGGTGGCCGCCAGCAAGATGCGTAAGGCTCAGCAGCGCATGCAGGCGTCCGTGCCTTACGCCGAGAAGATCCGCACGGTGATCGGTCACGTGGCCGAGGCCAACCCGGATCCGCGCCATCCGTTCCTGGTCGGCCACCCCGAGATCAAGAAGGTCGGCTACATCATCGTGTCCACCGACCGTGGTCTTTGCGGTGCCCTGAACGTCAACTCCTTCCGTACCGCGATGGAGGCGATCGAAAAGGACCGCGAGGCCGGGCGCGAGGTGTCCGTCTGCCTCATCGGCACCAAGGGCATCACCTTCTTCCGCCGCCTCGGCATGGACATCATGTCGAGCACCTCGCAGCTGGGTGACGCGCCGAAGCTGAGCGACCTGATCGGCACCGTGAAGGTGATGCTGGACGCCTACGCGGAAGGCAAGCTCGATCAGCTGAAGCTGGTGCACGCCGAGTTCGTGAACACCATGAGCCAGAAGCCCATGGTGAAGCAGTTGCTGCCGATCGAAGCGGAAGACTCCGAAGACCTTCAGGACAACTGGGACTACATCTTCGAGCCCTCCGCCGAAGCCCTCCTCGACGGCCTGGTCATGCGCTACATCGAAGCGCAGGTGTACCGCGGGGCGGTGGAGAACGTGGCTTGCGAGATGGCCGCACGAATGGTCGCCATGAAGAGCGCATCGGAGAACGCGGGAACGCTGATCAACGATCTGCAGCTCATCTACAACAAGGCGCGCCAGGCGGCGATCACCCAGGAGATCTCGGAGATCGTGAGCGGCGCCGAGGCCGTCTAAGGCTGCGGGCGACGCAACGAACTATCGAATTCATTAATCGAAATCATCAGCCGGCGCGGCCGGCGGAACTGACAAGACAGAGGCGAGAAGTATGAGCGTTGGCAAGACGGTGCAGATCATCGGGGCCGTGGTGGACGTGGAGTTCCCGCGCGATGCCGTGCCCAAGGTTTACGACGCCCTGCGCCTGGAAGAGCGCGGTCTGACCCTCGAGGTGCAGCAGCAGCTCGGCGACGGCATCGTGCGCTGCATCGCCATGGGCGCCAGTGACGGCCTTCAGCGCGGCATGGACGTGTCCAACACGGGCGCCCCGATCTCCGTGCCCGTGGGTCTGAAAACCCTGGGCCGGATCATGGACGTGCTCGGCGATCCCATCGACGAGAAGGGTGACATCGGCGCGGACGAGAGCCGTCCGATCCACCGCTCGCCCCCCGCCTACGAAGACCAGGCACCCGCTACCGAAATTCTGGAGACCGGCATCAAGGTCGTCGACCTGATCATGCCGATCGCCAAGGGCGGTAAGGTCGGCCTGTTCGGCGGTGCCGGTGTGGGCAAGACCGTGACGCTGATGGAGCTCATCAACAACATCGCCAAGGAGCACGGTGGTTACTCCGTGTTCG